>NZ_JBFTMS010000009.1:0-171261 GCF_056397085.1 Peribacillus sp. 05N428 | reverse complement strand
GATTCCTGTTCGTCGAGCCAAGATTTTATTCCACGCTTCCTCCAGCCCTTACCTCACGATAAGTACCTTGCGCTTCCTTAGTGGTTGGTCGATGTGTACCCCCACAGTGGACTTTCACCACCTAGATAGATGCCATGCCTGGCACACAAAAAAAAGCACTCAGTAAATGAGTGCTTCAAGTTAAAAATTTTTATTTTGATCTTCTGTTAGTGGTAATGGTTTATCAAGTAGTTCATTACTTTCACTTAAATAATGTTGATTATAAATTTCAATATTACTGCTAGTGTAATTCCTGCTATTCCATACAACGAAACAAAGCAACAAAACAAATACCCAATAAATCCAGGACCATACTGCATCTTTATGATTAACATTATTAATAAAGATAATAATTACAGAGATACCTAAGCTTACAGTTACACTGCCAAGCTCATGTTTTCTGGATAGTAAATATTGATACCTTTCCCTTTTCTTTCCGCCCAACTCATTAACAAAGAATAACTCATCCATGTTAATTTCATTAATAAAATACTGGTTCCAACTTCCTTTCTTCGTTATCTTACTTAACCACTTCCTTCGAGGAAATACCCAAAATAATGAATGATGTATTTGGTTTAATAAATATCCTAAAGGAACTCCGGTTACAGTGAGGAAAGCACCTACTGCAACTAAACTTGCTGATGTAGACATCTCCCGTATTTCCTCAAAACAAAAAAAGAAATAAGGACCCAGTATGATTATCATTATCCAACCAGGGATTCCCCACCTGACTAGATGTTTAGTGTCAAAGTTCAACTGACCCCCTCCTTCTGCCTACACATTCGACAAAAGGAGATAAATTCCTTCAAAATTAAAAGCATCCAATAACTTAGATGCTTTACCCTTAATTACTAAACATTCTTAAATATTTTCATTCTTGTTCTCACCTTATTTATAAGTGCTTTAGTAGCCCTTACTTTATAACGTTCCTCCAGAATCTTTTGGATTGTATCATCATCACTATCCGGGTTTAAAAATAAAACCTTGTGAATAAGATCTGTAGACGATTGATTTTCTCTTAATGATGAAAATTTACGCTTTAGATATTCATCATGCATATACTCTTCGTCATTACTTTTATTTAACTGATTGTTAATCTCATTTAATACATCTGCACTGAAGTTAGTAAACAATTCCTTAACTTCATCTTTTGAATAACTATCTTTATCGCCTTCACTTGCAATATCCTCAACAGCACTCTCTGTTAACTTGCTTATATCTCTTACATCCAACTTTTTTACATTTTCATCTACGTTCCTTAATCCAAAATTTATTTCTCTTAGTATACGTGATGTTTGATCACTAACTCTCCTATTATCTGAGTCCTGCTTAAGTGCCAAAAATATTGCTATTACAGCTAAAGCAATAGAAACTGCACTAGATATAAATGAAAATAAGTCTTTAACTTCAGTGTTATCTGCTAATCTAAATGTAAAAATAAATACGATTATAGCTATTAAAATACCTACTAACCAACACCAATCTCTATTCGTCCACTTCTTTACTACGATGTCATCTTCCAAATTAATTCCCCCTTAATATTTATTATCGTATAGATTAACAGCAAAGGAAATAATTTCTGTAAAAAGCTCTTTGGTCATTTCAACTTTTATACCATTAATACGCCACTTTTTCGATACAAAAGAGGGTAAAAAACACTGTTTGAATTAGTTATAATCCAGATTGTGTATAATTCACACGCACCCATGTTTCTTTACAGTAACAAAGGATTTCTTTGTCTTTAAAAATGAATTGAACAACCGCCAGGTTGAAGCGAATTAAAAAGAGCAAAAAAAATAGAAGAACGCACAAAAAAAGAAATCACCAATCAATTTTCCCCTGCATTTTGTTTAACTCATCTTGTTTTATTCCAATATAAATTAAGGTTTCCCGTTGGTCGGTGTGATTGAGGATCTGTTGAAGGGCAACTACATCGTTAAATTTCTTGTAATGATTATACCCATAAGTCTTTCGAAGGGAATGAGTCCCAATTCTCTCGAGTCCGAATTCTTCTGCCAGTTGACTTAAAATCACATAAGCCATTCCTCTTGTAATCGGTTTGTTTTTTCCGTTCCGACTTTTAATTAAATACTCGCTCTTAGGCTTGTCTTTCACATAGCTCCGAATAGCTCGTTTTAATTCGTTGGACATCTTTACTTCCTTGTGTTTATCCGTCTTTTTTTCCTTTAAGACAATGTCCCATCCTAAAACATCCCTCACACGCAAACGAAGAATATCAGAGATACGCAAGCCCGTATGGATCCCCAGTAAAAATAGAATATAATTACGTTCGTTATTTTTTTTAAGAAAGTCTTTCATTTCCTGAAGTAAGACCTTATCACGAATGGGTTGGACTACGTTCATCCAATACGCCCCCTTATTTTAATATTCTAATTGCTTGTAGCCTCTTATCATCTATTAATAAAGGCTCCCCCCTTGCGCCGTCTATAAATATCCCTTGTTTCTCCTCTTAGTTCCCGTGATTCCCGTTCGCTGAACTTTTCTTTCCTGAGTCTTTCAAGGTTATTCTTCTCCTGCTCAGGAGTTATCTTATAAGGTTTCAACGTTCTCACCCCAATAAAAAAAGCACCCAAATTAATGGATGCTCTCACATTCTTATTTAATTACGTCTAATGTTCCAGAAAGAACTACACCTTCTGTCAACATCACTTTTTGTACTTCACATGTTTTTAACCTGATATACATTTCACTTTGTAGCCATTTAGCCGTATTGATTATTTGTTGTCGCTCATGATCACTTTCAGCATTTAATATTAAAGTAAAACTCACACCGTCTTGACTGGCATTTTTAATTTTCTGTAATAATGTAGTGCGCTCCATCATATCCCCTCCTGCCTACTTAATTAGACAGAAGGGACTATTTCCCTATTAAAATATATTCACTCTAAACTAGGCACAAGAAAGCAAGAGCTTTTAACTTGTTAGCGATTGGGATTCTACTGCCTAGTTTACAAAGAATATGGACGACACCTGGCCAAAGGTGCCGTCCCACCAATATTTCAAAGTGGTTTCCCCTCCTTTTGAGAGGGTGATATTGTTGTTAATTCTGCATAATATCATCTTACTACCTTAAAACTAATAACTCATGTCGTTTTTACGGTCAAATTACGGTCAAATTATCCCACATTATTTATTAATCCGAATGCTTCTGCAACAATTGCGACCATTTCCCTTTTAGCTCTATAATATGTCTTGTCCGTTAGTTCTAAATCGTTATAAACCTCTACATCTCTTTTTCCGAGAATATAACGATCTTCCCATATATGCTGTTGTAAGGGTTTTAAACTTTCAAATACTAGATGTAATTTCCTTTTTGTCCTTAAGTATTCTTCTATTTCAAATTCAGTAATTGCTGAATTTTCTACGGAACTATAGAATTGATTTCCTCTTTGAATCTCTGAAGGCTCAGGGTTTTGTGTCAATCTTGGCTCAAGATCCATTTTCTTGCTCTCTATGATTGCATCCAGTATCTTATATCGACTCATTAGCTTCTCAGCCTTACGTTTAACTTCTTTACTGATTGTTGTGTTTAAGAATGATAGTTGATTCATGTAATTCTCCTTCACAAACTAGTCTCCTCAAGGGAGTCTAAATAATACAATTCTAATTCCTTAATACTCATTTTTTCGAAGAAGACACGGCTGTAATTCATTTTCATTATTAAAATCTCTATAAGGAACTCTCTATCCATTTCATTCATCTTCATCAACTCTTTAATCCTTCCCTTGCTTCCTTCAAGATTTTTTCAAGCTGTGGCTTTCTCGTTGTTTTCCAGTCCGGGAGACAGGAGCAAGGATTGATCCACTCCAATCCCTTGCCTATCTTTTTCGAGGTTTTTCCTAGTCCATTACAGTTATTGCACATTTCAATCCCCCTCTTTACCAAGCTTGTGTTCTATAATCCTTGCCTTCCATTTCAATCAAACGTGTACCCTTCATCATCCTGCTCACTATACGGCCACCATGCGTGCCATATTTGGAAGATAACTCTTTGGAAGATAGATTGGTCGTGAATACTTTAGGCTTGTCCATACGTGAAGTTATAATTTGAAACAGGATTTCCGATGCCCAGCTTTCTTTGCCGTTTTCCTGCTTCACATACTCAGCCCCTATATCGTCCATGATTAAAAGGTCAGCTTCTGCACATAATCTATAAACATCTGATTCTGAAAAACTCGAATCCTTGTAAGATTGTCTTATCATTCTCAATAAAGAAGGTGTATCAATGAAAATAATCTTCTTCCCAAGATTCTTGAGATAATTAGCAATGGAATGCGATAAATGTGATTTACCTAATCCATAACTTCCTTTAAGCAGCAATGAATGAAATCCAGTTAAGTTATCAAAGTTTTCTGCAAACCATTGGCATTTCTTCAGAGCATCCTCTTTGCTGTTGTGATCTGGTAAGTAGTTTTCAAAGGAAGCTGATTGTAAATCTTCAGGAATGAGACTATAGCGTTCAAATTGCTGAATGATATCTAAATCCCTTTGATGGTCCATCGCTTCTTTATATGCTGACATTTCCTTTTCTAATGCTTTGTTCTCACAAGTAAGGCAATCACTTATTTTCTCACCTTTGGGATTTTTCACAATCGGTACAGAGGAACCGCAATTTAAGCATGTTCTCGAACCTACAACTTGAATCTTAGAAAAGGTTGTCAATGTAGCTTTCAGGCTTTTCAGGAGTAACGCCCCCTTTACGACTCAATTCATGAGATAAAACATCATTGATAGTCTTTAGGTTTTGGCTGTTCCAGTTTTTAAGGATTGCTTCAATATAGCTCCAGGTTCTTTTGTTTTGAGCTAATGCTCTTTTCATTGCTTCTATTACTGCTTCTGGTGACATGTCTTCTTCCCATTTCTCTATGCTTTGAACAAGGAAAGGAGAAATGACTCCGAAGTTTTCTTGGTAGAAGGCAACCGCGTCCTCATTATTATTTTGTTTTTCTTTTTCTTTTTCTTTTTCTTTTTCTTTTTCTTTTTGTCCACGTATCGTCAACGTATCGTTACACGAATCGTCAACGTATCGTGAAAACTCTATTGAAATTGATTCATTAGGGATGTGGGTCATGATCTCCCTGAGCAAAGTTTTATCTTTAACCTCTGATAATTCCTTCTTCACACAATCAATGACAGGCTTTCCAGCTTTGTTCAAATTGTATTTACCCCAATTGATGATTGCCATTTCCCTTGTCGTTTCGTTGTATTTAACAAGATTGTGCATATTGTTAAAACGTTCTAGAAGGCTGCTGATTGATTCTGTTGAATAACCTAAATCAAAGGCCATTTGTTTTTTGGTTATTTGATAGACTCCTATTTGGGTAGTGTTAGGATTGGTTAGTAAGTATAAATAAAAGTATTTATCCTCTGGGGTCATTTCTTCTAACACCTTTGGATCTTGCCAAAATTCAACATGAATGTGTCTGTATTTCGCCAATATATTCCACTCCCTTGCTATAAAACTTGTTCTTCATGATATAATAGTAGTAGAATTGTTTTTTTATGGACCGATGTTGGTAGCATCGGTTTATTTTTGACTTCTCACAAAAGCCCGATAAATTTCCATGTACCGATCAACTTCTGCCATAGATAACCATTCCTTGGAGTTGATTTTCAACTCTTTCCACCTCCCTTCATTCTTCCTGCTGTCAATGAGCTACCGCACAAACATCCACCTAAAAACACCAGTAAAGCGAACAAACCGCAAACCATGAATTCACCCAACTTATCCAACCTCCCTTTTACTATCCACCGTGATATTTCCAATCGTTAAATCTGAAAATTTCACCTCCTTTCCATATTTTCTAGAAAGGATACTTTCAATAATCGGCTTTAGTGTAAGAACCTGTTCCTTTGTTATTTTGAAATTCTCTAGCGTCATATAATTTCACCTCTCTACAGCATATGCTGTGAAAACAATAGGACAAATCTGCTTTTTTAATTCTTTAGTTCCTATAAAGGAACGAAAACTTCAAAAAAAATAAACACTCGGAATACCTAATTTCTCAGACATTAACCTTGCTTCTTGTAACGAGAAGTCGCCTCCAGTTCCGTTAAGCTTTTGGTTTATTGCACTTTGGCTTTTCTCAAGTATTTCACCCAATTCCTTCTGCGAAATGTTGTTTTCGACTAAGAAAGCTTTAATTTTTCTATAGGGCTGATGTCGACGAGAGGTACTTTCGTTGATGCTGGCCATTATTTCACCTCACTTTACACCGTTCCTTTTAAGGAACAAACTTAGTATAGGTCATTAAAATTTAGATGTCAATAAATAATATTCCTATTAGGGAACGATTTCAGCAGAATATATTGCATTGCAGGAACGAATGATATACTATATTAGATATGAATAATATGGTAGAGGAGAAAAGCTCATGTATTCGTTTGGATCTATTCTAAAAAACTTACGTACCTCAAAAAATTTAAGTATTGATCAGTTAGCAAAACAAATTAATGCTAAGTATGAAACTAAAATTAGTAAAAGTATGATATCTAGGTACGAGAATAATTTAGCAGAACCCAAAATGGATGTAGTTCGTATTTTTGCTGATTTTTTTGATGCGTCGCCTGATTACATTATGGGATTAGAAGATGAGTCTTCTAAGGGTATCAAAAAGAACAGCAAAGCTATTGAAACTATCGCTGCACACCTCGATGAAAAAGAAATAACTGAAGATAAAATGAAAGACATCTTAAAATACATAGACTTTATATTCCAAGACGATAAATAACAGCTAGAGATAGAGAGAGAGGTGCAGCCGATGCACTATAATAAATTACTTGAGGATTATCGTGATGTAACCATTAAAGAAAAGGATCTTGAATTCGGATTTAAAGGATTGTACAGGAATGGAAATATCCTTTTAGAAAAGCGATTGTCAACTATTGAAAAAGGATGCATTCTCGCTGAGGAGTTAGGTCATCACTTCAAAACAGTAGGCAATATTTTAGATCAAGGTAAAGTTGCTAACGTCAAACAGGAAAAAATTGCGAGAAGTTGGGCACATAATAAGCTACTTCCACTTTCATGTTTTATTGAAGCATATCGTTATGGTTGCACTAATCGATACGAAGTAGCTGAATACTTAAATGTGACTGAAGAATTTTTGCAAGAAGCCTTAGATAGATATATCGAAAAATACGGCGATTTTTATTATCATGAGGAAATTATAATTCATTTAAACCCATTGAATATTATTAAAAGAGGTTTAGCGTAGATTACAAATATGGAGGATATATTCTTATGAAATGTGTTATCTACGTCCGAGTGTCGACCGATGAACAAGCTAAACATGGATTTTCTATAGCATCCCAAATTGAAAAATTAGAAGCTTACTGTGTTTCACAAGGATGGGAAATCGTCGATATTCACATTGATGACGGCCATTCTGCGAAGGATTTGAATCGTCCTAAATTCACCTTGATGATGAATGAAATAAAAAAAGGCGGAATAGATGTATTACTTGTATATCGATTAGACCGTCTAACTAGATCAGTACTTGACCTTTATGAAATACTAAAAGTATTAGATGAACACAATTGCATGTTTAAAAGCGCAACAGAAGTCTATGATACAACAAACGCTATGGGAAGGTTATTTATCACTCTTGTAGCTGCTATAGCTCAATGGGAAAGAGAAAACCTAGCTGAACGGGTTAGGCTTGGAATGGAAAAGAAAACGAAATTAGGTAAGTGGAAAGGCGGCATAACACCTTATGGCTATAAGGCTGTTAATAAGGAACTTGTAATAAGTAAAGATGAAGAAATGATTGTTAAAACAATTTTTGAACTAAGCAAAAGTTCGGGATTTTATACAATAGCAAAAGTTCTTAGTGAACGTGGGTATAGTACAAGAAAAGGAAGCGATTGGCATGTTGATACCGTTCGAGATATCGCAAATAATCCAATCTATGCAGGATATCTCACTTTCAACGAGAACCTTAAACAATATAAGAAGCCTCCTAGAGAACAAATTCTTTACGAAGGTATTCATGAACGTATAATACCCAGAGATGATTTTTGGGCATTACAAGATATATTAGATAAAAGAAGAACTTATGGCGGGAAACGCGAAACAAGCAATTATTATTTTTCCTCCATCCTTAAATGCGGCCGATGTGGTCACTCAATGTCTGGTCATAAAAGCCCTAATGGTAAGACGTATAGATGCTCAGGGAAAAAGGCAGGGAAAAAGTGTACCAGCCACATTATCAAAGAAGAAAATTTAGTTAAAACAGTACTAAACAATCTTGATCATCTATTTCATAATATCAAGGGCAGTACCAAAATAACTGATGTCCCAGAAGAAAAGATTAGTCAGTTAGAAATAGAACTAAAGAATAATCAAAAGCTTTTAAAAAAACAAAAAGCAATGTTTGAAGCAGATGTTATTGATATAGATGAATTAATTCAGAAAACTGATTCCCTTAGAGAAATGGAAAAAAGGATTTTATCTGAACTAAAGATGTATAAACAAACTGATTCTACAAAAATTGATGAAATTCTTTATATTTCTGAAAACATTCATTCACTATGGGAATACGCTAATGATTCCGAAAGAAAACAAATGATGACTACCTTGTTTTCTCAGTTAATTATTGATACAAAAGATGAATATAAAATAGGAACTGGTAAAGCACGCGAGATTATCATTGTTTCAGCTAAATGATAAAATGTCTTTCATTGGCGGAGGTACCCTCATTCCATGGGCACTGATTCCGGCAGCTGCCATATGTAATGTCAGTCCCTTTGAACTTGCCCGCCGGAATCTGCTTCCGGTAACCATTGGTTTAGCAGTGACTACAATAGTAGCGATGTTTCTCATTTAATCGAATTGCGCCGATTTGTGTGGACTCCTAAAAGGAGGTTCGATTGTTTTTTACTTTTTTATAAGGATGGACCCTCATTGATTGAAGAAATCAGCGACATTCCTGCCGAATAACTGGCTAGCCGGGACCCCACAGGCGCTTCCGTCGAGGAGGCTTAGCAGACAGTCGGCCGTATGGGAGTGGATTTCTGAAAGCAACTGGTGCTTTTTAAATTTGTCTACAGTAAAAAGGACTGAAATAAATCAGTCCTTTTTTAGATGAAGATTGGGTTTCATGGGTATCCAAACGGATGCTTACATTAGAGCAAGTTTTGGTCAAGTCAGTCAGTCCGCTCTCTTAAATCAAGACTCCACAACGACTATTGAGTACATACTCTTGAATGATTTTTAAAACGATATCCTGGTTTTGCTTTATATAGAAATGATCACCCTTTAATATATGCAATCCTTCAATATGTTCAATGTATTCATTCCAGCTTTCGATACTTTCCTTCGTCACGGTATCATTCGATCCCAATAGCAAAACGGCCTTGTTTCCCACCTTTTTCTCGCGTTTTTTTTCATGGTGATAGTTGGCTAATACATTCAAGTCGGACTGAATTATCGGAAGGAATATATTCATGAAATCTTCCGTTTCCAGGAGTTCCTTGTTTGTTCCCCCGATTTTTTCAAGCGACTGTTTTAAATGTTTTGTATTAGAGCAATCTATTTGATCTACTTTATATTCTGGGGATGACTTACTTGAAATGAATAAATGTTCAACTTTATTATCATCTCTCTCTTCTAATTTTGCCGCAATTTCATAGGCTACGATCGCACCCATGCTATGTCCAAACAAAGAGATGTTTTCCAGTGAATTCATTTGATGTTTCGTTTCCATTTCCTTCAATAATATATCCGTCAAATCCGTCATATGTTCACATAATGGTTCACTATATTTACTGCCATGTCCAGGGTATTCCAGCGGGATTACCTCTATCCCATCATCATCAAATTTCCATTCTCTATAAAAAGATGCACTTCCCCCCGCATAAGGGAAACAAAAAAGTGTTTTCTTCAGTCCTTCCATCCCCCTTCTCTTACGATTCATTATTTCAACATGTACTTCATAAAGCTTTCAACATACCTTGAATCGATTTCCGGCATTTTCATTGATAGCAGTTCCATTTCCTTCTTGGTTTTTGATTGCAGGATTTCCGACTCTTTTAATTTTGTTGATTCATCTATTAACTGGGACAAAGCACTTAATGAATGAATCTCGTTAGATTGTGTCTTTTCTTTTAAAGATTGTAACCACTCTTCCAAATCCATATTGGAGTAAGATATTTCATTTTTTTCGAAGAAGGAGGTCACGAATTCACTTGAAACCCTCTGATCATTGAACATATGATAGATCCCAAGCTTCTGATTCTCTTTCAATCTTGATATTTTGTAAATAAACTCACTTACAAAATCGACTGGCATCAATTCAAAATGAATTTCCTCTTTAAATGGCAATATCCTTTGTTCAATAAATGATTCAAAAACCTTGTACAACATATCCTTCTCGTTCCAAACCCCATTTGAATTAGATGAAATCCTGCCTAATCGGAAAATATCGATTGTCAGTCCGAGTTCCCTTGCTTGAAGAAGCAATTTCTCGGCAACCCATTTGGACTGGCTGTATCCGATCATTAAATCGGGGGAATAAACCAATTCGTCTTCCTCGTCCCATTTCCTTTCTCCGGTCAAGACAGAAAGCGTTGATGCATAATAAATGTTTTTCCGATTGCATGATGAAGCAAACTTAATGACTTCCACTACACCATCCACATTCGATATTTTTGATTTGCTATACGGCTCGAAGAAATTCGTTTCTGCACCGACATGATACACATGAGAAACATCATTGCTTAATTTCTCATATGTCACATCATCCAGACCGAAATGATGTTTACTAAGGTCCCCTTCAATGACAACGATTCGACTTACGAATTCATCCTGCCAAAGACCATATTTCATTAAAGTATCTTTCAATCTATTTCTTGAAGGAAATCTAACCAAACAATAAATTTTGACATCTTCCAATTCCAGTAATAATTTGTTTAATAGATGTGCCCCCAAGAAACCTGTTCCACCTGTAATCATCATATTTTTTTCAATTTGAACTGGTTTAGCGGATATTTCCCTTATTTTCTCCATCAATTCTCGATCGAGCATGGAATCCTTCTCCATCACTGCTTCCATGCTGCCAGATGAGTCGACTTCAAGTGCTTCAACAAATTTATTCACTGTATTATTTTCCAATAAGATTTGTAAAGTGGCTTCAGGAAGTACAGTTTCCTTCATTACATAGACCAGTTTGGTAGCTAAAATGGAATGGCCTCCATGTTCAAAGAAGTTGTCGTCCAATCCTAGACTTTGATTTCCTAATACATTTCTCCAAATCTTCAATACTTCTTTTTTCTTTCCAGTTTCCTGATTGGCTAAGGAAGTTTTATTTTGCACGATCTCCATTTCCAATAATTTCTCTTTATCGACTTTGCCGTTGGCATTAAGCGGGAAATCATCCACTCTGACAAAAAAGTGGGGAATCATATATTTCGGCAATTCATTGTTCAGATAATCTTTAATATCCTTTTCAGCGTTTTCCGCTTTTTCATCTTCATGTTTGTAATAAGCGATCACATAATTTTCATCATTGATGTTTTTAACAGCAACTACTGAACTTTCAACCTTCATGTATTTATTAAGCTTGTCTTGAATTTCATTCAGTTCAATTCTAAAACCGCGAATTTTCACTTGACTGTCTTTTCGACCTTTATACAGGATCTCACCATTTTGTAACCGGACGCCATGATCACCTGTTTTATACCACTTCATCTGATTCAAATCATCCATGCTCAACGCTTGTTCCGTTAATTTCGGCTGATTTAAATAGCCTCTCATGACCCCTTGACCGCCAATGTAGATTTCGCCTATTTCCCCATCTGCTACCTCGAGTAGTCCTTCAGATAGAATCCTGATTTCTACATTGCTCAATGGTTTTCCAATGGGAATAACATCTGCATCTTTGTCTTCGACCTCATGACAAATGGCAAAAGTTGTGCATTCAGTTGGTCCATACCCATTAATCAAGGAGAAGTGACCGATTGTTTGCTTCAATCTCCTCACATGGGGAACCGAGATTTTATCTCCGCCAACCACAATTTTCTTTAATCCTTCAAAAATCATAGGACCCTCATCTACCATTGCATTGAAAAGACCTGTCGTAAAAAAAGCTACATCCACCTTTCCAATGGATATCGCTTCTTTCCAATCATCAAAAGAAGTGAACTCATTCGGCATCAAGAATAAAGTCGCTCCATTCAATAAAGCTCCCCATATCTCAAAGGTTGCGGCGTCAAAACACGGGTTGGAAAATTGAGCCACTCTATTATTTTCGTTTATTTCAAGTATTTCAGAGTTCAATACTAAATTGACTACACTTTTATGCTCTATCATTACACCTTTTGGATTTCCGGTCGTTCCTGATGTATAGATGACATATGCGAGACCATTCTCCGAGGAACGGTTCACGGGAATATGCCCGTCCCTGCTTAGTTCATTCATCTCAAATGGAATTGGTTCAATATCCAATTCTCTGAGCTTCCCTCCTTGACCATTAAACGATAAGAAGAACTTCATATCCGTATCTGCAAGCATATATTCCAATCTTTTTAATGGGTAATTTTCGTCGATTGGAACATAGCAACAGCCTGACTTTATTATGGCAAGCATCCCTATGATCAGTTCAATGGACCTTTTGCTTGGAATACCGATCATTGTTTCTTCTTGAATCCCCAGATCAATGATCCTTTTGGCAAGCTTATCTGAAAGCATGTCTAATTCTTTATAAGTAATTTGACGTTCATTTTCGCAAAGTGCCGCTTTTGATTGATTATCTTCCGCGATTTTTTTAAAAGCTTCAGTTATTGACATCAATTTATTCGTCGTCATCGATTTACTTATCATCGGGCCCCAACTTTCAAGTGATTTATTAATTTTCCAATAGGTGGCAGTGTTTCATTTTCTGTTAGTTTTAAGAATATTTCCTGCATGGAATCCATAAAAAGTAAAATTTCATTTTCGGCAAATTTACTTTCTTTATAAATGATTTTATAATGCAGCTTGGTTTGCACTACAGCCGCAGAGAACGTAAGATCAAAATTGGTCGATTCACTTCCGACTGAATTTTCGATCATGATTCGCGAATCCTCTGCCAGTTCTGTGCTCGGATAATTTTCGAATACAAATATATGTTGGAATAATTCCTTATCCCAAGGAATTTCAGCGTATCGCTTTATATCCGTAAGTGCACTGAACTCATACTCTCTCATTTGTAATTGCTTGTTTTGAATCGCAGTAAGATAGGATTGCAAATCATCTTCCCAATCGATTTTCAACGAGAATGGCAGAGTATTGATCAATAAGCCTACAGCTTTTTCAATATGCGGAATGCTGAGGTTCCTTCCTGAGCTTGTCACCCCATAGCATACTGATTCGCTCTCACTGAGGCACGATAGAACGATGCTCCAAACTCCTTGAACAACGGTATTAATCGTCTTTCTATACCGCTTGGATAATTCTATTAATCTTTCGGTAAGCTCTTCAGGCAGGCTATATTCAATAACTTTATCCGCTGTAAAAGCTGCCTTATCCGTTTTCTTACCTACTTGTGCTTTTACTTGTTCGAAATCCCTCAATTCTTCATTCCAAAAAGCTGCTTCATCCTGTTTATTCATATTCCTGACATGATTCATGACTTGCTTATAGGCAATCTTATGTTCATCACTGTCTTTTACCATATTGGATGGGTTTCGATAATTATCCAAAAAATGATTAATGACGATTTGCAGGCTCCAGCCATCCATTAAAGCATGATGATGTGTCCATATGAATTTAAAGCGATGATCCGATAGCTGGATCAAGGTGATGTTCATGAGCGGACCATTCTCTAAATCCATTTGTCTGTTTTTACTATGCTCTAAAAGATTTTCTATCTTGGATGCCGATTCGTCCTCACTAAACATCGTTAAATCCACATGATTAAACACATAATAAATGTCATTTAGTATGATTTGGTAACGGTCCCCCAATTGATTGCGCCTGAAAACGGATCTAAGAACGTCGTATTTTCTACAGGTTTCATTCCAGGCTTCTTCCAATTCGTCCAAGTCCAGATCACCTATTAAATCAATGGACAGCTGTGAAATATATTCAGGACTTTGAGTTACTTCACTATGGAATAACATCCCTTCTTGAAGTGATGTCACGGGGTAAATCTCTTCAATGTTATTAAACTTATTAATGAAATGGGTAATCGTACTTCCATCGACTATTTTCTCAGCTTGAAAATCCGTTTCCACAATGGAGTCATTCAAATCTGCGCATCCACTTAAAATATTGTTTAAGTGTACTTCAACTTCTTTACATATCATTTGGTAGTTTTCATTGTTGCTATCGCCAATTATATTCAGCATGAGTCTATTGTTTACGATGCTGGCGACAAAATTGAGCTTATATGGAAATTTATAGTTCAAATCGATATTGCTGCTATTGGTTTGTTCCATATCACCAGTGTTATTAAATTGACCTAGATAGTTGTAACTCACTAGGCTGTCTGGATAGTTATGATTCCGAGCGGAAATATACTTTAGGATTCCAAAGTCAAACCCTTTGTTTGGCACACTTCTTAATCTGTTTTTTGTATTTCTCAAGGTTGAGCCCAAAGACGGCATTCCTTTAATCCTTACTGGATAAATGGAGGTGAACCACCCTACTGTCCTTGATAGATCAATATCATCTTCAATATCCTCTCTGCCATGACCTTCTAAATCGAGCCAAAATTCATCAATTCCCATTATATTGGAAACTGAATGAGCAATAACGGATAATAAAACCTCATCAATCGTCGTTTTATGTTTTCTTAAAGTGTTTTTAATGAGGTTTTGTGTTTGGTCCTCATCCACTTGTATTTTGTACATGTTTTCAAAATCACATGTTTCTCCTAAGCTATGCGTCAGCGGAGAAACTGGAATATTCATTTCCTTTTCCCAATATTGAACGGCATCTTCCGGTAGGCCAGTGTTCTGATACTCGTTCAGTTTCTCGGACCATTGTTTATAAGAAGTCGTTTTTAAAGGCAGTGATGGTTCTTGTCCATTCTTTATCTGTTGATAGCATCTTTCGAAATGATCAAGAAGTATCCTCCACGAAACACCATCAACCACAAGGTGATGAATCACCCAAAAAATCCTTACGTCCTTTTGATTCCTGAATAGAAGGAACTTCATCATGGGGCCATTGTATATGTTTAAACTTTGTTGGGCGTTTTCTTCCAGCTCCTTAATTACTTTCAGAGTATTTTCATCTGTAAAACTGGAAACTTGATACTCATGAAAACCGCATGCCGTATCAGCATTTGAAATATTGCCAATATATGAATCACCATGTTTTTCAAATAATGTCCTTAATATGTCGTGGTGATCAATTAATTTCATGATGATTTGTTTATATTGTTCGGTCGCCAATGCATGATCCTTCATCAAAACGACTGACTGATTCCAATGATGGATATTGTCATGATTTTCATTAAAAAACCAAGATTGAATAGGCGTCAACGGTACATAACCTGATATTTTTTCTTGGACCACTTGTTTTTGTTTCAGATCATTTACAACATTCCCTAGCTCACGGACCGTTTGGTATTCAAATAAATCTTTAGGCGTTATAAATAGATCTTTTTCTTTTGCAGCCGAGCATATTTGAATGCTGATGATTGAATCACCGCCACATTCAAAGAAGTTATCTTCCGGTCCTATAGTAGGATCGTTTAATACATCTCTCCATATTGTCAGAAGCTCTGTTTCAGTTTTGGACAGCTCTTGCACATCCGGCACTTTTTTCTTCCTCTCATCCAACTGTTCCGTCCATTTCGGCAGGGATTTCCGATCAACTTTTCCATTCGGCGTCAAAGGGAATTTATCCAGTTGCATAAAATGAGCAGGAATCATGAAAGCAGGCAGTGTTTCTTTCAGTCTTCTTCTAATTGAATCCACCGAAACCTCATCATTCACCGTATAATAAGCAATTAGCCTCTTATTCTGAAATCCATCTTCCATTGCCGTTACATAACTATCTTTGATTTCTGCTAGTTTTCGTAATGAAACATTAACCTCCGATAGTTCAACTCGGTATCCTCTTATTTTCACTTGGTCGTCCTCTCTGCCTATATAAACTAATTCCCCAGCTTTATTATGCTTAACTAAATCCCCGGTTCTGTATACTTTTTCAGCAGGGTTGAATGGATTGGATATGAATCTTTCATTTGTCAGGCTCTCATTATTCAGATATCCCCTCGCTAACCCAATTCCTCCGACATAAAGTTCACCAACCGCTCCTGCCGGCACTAGTTTCCGGTTTTCATCCAGCACAAATGCAACAGTGTTAGTCAGTGGCTTCCCAATTGAAACAACGAATTCATCTGTAGCATCCTCATTCGGGGGAAACATTTTAAAACTTGTACACACCGAATATTCAGTAGGCCCGTAGCCATTGAAAAACGATATATGCTTAAACTTCGAAACGAGCTCGACTGGACATTCAGAGCCTGCAGATCCCAACACTTTAAGCGTGCTCAAATCATTGATTGGCATTTCCTTCAACACAGCAGGCGGTAAAATAATATGAGAAATTCCTTCACGCTTAATTTGTTCAACAAGTTTACTCATGTCAAATTGATTTTCTTTATCTACGCTTATATGCAGCTCGGCACCGAACAATAGTGTGCTGAAAATCTCTATGACGGATGAATCAAAATTAAACGTAGCGAATTGCAGCACTTTAGCTGATGTATCTAAACACATCATTTTATTTTGGTTATGAACTAAGTTAATGATTCCCCTATGTTCCAACATGACTCCTTTTGGCCTGCCTGTCGTTCCAGAGGTATAAATGACATATGCTAAGTCCCGCTGATCTGCAATGTGAAGATTCTCTGTCATTGACAAATCCGATTCATTTTCAATATTTTCAAAATATATTATTTTGAATGGGTCAATCAAACCATTCTTTCCGAGTTCTTTGTGACTCAAGCAATAGGAAATGGACGAATCTTCAACCATGTAGCTTAATCGTTCATTAGGATAATGAGGATCCAATGGAACATACGCAGCACCTGCTTTAATTACTGCCAACATCCCCGTCACCATATCAATTGATCGATTCACATAAATTCCGACTCTTTCTTCTTTAGAAATCCCTTTGCTTAGTAAATAGTGAGAAAGCCGATTGCTCTTATCATTCAATTCGCGATATGTAATGGTTTCGGAACCATCAACAATGGCTACCTTATCAGGAAATCGCTCGACAATTTTATGGAAGGCTTGTGGGATTGTGTCATTGATCCCCTCAAAGCGAATGGTTTCTCCCTGCCATTCTTCCAATAATAATTTCTCCTGCTTCTTACTCACGACGGATACCTTGTCAATGGATTGTTCAGGCAGATAAGTAATCTTCCTGATCCACTCCAGGAAATTTTCAGCTAATGATTGAATGGTTTGTTCATTGAAGATCCCTGAATTATACTCCAAGGCGAATAATAGCTTATCTTCATATTCTTCTGCAGCTAAACTCAAATCGAATTTTGCTGCCTTTGACTTTATTACTTCAGGCGTTATCTTTATGTATTCACTTTCCAATGCAGCTTTGGCATTATTTTGTAAAATGAAGACGGTTTGAAATAAAGAAGTGCTTGCTAAATTTCTTTCAGGGTTAATGACTTCAACGATTTTCTCCAATGTCATTTGCTGATGATCATAGATATCGATGATATGGCCTGTATTTCTTTGAAGTATCTCTTCAAATGTTTCCTCATGTCCCAGCTTTAATCTAAAGGGCAGTGTATTGACAAAATAACCTATCGATTTTTCTGTCCCTTCAATCATTCTATTCGCCAAAGGACTTCCAACGATGATATCGTTCTGACCTGTATATTTTGCTAGGAAAGACTGGTACATCGTTAGCAGTGTCATGAATAATGTCGAGTTTTTTTCCAGGGACATCCGCTTTAAACCCTGGAGCTCTTCCCTCGTTAGTTCCACTATAAAACTACTGCCATCGTTGCGATTTTCTTTTGAACGTATCTTATCTAAAGGAAGCTCCAATTTAGGTAATTCCCCAGCTAAGTTTGTTTCCCAAAATAGCGATTCTTCTTTCATGTTATTTTCCAACCAGTTTTTCTGCTCTAATGCAAAATCCTTATATTGTTTAAAGTCTTTTCCAAGGATAAGTTCCTTTTCATTCACTTCACTGTCATAAAACGATAACCATTCATCTAAAAATATACTCACTGACCATCCGTCAAAAACGAAATGGTGGAGATTCACAAATAAAACAAAATCCTTTTCACTCAATTTAACAAGTTTCACTGTCAGGAGAGGACCTTTTTCAATTTCAAAGATTTCCGATTGGACATCGTCTTCAATTTGCAGCATACGAGTCTTTTGCTGTTCGGGCTTTAACGCAGAGAGATCGATTTCATCTATTTTAATGTATAAATCTTCCATGATTTCCTGATAGCCTTTACCAGCGTTTTCACGGACGGTGGTCCTCAAAATCTCATGTCTAGTAACGACATGATTTAAGGCTTTTTCCAGCATTGAAGTATCCACTGCTCCAATCATTTTATATTTCTGAGGGATATTATAATTGGCTGTCTTACCGTTGAGTTTTTCGTTGAACCATAAGGCCTCTTGGTTACTGGATAAAACATGATTTTCTTGTTGCGCTTCTATGTGCTCCATGTCATGATCTGAAATTTCATTAATGATGAAGTCCGTCAACGAATCGATTGTTGAATTTTGAAAAATATCTTTCAAAGTTAGAATTTGATTATATTCTTTGTTTAATTTCGTCAATAATTTCATAGCTAAAATCGAGTGTCCGCCCATTTCAAAAAAATCGGCATCTTTATCGATTTGACTTGTTGATAAGACTTCCAAAAATGTCTTTTCCACGAAAGATGAAACGACCTGCGTTTCATTTCCCGGAGGTGTACTCATTTCCGGAAAGATCTTATGATTTAGCATTTTCAATGTAGGATTTTCAAACAAATCAGCTAATTTCATATTCGCATCAAGTCTTTTATTTATTTTAGACACCATTTTCATGGCTGTTATCGAATGCCCGCCCAATTGAAAGAAATCACCATTAATATCGCTGTTCAAGAAAAACTCTTGCCATATTTCTTTAAGTTCTTGATTAACCGATGTGGATGTGACCGAATGGCCATCAGCTGCTTGATCGTCTTTACTCACATTATTTTTTAGTTTTGAAAAATCAATATCCACATATATTTCATCAATTTGCTGAGCTTCAGTAATTTGATGGGCAACCTGCATGAAGGCTGATTGGATATCATATACTAGCGAACGCTGTAAGAAGCACTTATTAAAATACAATTTGCATGTTATCGTTTCTTTATTATCCTGGGCTTGTAACGATAATGGAAAGCTATGTGACTCTTTTCCGCCTTCGACCTCCCAGTTAATGCTAAAGCCTTCATCTTTCGCTTCCGGATAATTTTCATAAACAAATAAAGTTTGGAAAATCGGATCTTCCTTCTTTAATTTCGTATGCTTTTTGATATCCACTAAAGAAATTTGGGAGTAATCCAGCATATTGTTCAATGTTTCCTGGAATCGTTTCAGTAAATCGGTAACGCTGTCTGTATCGTTTATTTCAGCTATCATAGGAATCGTATTAATGAGCATCCCAACGATTTCTTCCGATTTGAATAAGTTATTCGACCTGCCAGAGCTAACGATTCCAAAGACGATTCGATTTTGATTGGACATTTCCTTTAGGACGATTGACCAAATTAACTGCAGCAATACATTAAGCGTTACATGGTTTTTAGCGGCAAACTCTCTTAAAAGCTTACTTTGTGTTTTATCCAGCTCCCAGAAGAGATCATTGTCCTGGTGGTTTTCCTTCACATGTTTCATGACGGGAAATGTGATCGTCGGCTGCTCAATATCCTTTGCAAGCTCTTTCCAAAAACGATTTAAATCTTCCGCATCTGTTTTATTCATATACCGGATAAAATCTCCATATTGCTTTGGCTTTTCAATAAGCCCTTTGGAGTCTTTTCCTACAATTCGGCTGTAAATAACAAAGAGTTCATCGATGACTATGCTGGTACTCCAGCCATCCAAAATTATATGGTGATGAGTCCAAATCAAGATAAACTGATTTTCTTCAATTTTCACTACCTGGAGTTTCATCAAATTGGAGTTATTCACATCCATCTCCTGGGATTCGGAAGTCACTCTTTGAATTTCATTTAATTGTTCATGTTCACTCAACTCTGTCAGATCGATCATTTCCGGTTGATAATCCATTGTATTGAAGACAACCTGAACATTATTTTCAATATTTTTAGAGATGACCTTCATTCTTAATGCCTCATGTCGTTCTACAACCTGACTCCACGCCTCGAACAATGCATTCACTTCAAGAGCGCCCGTTATCCTGATTCGCATTTGAGAAATGTAAAGGTTTTCTGCTGTATTGTTCATTTCCAGTTCATAAAGGATTCCTTCTTGAAGCGGAGTTAATGAGTAGATATTCTGAATAGATTTCTCCAATTTTGCGCCTCCCGATTCCATTATCTTCGTGTCATCCATACCCGCAGACCACAATCATTCTATTAAACCAGTAATCACTTTATTTGTTAGAATTCAATATATGAAACAAATCTTCCTCAGTGAGCATCGCATCCGGGAAATCACTTTCTATTAAAGAACCTTGGTCAAATTCAGTTCCCTTGATTTCAATGACAACATCACCAATAGCTTCCATTATTAGATTCATCTTTGCTTCGGCTAATTTTGAAATTATTTTTATGATTAGTTTTCCATCCTGGATAAATGACAGGAAATGCAGTTTTGGTTTATTTTCAAACTCACCAAAGTCCCTGCTATTGGATGATTCAAATTGAGAATCCAATCTTCCTAAGTAATTAAAAGTAACGTAGATATCCGGCTCCTGAATGACCCCAGGTCGTAAATACTTGATGACGCCATAATCAAAACCTTTATTTGGGATTTCCCTTATAGCATTCTTCGTGTTTTTTAAAGTATCATCAAACGTCCCATCTGAATGCAGTAATATTGGATACATCGCAGTAAACCAGCCAACGGTCCTAGTAACATCGATTGTTTCATCCACCATTTCCCTGCCATGCCCTTCTATTTCCAACCAGAAGTTCTTCACTTCAAAGGATTGTTTCAAACCCTTTGCGATTAATGACAACAATACTTCCTCCACAGTCGCTTTTGATTGCTTTGATAATTCCTGGATCAAGAATTCAGTTTCTTCCTCACTGAATGATTTCTCCATCGTTCTTTCTTCTTTAGCTATAAAGTCTTCCGCTATCTTAAAATCCGTTATTTCACTTTTTGTTTTTTGTTCCCAATAACGGAGTGTTTCAAGGTCCATCAACGATTCATTGTATTTCTTCAAGAAGTTTGACCAGTCTTTGAATGATGACGTTTTATGAGCAAGCCTTCCTGTTTGATTGTTTAATGCCTGATCATGGAGAGTATTGAAATCCTCAAGTAAAATCCTCCAGGAAACGGCATCAATCAATAAATGATGGATTACCCAAAAGAAGCGATACTTGTTCGGTTGTTCTTTTAAAACAAGCATTTTCATGATCGGTCCATTACTTATGTCCAATGAACCTTGAGCCTTACTTTCCCATTCATCTCTCACCCTTATTCGCGTTTCCTCATCCAAATGATGTATATCCTTATAGACTAACTCCCATGTTTTGTGTTCGGAGTCTATATTCCCGATATATTTATTGTCACGTTTTTCAAATAGGGTTAACAATCCATCATGATGTTCCACGATATGTGATAGGATTTTTTCAATATCCTCCATTTGAGCACAGGAATCTTTACTAAAAACAATGGACTGGTTCCAATGATTGATGAAAGCAGTGTGCTCCGCAAAGAACCATTCTTGGATGGGGGTCAGTTCCACATTCCCTCTAGTGGCTATAGGTTGAATCATGACCTTATTTTCAGTTTTCGCTATCGCTGCCAGCTCTGCTACCGTTTGATTTTCAAAAATTGATTTTGGACTGATGATTATACTTTCCTGCCTTGCTAGTGAACATATTTGAATGCTCTGAATGGAATCGCCGCCAAGTTCAAAAAAGTTATCTCGGATACTTATGTCATCCAACCCTAAGACACTTTTGAATATTTGAAGAAGCACTTTCTCAATGAACGTCTCAGGTTCTTCCAATGTATTGCTTCTGTTTACGGGTACCGGAAGAAGTGCTGAATCAATTTTCCCATTTGCATTTAACGGAAATTTGTCCACTTGCATAAAGAATGAAGGAATCATGTAACTTGGTAATCTCTCTTTTAAAAATGCTTTTAAGTGATCGTAATCAACTTGTTGCTTGGATGTGAAATAAGCGATTATTTGTTTATTTAAGTTGGGCTGATCCTGAACCTTAATGAATGAGTCACTTACTTGCGGATAAGCATTGAGGTTGACCGAAATCTCATCCACTTCGACACGGAAACCTCTGATTTTCACTTGATTATCTTTACGCCCCAGAAAAATCAACTCGCCATCGCTCGTGAATTTTGCAAGGTCACCGCTGCGATACAAACGCTTTCCAGCTTTAAAAGGATGTTGAATGAACTTTTCTTTTGTTAAAGCATCATTATTCACATATCCAACAGCTAACCCTTCACCACCAATATATATTTCCCCTGCAGCACCGATTGGTACGAGTCTTTGCTCAGGATTTAATAAATAGACGTCAGTATTCAGGATGGGTTTGCCTATCGAAACTTTATTATTGGTAGTCTCATTGTTTTCATACGCTTTAAACATTTCAATCGTGGTCCATACTGAATATTCCGTTGGACCGTAGGCATTATAAAAATTTATATTTTGATAGCGATCCAGCAAGGCTATTGGACATTCAGACCCGGCTGAACCGACGAATTTCACATGGGATCCCTCTATATTGAGCTCTTGTAATACTGCGGGCGGCAATACTAGATGCGTTAACTTTTCACTTTTGATTTGATTTTCCAATGCGAGTAAATCAAACATTTCCTCCTTATTATTCCCGATATGCAGCTCTGCACCATTTAATAAGCTTCCAAAAATCTCATATATAGAAGCGTCAAAATTAAAAGTGGCAAATTGTAATACCTTTGAGGTCTCATCAAGTTGTAAGTACTTGTTTTGACTTATTATTAAATTCACTACGCCTCTATGGGATAACATGACACCTTTAGGTTTTCCTGTCGTTCCCGAAGTATAGATTATGTAAGCCAGATCGGAAGGTGCAATAGATTCGTTACAGCACTCGGTAGCCATGTAATGTACGGATTCAAGATCAATCAGCGTAGCTATTTTTTTAATGGCAGGAGCCTCAACTTGATTCGTAATGCATATATCCATTTTCGAATCATTGACGATATAGTCCAATCTTTCAGCTGGCAGCATAGGATCAAGCGGAACGTATGCACACCCGGCTTTAATGACTCCCAACATGCCGATTACCATATCAATCGACCTGTTTACATGCAGGCCTACCTTATTAGAACCGTTTTCGGTTTGATTTCTGACCAATTTCGCTATCACATTCGATCTTTGATCTAATTCCGAATAAGTAATGGCCTGACCATTATCAGCAATGGCTAATTTGTTTGAATGCTTCTTGACGATTCTTTTGAATATGGAGGTGATCGTCTCATTTTGATGTGCATCCGAAACCTCACCTTGCCACTCAAATAACAAATGATTCATTTGATTGTCATCTAAATACTCCAAATGACAGATAGGTATATCCGCATTTCTGCAAATTTGGAATAACCATTTTTCGAAACTCAGCATGAGTCTTTCAATTGTTTCCCGTCTGAAAAGTTCATCGGAATACTCGAATTCCAGGATTAAGTCATGTGAACCCTTCACCTTTATAGTCAGGTCATAATTTGAATAAGGAATTTCGAATTTGTCTTGTTCAAGAGTGAAGAATGCGTTGCTAAAGTTCCCATCAAAGCTTTCTTCCATTGCCAAAGCTGTTTGGAACAATGGGGAATGACTGAGATCCCTGTCTGGATTAATGATTTCAACGATTTTTTCAAATGGAAAAGCCTGATGTTCCAATACATCCAAAATCCCTTTACGATTCCGGTTCAATATTTCATGAAATGATTCTGATGGATCAACGGTCAGCTTCAATGGCAGCGTATTGACAAAGCATCCAACTGTCCGGGCAAATTCTTCTTGGCCACGGTTTGCCACGGTACTCCCGACAATGATTTGATCCTTCCCGGTATACCGACTTAAAAACACTTGATAGGCGGTCATCATAAAAGCATATAAAGTCGTACCATTCTCCTTTAAAACCCTGTCAATCCATGCACGAAGTTCATTCGTTATGGCCATTTCCAGTCTTTCGCCTGAGTAAGAAGGTGATTTTGGACGTTGAAAGTCAAATGGAAGTTCTAATGCTTCTTCCTCTTGATCTAAATAACTTTCCCAAAACCTCCTTTGGCTTGGCGTACTTTCCTTGACCCACTCCTTATGCCAGACAGCATAATCTAAATATTGCATGTCCAGAGGGGGAATATCCCCAACCCTGCCTGTTTGAATTCCTTCATAAACCTCCAATAACTCTTCGAAAAAGGTGACAAACGATACTCCATCAAAAATGATATGGTGAAAATTGCATACCAAATAATGTTTTTCTTCATCAACTCGAAATAGTTTCATATTAAATAAATGATCATTTTCCAGGTCGAAGCATCTTTCCATTTCTTCAGTAAGATGGGAGGTGACCATTATATCGCTGACTTCGGGATCTAATCCCCGGCAGTCTTCATAGGCAATCATGTTTCGGCTTTTTTTTGATAAGAATTGAAGGATTTGATGTTCTTCTCCTTTGAAATTAGTTCGCAAAGTTTCATGGCGTTCAATCATGAAATCTAATGCCTGTTGCAGGTCATCAATGTCCACAACGCCATTTAAAATGAATTTAAATGGCATATTATAGAGCATTTTCCTTTCATCCAGGCTGTCGAACAGATACATTCTATCTTGATTATGAGAAAGCATTCCTTCACTTTTCCCACGTTTATAAGGCTTATTTACCTCGTCTTCCCTCATGTAGAGGAGCATGTCCAGAAAACTTGCCAGTTTTTCTATATTCCATTGACTTGAAATGATTTCCGGTGTTAATTGAATACCAAACTCCTGTTTTATCGAAGACAAAAACTCATCTTTTTTTTCATTTGTGCTTAGTGATTCATTCATGTCCTCTACTAGTGATAGTTTAAAAGGTTCAATAACAATTGAAATCAAGTTTAATAGCCTATCTTCCGTTTCACTGATCATCCTGTTCATAGAAAAACACCTCAATTCTTTTCCATTCAACTTAACTTATGCATATCGTCCAATTGTTTGATGAGTACTGATAGTTCCTTGATGGTGGATTGTTCGAACATCACTTTGATTGGTAATCTCACTCCCAGGTTATTCTTCACCATTTGAATAAATTGCATCGCTAAAAGGGAATTCCCCCCTAAGTCAAAGAAGTTGGAATCTGTATCTATTGTCTCTTGTTCTAAAATTTCTTTCCAAAATCCAATAAGTTTTTCCTCAATTAACCTTTCCTTCACCGCAATTGTTGTCTCCATATATTTCCCCTCATTTCACTTTTGATTTTTCCAGCATTTCACTTAAGATTTGATTAAATATAGAAAGTACGGATGACCTTAACTTTGGATTGACCGCTGCCTCATTAAATTTAATTTGAACACTTGAACCAGGGGTGATGATGATGACGATTGGATAATGGGTCGTTTCCCGTCCTTCTTTCAAACTAACATTGATTTCATCAATATTAGCTAGTTTCATCGGATAGTTTTCAAAAGCATATAATGATTCAAATAGTTGGTTTTCCAAATTAGCCCACTCATAAATCTCTGATAAAGGTGTATTCTCATAGGCACTTAATTCCAAAAATTCATTTTGAACCTCATCCAGTATTTCCATGTAGGTCTTTTCATGGCTGATATGCTTGATGAACGGCACAGTGTTGATAAATGGACCAACCATTGCCTCAATATTTTGGATAGGAATATTCCTGCCGGATGTCACTACGCCGCAGCATACATATTCCGTACCTTTTATTTCTTTCAAAGTGGCTAGCCAAATGGTTAGAAAGAAAGTATTCATGGTAATCTTGTATTCCTGACAGAATCGTTGAATGGAATCACTTAATTCTTCATCCAATACTTTCAAGTAGCTATTCTCAATGTACCCCTCGCCTTCTTGCACTCCCATTAAACTGGATCCGGAATTTCGGGCACCTTCCAACTTTCCTGCCCAATAGTCCCGCAGTTCCTTATTACTTGTATAATCTTTCATATATTCAACATACTTTTTAAATGAAGGACTCACGGATGATGATGGTGTTATTGAATGATAAGCAGCAAAAATGTCATTAATCACCATCGAGTAACTCCAGCCATCCATAATAATATGATGGAATGTCCATATTAATTGGTATTGATTTTCCGCAAGCTTAACGATCATGAAGCGATTCAGCTTATTATTCTCGATATCTATGATCTTATATTGATCAGCTAACAACTTTTCAAACTTCTCTTGATGATCGATCATTTCTTCATATTCAATCTCGGTATCCATGGAACTCATTAACAGTTGGTAGAATACCCCTTTTCTGCTTGAATACAATTTGGTTTTTAAAATGTCATGTTTCCCTGCAGTTGTCACAATGGCATTGGTTAATTTTTCGACGTCCAGAAAACCTTTAATATCAAAAATGAGCTGCACTTTATACTGGCTGCTTTCACTATCAAACAAGCTATGGTACAACATCCCTTTTTGCAAAGCCGTCAATTCATAAATATCAACAATTCTTGTTTCTTTGTGCAAGAGTTGGTTAAATTCCTCTTCAGGCATATCCACCAATGGAAAGTCTTCCGGACGGTACATCTGTTTTCCCCTTGTTTCTTCTTCCAATGTCCGTAACAATTCCTGCATATTGTGTTGCATATATTGCTCAAAATCTTCTCTTACGAAATGTCTGTTATAGTTTATTTTTATGGTTTGCTCCTCATTCACTACAAGCAATTCGATATCGACTTCATGTTCGGTATAGGAATTATGTTGAATATCTTGTTCACTAAAAAAGGTGACGTCTTTTGCAGCCCATTCATTGTTTTGATGAAATCTACCTAGATTATTGAAACTGATGATCGGCCTATTTTGTTTCATATGTGTCTCGCAGCATAATTCGGTTATGATCCCATACTCAATCCCTTTATTAGGCAGGGACCTTAATTTTTTCTTTGTACCTTGAATCGTGTTCGAAATCGATTCTTTATTTTCTATATAAACCGGGCACATGGTCGTAAACCAGCCTACTGTCCTGGACAGATCGACACCTGCAAATAACTCTTCGCGACCATGTCCCTCCAAAGTAAAATGAATATCTTTTTTATTAAAATATTTCCCGATTAGCGCTGCGAAAATGGATAAGTATATTTCATCGATAGATGCTTTATACGTTTTTGTCATATCATTATAGATTTTGTTTGTAATCTCTTTATTCAGTTTCATTTCAAATGATTTTCCATCGTAAACATTTCCTGTTTTGACCAGGGCGTTTTCATATACCGTTTCATGTTCATTCAGCCAGTACTCTTTAATGCCTAAAGGAATGCTATTTTTATATTCATTGAGATTATTCGCCCATTCCTTATATGATGTCGTTTTATTATCCAGTTTTAGTTCCTGATTGTTTATATCTTGAATATATAGCCGGTCAAAATCTTCGATCAAGATTCTCCAGGAAACCCCATCAACAAGTAAATGATGAATGATCCAAATGATTACATGCTCGTTTTGCCCAGTATTGATGCATACTATTTTCATTAGTGGTCCGTTTGAAATGTTGATGCCCTGTTGTGCACCGATCCCGAGTCTAGCTATTTCCCGTTCCTGTTGGTCCTTATTCAGGTTTGATAGATTTACGTAATTCAAAGTCCAATTTTCAGACGGGCCGATTTGCTTTTCCACCTGCGAAAATGATTCTTCTCTATTGAACCTTGATCTGAGCCCATCATGATGTCTGACGATATGGGCCATGATTCTTTGCAGCCCTTTCTCATTCAATTGCGGGTAGCCCTTTAACGTTACAGATTGATTCCAATGATTAAAATTATTTATTTGTTGAGTGAAAAACCAACTTTGAATAGGTGTAAATGGTGCCTTTCCAAAAACATCAGACTGATTTATCGTTACATCGCCCGTCAATTCCACAACCTTTGCCAGCTCTTCGATACTTTGTTTTTCAAAGATGTTTTTTGATGTGATGAGAAGATTTTCTTTCTTGGCAAGTGAACAAATTTGAATGCTTAGGATGGAATCTCCCCCACATTCGAAAAAGTTATCAAAGATGGTTATTTCCTGATTATTCAGCACCTCTTTCCATATCTTTAACAATTTTTGTTCCGTTCCATTCATGACACTTTTACTGTTAGTTCCTTCCGGGTTCGTTTTTGTATCCGGCAAGCTCTTCGCATCCACTTTGCCGTTAACGGTTAGCGGAAAGGACTCCATTTTAATGAAATAAGAAGGAATCATATAATGGGGAAGATGATTCTTCATATAATCCCGAATATAATTTTCTTCAAGGACATTGTCGGAGATATAATAGGCCATGATGAATTTCTTCGATTTAGATTCATCTTTTATCGCTATAAAGCAATCCTTTATACCAGGGCATTTATTTAAAACTGCACTGACCTCCCCAAGTTCGATACGATATCCGCGTATTTTCACTTGGTCATCAGCCCTGCCTGCAAAGAGTAGATTTCCATCTTCGGCATACTTAACCAAATCTCCAGTTTTATATAGTTTCCTTGAGGGATTGAACGGATTTTGAATGAAACTTTCATCGTTTTTCCCCGGATTATTTATATATCCCCTTGCAATGCCTTTCCCGCCGATATACAGCTCGCCTATTTGACCTTTAGGAACAGGCTTCATCCTGGAATTGAACACGTATGCTTCTGCATTTAATATTGGCTTTCCGATCGGAATCACTGTATCATCACTTGGAAGTACCTTATATGCTGTCGCAACGACCGTGCCCTCCGTTGGACCATAATTATTATATAAATCAAAGCTCAAACGCTCGGGTATCGTTTTTAAACGATCTCCCCCTGTCAAAATAGCTCTGATTGATTCTGGAAATTTCATATCGTTAATAAATAATTGCTCGAGCAGCCCAGTTGAAAAAAACGCGAGTGTTACCTTCTCCTTTTCCATCTTCTCCGAAAGGATCTCTACATCCAATAAATCATAGTAATCCAGTATCAGGAGTTTATTCCCATTCGTCAGATAAGGGAATATCTCCCAAACGGAAGCGTCAAAAGATGTATTCGAAACCAGTACTGCTGCATCCTTTCCATCTACTGAATAATAATTGATATGCCAATTACAGAGGTTGGCCAACCCTCCATGTTCAATCATGACCCCTTTAGGTTTTCCCGTTGTTCCTGAAGTGTAGATGATATAGGCAAGATCACTTTCCGATATCTTTCTTGAATGGAATTCTGAGCACTCCATTTCCCGTTCTTTTAGTATGTCTTCGATACATAATAGTTTTCCTTCTTCACCGGGATACTTTGGAAGTCCTTCTTCATTACTTAAGCAATATGTGATTTGAGAATCCTCAATCATATGTTTCAGCCGTGACTCTGGCTGTGACGGGTCCAAAGGCACATATGCCGCCCCAACTTTCATAATGGCTAAAATGGCCGTAACCATATTGATCGATCGATCCATAAAAATCCCAATTCTATCCTCTACACCTACATGATTTAGGAATAAGCGTTGTGCCACTTGATTTGCCCGGGCATTTAACTCGCTATACGTCACCTGATCATCACCATGAACAATGGCAACATCATTGAAATTTGTACTCACTTTATTCTCAAACCTGGTTATTACATCTTCAAAACGATGATCTTCCACTTCTTGAGTTACATTGCCTGTCCCCATTTCGATTAATGATCGCAACTGTGCAGGCTCTAAGTAGGTAATGTCCTTTATTCGCTTGCTTGCCTTGGTTGTAATCTCTAACAGCCAATGCTGAAAATTACTAGCCATTCTTTGAATCGTCGTTTTATTAAATAATGAGTTGTTGAATTCAAATGAAATGACTAATTCATCCTCATCCATTTCTTCTGCCTGAACAACCAAATCAAATTTAGCTTTAAAGGTATTGATTTTTCTCGGTTTTAACTTGAAATTCCTATATGCCAGCTTTTCTTTTTGGTTATTTTGCAGGACAAATACTGTATCGAACAATAGCGTATTTTCCATGGTTCTTTCTGCCGATAAATATTTCAAAATCTCCTTAGTAGGTAAATTTTGATGGTCAAAAACACCTGCAATTTTTTTTATGTTTTTTCGCAAAATCCCTTCAAATGAATCTTCCTGGGATACATGTAATTTAAAGGGCAAGGTGTTGACGAAATATCCTATCAATTGTTCAGTATCCACATGGTTTCTCTTCGCCAAAGGGCTGCCGACGACAACTTGCTCTTCATCAAAGTAAACCGATAAAAAGGTTTGATAGGCGGTAAGTAAACTCATGAACAAAGTCGATTTCGTTTTTTTATGAAGGCTTTCCAGGTTGTCTTTAATTTCTTTAGGTAACAAAAAGCTGATAATATCGGACGCGCTTTTACCTTCTCCGGTTTTTTGATGATCATATTGTAAAAAAGACTTTTGCCGTAATGCCGTTATTTCATTGCTCCAGAACTCATTATCCTTACCTGTTACATAATTTGGTGAGTTTTTTTGCCATAAAGCATAATCTCCATATTGGATTGCTTGGTTATCTCTATCATTTCGGTCGCCATTCTCGATTTCCTCATAAATGGAAAACCAATCATTGATCATTATTGGAATCGACCAACCATCAAAAATAATATGGTGGATGTTACATAATAATTGATATTCACTTTCATTCTTCTTCACTAACGTAATTGATAGGAGGGGACCATTTCCTAAATCAAATTGCCGTTCCGCTTCTTCCTTCACGAAGTAATTCACTTTTTCTTCCTGCATGTCTAAAGGAAGATCCGAAACATCGAAATAATTAATAACATGATGAATCGACTCATCGAAAACCAAGATGCCCATTCCAGCTTCTTCCCTAATGACACTTTTTAAAATTTGATGTTTATTGCTTAGCTTATTTAACGATAATCCCAGGTTTCCTTCATTCACTTCACCTGCTATTTCATACGAAAAAACGATGTTATATAATGATTTGTCCACATTGGTTTGATGAATGAACCACAAATTTTCTTGCTCATATGTTAAAGGGTATGTATTTCTGACATTGATATGGATAGGTGTATAATCTTGCTTTACCTCTTCTTTTTGACGAGCTTCTATGACTTCGGATAATTTCATAATCGTATCGTTTTCCAATAAAACGGAAGGAGCAATTTCAATCTGAAATTGATTTTTAATATTGACAATCAATCTCATTATCGATAATGAGTTCATTCCACTTTCAAGTAGCGACTGATTATTTTTTATAACCCCATTGCCTATGATACTAACAACCAATTCCCTTACTTTTTCACTTATAGTTTCATCTGCTGGACTCTTGATATTCGGTGTAGCTTCACAGTCTTTTATTATGAATTTTGGTAATAATGATTTATCCAGTTTTCCATTTACAGTTAGGGGGATGTTGTCCACCTTGATAAAAAAGCTTGGTATCATATACGCTGGCAATGAGCTTTTTACACTTTCCCTCAAATAATCAGCAGCTAATTCTTCATCAGCAACATAGTATAAAAATAAATGCATATCATCGTTAAACGCTTGATCCATCGTAACAACTGCATTCTTGATGTTTTGCAATTCATTATACGCGCTCTCAATTTCCCCTAATTCAATCCTGAAACCTCTTAGCTGCACTTGCTCATCATTCCTGGAGATATATTGCAGATCACCATCATCCAACAGTTTCACTACATCCCCTGACTTATAGTAGCGGACATTATCAATATCCGTAAATTTCATCTCATTCATCATCGGATTTTTATAGTAGCCAAGCGATACACCTTTTCCTGAAACGTATAACTCGCCCTCTTCATCTCCAGTTACTTCTTGTCCATTTTGATTCATCACTTTGAATCCAAGATGAGGCAGGACTTTTCCGATATTGGTCATTCCTTTTTCCACATCACTATTGGCGATTTCTTTGTATGTTATATGAACGGTAGTTTCTGTTATTCCATACATATTTATTAGCTTTGGCAGCCTGCCATTTTCGGGAGAAAACCACTGCGTCAATTTCTTGAAGTTTAATGCTTCCCCTCCAAAAATAATGTATTTTAAACTTAAATCATTTTGACGATTTAGGAGCTCACCACTCACTTCGAAGAAAGCGCTTGGCGTACAATTAAAAACGGTTGTTTGTGTATTTATCAATAATTCAACAAAGGATATTGGATTTCTGCTTTCTTCAAATGAAACCACTACAACTTCTCCGCCATATATCCAAGCCCCCCACATCTCCCAGACGGAGAAATCAAATGCGTAGGAATGGAAAAATGTCCATTTATCTTTATTAGTAAATTCGAACAAATCGTCGCAGCCATAAAATAAGTTCATGACATTTTCATGTGAAACGCAAACTCCTTTAGGTTTTCCTGTAGAGCCCGATGTGAAAATGATATAGGCTGGATCCTCTGGGTCAATTAAAGTATGTAGATTCTCACCTGTCATTTCTTTTGAATTCTCTATCACTTCATCAATGGATACATAATTACAATCAATGTCGCTAATCCGGCTTTTATCCCCAATTAATAACTTCAATTCTGAATTCTTTATTATATGCTTTACTCTTTCATCAGGACTTTTAGGGTCGATAGGTACATAAGTAACACCCGATTTAAGCAGGGCTATGATCAAAAATAAAACATGCTCGGATTTTTCAATATAGATTCCGACGTTGTCTCCTTTATTTATCCCTTTGTCCTTTATGTACATTGCCATTTTATTTGCCAAGATATTAGTTTCTTTATATGTAAATTGCATATCCTTATTTCTTACTGCAATATTGTCTCCATATTTCCTGACACTTTCTTCAAATAAATTCGCTAAAGAATTCATATTCATCATTTTCCCCCATTATTTTAAATATGTGCCTGATGCAACTGTCAACATATGAAAAAACAAAGAAACCAAAGCGATTACAATCGTTATGATCCATGCGTTTCTTCTCTTAATGAGCGCCAATTTTTCGAGACTATAGCTGAATAGAATTAAACTGACAATGTAAAACAACTCAAACTCGGCCATGAATGTGTGAAGGATGGAGTTTTTATCATGTACCAGTAAGGATAAACTAGTGAATGTCGTTTCCTTGCTCTTAACCAATAATGCGATGATTGCATTAACACCAGATCCAATCACGATGCATATCCCTGCATTTATGACGGCTTGGCAAATCCCTTTTATATTTACCGGCCTTTCTTTTAAAACTAAAAATAATAGGCACACAATTAATATTTGAATGATGAATGTAACCAATAATCCAAGAGCTCCCATTACAATTGTGTTAATGGCAAAACTCGTTGCCCCGATCTCTGAAATGGACATGCCATTTAATACGTTCATCCCTTTTTGATCTGCAGAATATAACAAAAGCGTCGTTTCGACACCTGCTATTAAACTGAGTATCAATAACGAAATGATTAACTTGTGAACTCTTTCCTCTTTTTTAAAAAGATATTGTACTAATCTGTTATTGTTTTTTAAATCAGCATTCGCTTCCATTTTCAATTCCATTGGTATTCCCCCTCAATTATTTTCGTAGAATTTATCGGAAAGGTAACACTCCTTATTTCATCATTCACGAGTACAACCGTTGATTTATATTGGGTAAAATTTTTATAGAAAAGTGAGATGCTATCTTGATCCATATCAACCTTGGAAATTTCATAGATTTCAAGTGGAGAGGTCAATCCTGTTTTTAGTATCTTTGATAGACTTTCTTTTGCACTAAAGAAAACTTCTTTACTTAAAACACCATCGCTTTCCTTAATCATTTTTTTCTCGGATTCCGTTAAGTAGGTTTCTAAAAATTCAGAATCGGATTTCGTTTTAGTCTCAATATCGATTCCCATTGGATGCAATTGATCAAAAAGCAATATTCCGAATGTTTTATCCGTATGTGTGATGGATATACCTATGTTCATTAATAAGAACAAGCTTGTAATAATGACCGGCTGTCCAAAGACTCCTTTCAACAGGGATACATTCTTTATTTCATCCAAACCAATACCTAAAAACTCCATAATTGCTTTTTTTCCAAAGTACAAACTTTTCTTTGCTTCGATGGATCTTTTGGGACCATTTTGCAAATTTAGATAATTCCATTCTTTTTCGTTGAAAATATCATCAATATAGTCCAAATTGACTGAATCCGCTTCATAAAACTTGATATAAGATTTATAAATTTTTTTCTTATTCATAAAATATTCAATCAATTATAATTTCCCTCCCCTCTTTTTTCTAGAAATTCCGCATTTTTTCTCCATTTTTTTCCTCTAAAATTTCTTTTTTAAAACAATTATTTCATTTTCTGGGTTAAATATTACCTATTATCATTATCGATAACACTTTATCACAACAATTTTACCGAGTCCATTAAAAATTTGTAAATTATCTACATTACATAATAACTTTACCAATTTTTATTATTTTTCTACTTTAGTAGTATTTTCATAGGACTTATCGTGTGAAATTTAGAATGAAAAAAGCAACTTGAAATTTTCTAATTAAAAAAGCCATATTTTATTTTTCACTATAATTTGTGAAAAATAGAATATGGCTTTAATACTGTTCAATCATTTTGGTTGTTTAATGAAAATGTGCATGGCCTTTTTTAATATCTCATTCTCTTCTTGTAGATCTTTAATTATTTTATCCTTTTCCTCTTTCATACTGAGCCCTGAAAAACCATTACTGGAGTCCGCCGAGCCAACTTCATTTGTTTCTTTATAGATATTGATCCAATTTCTTAATGTAGGTATGGATATATTAAGTTCTTCGGCCAATTCTCTAGGCTTTCTGCCTTCTTCCAATACTAATCGAGCAGCATAAATTTTAAAATCTTTATCATGGTGCTTCCCCATAATAAGACACTCCTTTTTTAAATTTATTTAGTGCCGATTTTCTGTACTTCCTTTATCAAACGAAAATGTTTTTCTAATATAAAGACTTTCATAAATTTAATTTCAATCTATTAATCAAAATGGAATTGATCGCTATTGCGATCACTAAAATCATTAGCGCTCCAATCAGGGGTTGGACACTGAACCAAACCAAGCCAAAATGAATCGCTGTTACCAAGATCAATAATGGCAATCCATAAAGCAGGCTTATTAATACATTGGGGTTGGATTTAATTGCAGCAGATGGGTTCTCCCATTCAATACTAGGATTTTTCATATCATATAATGGTGTTAGAAGATTATAGCAAACCACTAAACAAGAAGTGATTAATAACATGACTGCATTTTCCATTTCCCAATAGCCAAATAGGGCAAATATCAAAAAGCTGATCACCACGGCTATAATACTGATTATTGATGAAAATATCACTTTAGAAAAATAAACATATTTTTCATCAAACGGGACGCTTTTCAGTAAATAATGGTATTTACCTTCTCTTGAATATGGGGTTCCGCTTATATTATTTATACAACACAAGAAAAGGACCGAATAGGAAAAGTATTTATCAAAGACTCCCTCTTTCGTTATATTCAAATAATTCGGGAATACTTCATTCTGAATCAGCAATAACATGACAAGTGAAAAGATCGGAGGCAAAAGAAGACCTAAAGCGATTTGCATCTTAAAATATGCTTCAGACTTAATGATCCATATCTCTCTTTGTAAATAGTTACTCCATTGATTTTTTGATATATTAACCTTTGAGTTTTTCATATTCGTTTTGTTGTTTCCCAATATCCCATTTTTAAAGTAATGAACAGAAATGTTCTCTATAATCATTGAATACAAAAGGAAACCTATTACCATTATCGAAATATAAATAATGAAAAATTGAACGGTTATTTCATTTGATACAAAAGCATCCAATATCCATTTGATCACTGGAATCATATTTGCGGTTTCAAATATATGTCTCATTAACAATTCCAACGAGTTTTTTATCCCTTCAAAAGAATTCAAATCTATTTCCGAGATGACCTTTGAAATGGCAACTGATGATTTTCCTGCAAAATATACAATGGAAATAATCATAAGCGTTAGGATGATAGCAATGTTAACCATTAAGTATGCTACTTTACTTTTGAATCTATAATAATGCCTATTCATGCACGATAGGATAAAAAGCAGGAACAAAGCCGTTAAACCATTGACAATTGGTAAAAACGTGATTAATTTAATCGCTTCGATAAACTTTAGATCGACTATCAAGAAGCCTAATGTTGGCACTTGGATCATCATTGATAAGATGATCGGGACCCATAAGCTACTTAACACTTTGGCCCTTGATATTTCCTTATAGGTGAGTGGTAGAGGTGCCAATACTTTAAATTCATCATAAGAAAATATTTGTGATGTGGACAAATAGCAAACCAACGCAAAGACGAGAATGCTGGAAATCGTTAAATTATAAAATAGGAAGACCTGGGTATCTCCAAGAAAATAAACAACGGCGTTAACGACAGTCAGCTGCAAAAACATATAAAAAACGGCTATTATCAGGACAGCCTGCAACATTGTCTGCTTGGGCATTTTATAGAAGGAAGAAACGAAAAATCTAGTTAACTGAAGTTTTTCCTTCATATACCTGAGCCTCCATAAAGGTAGATTCTAATGAACTTTCACCTATTATATTTTGTATCTCATCATGCAGGATGATTTTTCCCTCTTTTAAAATAGCCACTGTATTACAAATTTTCTCCGCCACATCCAGCAGATGCGTCGAGAAAAACACTGTACCGCCCATTTCAACATATTGTTTGATTAACCCCTTAAAAACTAAAACAGCGTTTGGATCTAATCCGTTCAATGGTTCATCCATAATGATGATCGGGGGATTAATGGTAAAAGCCGCTATCAGGGATACCTTATGCATCATTCCATAAGAATAACTTCCCATTGGCTTTTTAATGGACTCCTGCATCCCAAACCGATTGATATATTTCCCCAACCGTTCTTTGTCATCATTTCCATATAGGTTCATCAAGAAACGAATCCAATCAAATCCCGAAACATTGTTAAACACATTGATAGTATCAGGAATGAAGAAAAATTGTTTTTTATATTCAATGCCGTCTTCTTTGGTCAGGCCATTTATTTCAACCTTTCCATTTTCTGAATCTAAAATGCCTGTAATAATGTTCAGCGTCGTGGTTTTCCCTGCACCATTTGCTCCTATAAAACCTAAGGTTTCCCCTTTTTTGATTTCTAGATTTACACCATTCAAAATCTTCTTGGCCGAGTAGCTTTTCTCCAAATCTGTGATGCTTAACAAAGTTATCATCCTCCCATCTCTTCATGATTAACACATTTCCATCCCCAACTTATTCATTATTGAACTTCTTTTTAGAAATCCATAGGTTCGTTATCAATATCGTTACTGCCGTCCATGCAAGTGCAGCTAATGCGCCCCAAACCGCCTGTGAATTGACTGTGCCTAAAATCAGTACTTCCATGGCATGCTTACTCATGCTTGCCGGATTCACATTGTCTATTACCGGACTTAATCCAACTATGATTCTACAGCCGAGGAGAAATACTATCGAAATTAATGCAATGATACCCTGGCTATTAAAAATGGTACTGATCATCGTCGTGAATGAAACGATAAATAGGATCCATAGCAGATAGAACAGTAAAGCCACTATTAAATCCCCAAAATCAACACTCGTAAACAAAAAAACTACATACAGATATGAAACCAAATATCCCAATGCCACACTGCAGGCAACAAACAGGTAATTGGAAATGATTTTCCCGCTTATATAAGATCCAACCGTCACAGGCCTTGTAAGTATGAAAGCAAGCATCCCATTTGCTTTATCGGATTGAACGACTCCCATCATTGAAACGATGATGATCATGACCCCTAGCTGATCAAATTGAGACCCTAAAGTACTGGCAAGAACTTCGCCGCCTTTTTGGGCAGCCATGCTTGGATCAATGGTGATCCCTTGGCCCCCGCCCAGTGCCTCTAATATTGAAGGTAAATAATAGCTTACAACTGGTTGAGTTATTCCTAAAAATATAAATACAAGCGGCAGCCAAATCACTTTAAATTCACGTACCATCTGAACAAATTCCTTTTTAGCTAAAACGGCAAAATTATTCATTTTTCCACCACCAATTTTAAGAATATCTCTTCCAATGTATCGTTATCTATTTCGAACCTGACAAGATCAACATTATGCTCCAAAGCATTGGCCAGTAACATATTCTTGTTTGACTCAATATCTTCCACTTCTATCTTCAATTTATTTCCCATTACCTCTACACCTTTGACGAAGTTCAAGCTTTTAACGTTTTCAATCCATTTTTGACTTTTAGAGGTTATGTCGACATTGATTTTATTTCCGCTATTCCTATTCAATAATTCTGACATCGTTGTGTCCTCAATTTTTTTACCGCTTTTTATAATGACAAACCTCTCACATATTTCTTCTGCATCGCTTAATATATGCGTCGATAATAAAATTGTCGTATCTTTCTTTATCTCTTTTATGATATTCAACACTTCTCTCCGGCCGATGGGATCTAATGCCGAAACCGGTTCATCCATGACAATCAATGCCGGTTTATGTAACAGCGCCTGTGCAATACCAAGCCTTTGTTTCATTCCGCCCGAAAAAGTCCGTACCTTTGAATTCTCTTCCCCGCTCAACCCCACTTTCGACAATATCTCTGGGATGCCGTTTAATAATTCTTCCCTCTTGATACCCGAAAGCTGCCCCATGAAAGTAAGGGTTTCTTTGGCGGTCATCCATTGAAAGAAGTTAGGATATTGTGGTAAGTAGCCTATTTCCTTTTTCATTTTTGAAATTTTCTTACCGTCAAGCAATACTTCTCCCATACTTGGATCTATAATATCTGCAATCACTTTTATCAGTGTCGATTTACCAGCCCCATTTGGTCCAATCAATCCAACACATTCCCCTGATTGCAATTCCATTGAAAAATTATTGACCGCTGTTTTTTCTTTGAATTTTTTTGTAACATTTTTAATTTCTAATTTCATATTCTTTCACTGTCCTTTCTACCGATAACGAAGTACAGAATTGGACCGATAGTATTTGCAAAAATAATGATGAGTGTCCACAATAAAACATTTTTCCTCGTCTTTCGATTTCTGTATAAATCAATTAATGCTATAAGCACTAAAATCATTCCAATTGCAATTACCGGTAAAATGATCGGCAGAATAGACATGAAATCAATATCTTTCAATTCGTTCCATCCATAATGCAATTCCATATATACCACTCCTTTGGTAACGAAATATTATTATCATTATCGATAATGATAACATCTAATTTGGAATTTTGCACCTATTTTTTTCTTAATAAAATATTGTTTTAGTTTTTATTGTTATTTATAATGATAATATTATCATAATGAATAATAATAAAAATATAGCGATATTTATTAATTTTCATTGCATGTAGACATTTTTTAAAAAAATTAAAATAATTAAAAAATACTTATTATTTACTTCGAAAAAATATTTCGGTACTATTATTTTTCGAACCGTGTCATTTTTATTTAAATGACAATGATTCAAACATTACAATATATGACGAATTAAACTTATTATTCATGACCAACAGGAAAGTTCACTAAAAATTATCCAGTTATAATTTCCAATGTGAGGAGAATAAGATGATTAATAAAGCTGAAATTTTAATGCACCCAGTAAGAATAAAGATTACCCAAGCTTTAATGAGAAATAGGGAAAATGGTTTAACACCATTAGAAATGTTAAAAATCATTAAAGATGTACCCCAAGCAACATTATATAGACATATACAGGTTCTTTTGGATTCAGGGGTCATTCGCATAGTAAAAGAGAAAAAAGTGAGATCCGTTTCCGAAAAATACTACGTTTTAAATGAAGAAGAAGCACGACTTAGCGGGGAAGAATGGAAAAAATCCTCTAATGAAAAAAAGGTGAACTATTTTTCTTATTATCAATTATCCCTTATGACCCAATATCAAAACTATCTTACTAAATTGGAAGAAAGAGACTGCGCAGAAGATGGTTCAACCTTTTCCCTTTTAGAACTAAAGCTTGATGATGAAAGCTTCCTTAACTTCCAAAATGAATTGAACGATCTAATGTTAAAATACTACAAAGCAACGAATCAAAGTGCGAAACAAGACTCTCCTATTCGAACAATCGGCGTTACAATTATTCCAGAATCATAAAAAATGAAAAGGCTGTTCCAAAACCTTGGACTCAAAAACGAATATTATAGAAAAAACCGTTAGGAAACATATCTATATATTCACCAACCAGTCAGGTTGCAGTCCATGTTTTGAAACAGCCCTATAAATTCCATAATGGGCTTACCACCCGTTATGGGACATGACTAAAAGTGATGCACCCGCAATCAGCAGCTCCCCAATGTTTCCTTTATACTGCCGTATACTTCGTCCCACAGGTGTTTTTCTTCAGCAAAAGCCGCAGTTATCTTTTTAATAACTGCTTTTTGCTCTGCCTCGAAACGTTCATCATCCTTGGCAGGCAGGTCAGACCTTAACTCCATTACGAACTCTTGTACCTTTGGTGCACGAGGTCCCCAAACAGCTTTTTCTTCACCATCCTTATCAATGAATATAAAAATGGGAATCGAACGCGCTGTTCCATTCGTTAAATATTGATCCATCAGTTCAAGATTTTGATCTCGTAAAATCATGCGAGTTTCGATATTTGCCGCTTCAGATATATTCAGCAGTATAGGAATATTCATCATCGCGTCTCCGCACCAGTCTTCAGTAATGACAATAACTCGAAGTTCCTTCTTCTTTAATGCATCAAAAAAATCTTGGTCCTCTGCAGAAGTGGAAAAACCTTGCTGGATCGATTGTAAGTTTTCTTTATGAACTTTCATCGAAGATACAAATTCTTGAGCAGGAATCCCCTTTTCAAACCATTCATTCAGTGTCGTCATCGTATTTCTCCTAACTATTTTTTAAATTAAAAGTACCATAAACCACTTATTATTTCATTGTTTCCACACCGAAAAATAAAATGACAAATTGGTAAATTAAATCCATGTTTTCTTTCCCGTGTAAAGGGAAAACTATACATACATTCAATAGCTTACTAACTATTTTATATTGATAAAAACATTGTTTTCTAGTTTAGGAGATGAAATTTTGTGGAAGGCTTTCTCTTTGCGCTACTCCCTGCATTGACATGGGGCAGCTTAGTGCTTGTTTCCGAAAAACTCGGAGGCAACTCTTATAATCAAACACTTGGCATTACAATCGGTTCATTACTGTTCGCCATCATGATGTCTTTCATCAATCCGCCGGAATGGAGCAGTCTAGTGTGGATTGTCGGCATCATTTCCGGGATAGGCTGGGCATTCGGGCAGTTATTTCAATTCAATAGCGTCAAGGAAATCGGGGTATCGAAAACCGTTCCAATCTCAACAGGACTGCAAATTCTAGGAAATACATTTTTTGCGGTTATCATTTTCAGGGAATGGAATGACAAGATGACAATCATCATCGGCATTGTTGCAATCATCTGTTTGATTACAGGTGTCTTGCTGACAAGCTATGGCGATGGTGATAACAAAAAAGAAGGAAGCATGAAAAAAGGGGTTTTTTACCTTGCCATTTCTACGGTGGGTTATGTTACATATGTCATCGTCGTCAGATGGAATGAGGTTGACGGATGGTCGGCGATCCTGCCGCAAGCAATTGGCATGTTCCTGGCTGCCTTGCTCCTTTCCATCAAACATAAACCGTTTAATAAGTATGCCGGACGAAATATCCTTACCGGAATGATGTGGGCTGTCGGTAATATCGGTCTCCTGCTCGCTAATCCTAAAGTGGGCGTGGCCATCGCATTCTCATTTTCCCAAATGGGAATCGTCATTTCCACTTTAGGCGGCATCTTTCTTTTAGGAGAGAAAAAATCCAAAAAGCAAATGGCCTTTGTCATCATCGGATGTGTACTCGTAATTGCTGGCGGAATCATGATTGGCTTTACAAAAGAATAATCAAAGGAGAGCTGAATGATGTATGAAGATTTAGAGAAAAAAGTGGTCGTGATCACTGGCGCGGCAAAAGGATTAGGAAAAGCCATGGCCGAAAGGTTCGGTAAAGAAAAAGCACATGTAGTATTAAATTATCACACTGAAAATGGCGACCATAAAGAAATCATCAAAATGATTGAAGCTGCAGGCGGGAAAGCCGCAGCCATTCAAGGTGACGTTTCAAAGGAAGCGGATGTGAAGAAATTGCTTTCTTTCGCTGTGGACACCTTTGGTACAATCGACATCATGATCAACAATGCTGGTATTGAAAATGAAGTGCCCAGCGAAAAATTGACTCTTGAAGATTGGCAGAAAGTCATCGATGTAAATCTAACGGGGATGTTCCTGGCAAGCAGGGAAGCAATCAGTTATATGCTCGATCATGGCATTAAGGGCAATATCATTAACATGTCTTCCGTTCATGACCGGATACCTTGGCCTCATTTTGTCCACTATGCAGCAAGTAAGGGCGGAGTCAAGATGATGACAGAAACCCTTGCACTTGAATATGCTCCTAAAGGGATCCGCATTAATAATATTTCACCTGGTGCAATCGACACACCCATCAATGCCGAAAAATTCAATGACCCGAAAGCTAAACAAGAAGTAATCGACCTGATACCGATGGGATACATCGGAAAACCGGAACAAATTGCCGCTTGTGCCGCTTGGCTCGCTTCCGCTGAATCGAGCTATGTAACGGGCTTGACCTTATATGCTGATGGCGGAATGACCAAATATCCAGGTTTCCAAGCAGGAAGAGGCTGAACTTAACTTGTTAGTTTTAGTAGCGGTTGATATTTAGGAGAAAAGAATTTGAGGGACTAGGATTTCTCCTATGTCCCTCATTCCTTTGGACTCCCATTATATATAACTTTAATGATTCTAATGAAAATACGAGATATCCCTTATTCCAAATAATTTGATATTTCTTCATTAGCAAAGCGATTTTTTGGATTCTTTAATCCAAGGTGATCACGGAGAGTGTCTCCTTCATAGTCCAAACGGAACAAACCCCTCTCCTGTAAAATGGGAACAACCTTCTCGACGAAATCCTCTAAGTCGCCTGGTAACAATGGAAATTGAAGCATAAAGCCATCTGCAGCTTTTTCAGTAAACCATACCTCCATTTCATCAGCTACTTGAGTTGGTGTACCGACAAATCTATCTCGTCTGGCAGGACTGAAAAATCTCGCATATAATTCACCCACTTTTATGTCTTCTTCACCAATAATTTTCTTCATTTCATTAAAGTTACTTTGTATGCTATTTACTAATGGAAATTCAACATCCTTCGCTGGTGTATCTAAAGAATATTTTGAAAAATCCACGTTGCCCATATAACCAGAAACGAATTTCAAACTCTCATAAGGGTCGACGAGACTTTGGAGTTTATTGTATTTTTGAATGGCTATTTCCTCGGTTTCTCCGATAATAGGGGAAATGCCGTGAAGGATGTGAAGCTCTTCCACGCTTCTTCCAAAGGCCATTAAAGACGATTTTAATTCTTGATAATATCGTTTGGATTCTTCAATGTTATCCCAATGTGTGAAAACGACTTCGGCTGTTCGAGCGGCTAATCGCTGCCCTGGTATAGACGCACCCGCTTGAATGATAACCGGCTGCCCCTGCGCCGAACGTGCAATATTCAACGGACCTTTTACCGAAAAATAGTTGCCTTTATACCGAAGCTCATGCACTTTATCAGGATCAAAAAATTGTCCCGTTTCTTTGTTATGCACAAACGCATCATCTTCCCACGAATCCCATAATCCTTGGACAACGTCGATGAACTCCTCCGCTCGTTCATAACGATGATCGTGTGCCAAATGTTTATCACGACTGAAATTCAAGGCCGTCTCTCCGGTCGCATCAGCTGTAGTAACAACATTCCATCCCACCCGTCCGCCGCTTATATGGTCAACAGAAGCAAATTGGCGAGCGAGTACATATGGTTCACTATACGTTGTAGAAGCTGTCGCCCCAATGCCGATTTTTTCTGTCGCTGCAGCTAATGCTGTAATTAGTACAATAGGATCAAATCGATTAAGTATTTGAGGATGCGATTCATGATTAATGGCCAAACTATCTGCCACAAAGGCAAGGTCAAATTTCCCTTTTTCTGCAATTTTCGAGAGTCTTTGCAAAGCTTTCACATCAATACTTGCATTCGGATTTGATGTCGGATGCCGCCACGACGCAACATGCATACCTGTTCCAATCAGATAAGCAGCTAACTTCATCTGTCTGTCTTGAGCCATTCTAATCTCTCCTTCCTTATTTATTAGAATAAATCTCCTTATAACTGCTCAATTCTTTCAAGGTAATGAATGTTGGAATATAGTTTCCATTGTAAGTTTCTTCAATAAATTTAGCCGTTTTCTCTGATTGATAGAGATCAACTAATTTTCTGTAAATTTCATTGTCTTGATCTTCACTCCTAGCCGCTATGATATTAATATAAGGCTTTGCAGTACTACTTTCATAAATAAGAGCATCTTTTAAATTTAGTCCCGCTTCTACCGCAACTCCATTATTAATCACCGAACCAGCTGTATCTTCCATCACACGCGGGGCACTGGCACCATCGACAGGAACAATTTTGATTTTCTTCGGATTTTCCTTTATTTTGTCCTGTCCACCATTCCCGTCAAAGTCATCCACAACCTTTAAGAGTTTTGCTTCTTGTAATAGCAATAAAGCTCTTCCCCAGTTAGCTTGGTCATTGGGCACAGCAATTTGTGCACCATTTGGGATCTCTTCCACCGATTTATATTTGCTTGAATACAAACCGAGAGGAGCAATAATCGTAGTCCCAATTGGAACGATGTCTGTATTATTGTTCGCATTAAATGAATCTAAATAGGCAACATGTTGAAAGGCGTTGATATCAATATCCCCTTCTGCCAGCGCTTCGTTCGGATCATATGCCGAAGAGAAATTAACAAGTTCAATTTCCACCCCTTCTTTTTCAGCCTGTTCCTTTAAAAATTCCCATGTTCGAAGTTCAGAATTTCTAATACCTACCTTCACTTTCTGTTTCCCTCCTGCATTCGTTGAATCACTTGAGCAACCTGCCAATAACACCCCCAAGATAAGCAGTATAGGTAAAATACATTTTTTCATCATTCATTCCACTCTCCCTTTGTACACTACCGCCACTACACTCTTCTAATTTTCCGTTCGAATATATTTCCTAAACTTTGTACTCCCTGAACAACAATTACTAGAATTACAACGGTGACGAATATCGTAATAGTGCTAAAGCGTTGATAGCCATATGTTATCGCTACATCTCCAAGTCCACCGCCACCTATAGCTCCTGCCATGGCTGTAGCGCCCACTAACCCAATTGTTGCAGTTGTTATACTTAGAATTAATGACGCAAAAGCCTCAGGCATTAAAAACCTGAAAATAATTTGTAACGGCGTTGCTCCCATGGCTTTCGCGGCTTCAATAATGCCTTCATCCACTTCCAATAGCGAATTCTCCACAAGTCTTGAGATATATGGGCCAATATGAAGCACGAGTGGCACAATTGCTGCTGTTGTACCAATCGACGTACCAACCATTAGTCTTGTAAATGGAATAATCGCCACAAGCAAGATAATAAACGGAATCGATCGGAAAATATTTACAATCGGATTCACGATAGAAAAAATAAATCTATTTTCATAAATATGACCTTTTCTTGTTACAACCAATAAAATGCCTAAGAATATTCCAATGATGCTTCCAAAAAAAAGTGAAATACTAACCATGTACAGAGTTTCCCACAAGGCGTTTAAAATGAGCTCTTTGCTTACTTCCATCCTTCGTAACCTCCTTCACTTTGACATTTTGATTCTTTATAAACTGTAATGCCCGATCAATTTCATCTTCATTTCCTATTATTTCAACAATTAAATTACCAAATGGGATGCCTTGTAACTCAGTAATATTGCCGAACAGAACGTTTATTTCCACACTAAACCTCTTCGCTGTTTTTGAAACGATAGGCTGCCCAGAGCTCAATCCCAAAAAATCAATTTTAAAAATTCGACTGAAATAGGCATCCTCATTGAGCAATCCATATACACTTGATGGCACTTCATCGCGAACAACCGATCGAATGAAGTTACGTGTTGTTTCTGTTCGTGGACGGGCAAAAATATCGATCACATTTCCTGATTCAATCACGCTCCCATCCTCCATCACTGCAACCCGATTACAAACTTCTTTAATCACTTCCATTTCGTGCGTGATAATTAGAATTGTAATTTTATATTCTTCATTAATCCGTTTCAACAGATTCAGGATTGATTTTGTTGTTTGTGGATCCAATGCCGATGTTGCTTCATCGCATAATAAAATCGAAGGGTTTGTAGCCAAAGCACGGGCAATCCCGACACGCTGCTTTTGTCCACCTGAAAGTTGATTTGGATAGTTCATTGCTTTGTCTTCTAGACCAACAAAGCGGAGAATCTCATTAACTCGTTCTTCAATCTCTTTTTTCTTTTTTTTACTTAACAATAATGGCATCGCCACATTATCAAAGACTGTTTTGGAATTAAGTAAATTAAAATGCTGAAATATCATGCCAATATTTTTCTTAGCTTCACGCAAATCTTTTTCAGACATCTTGGCAAGGTCTTTTCCTTCTACAATCACTTCACCTGAAGTAGGATATTCAAGTAGATTCACAGTTCGGATGAGTGTACTTTTTCCGGCTCCACTAAAACCGATAACCCCGAATATATCCCCTTTTTCAACGGTTATATTAATCTCCTTTAACGCTTCAATTTTCTTCTCCCCGCCATCAAAAACTTTTGAAACCCGACGAAATTCTATCAAAGTGGCCACCTCCTCTTATTAACTAGCTTGGTATAGACACCCCTTAAAACGCGGGCACGACGGCTCCTTCATATTGATCAAAAATAAATTCTTTGACCTTTTCCGTCGTTAATGCATTCGCAAGCTTTTGGATCGCTTTATCGTCCTTATTGTCTGGACGAGCAACTAAAATGTTTACATAAGGTGAGTCCTTCCCTTCAATTATCAGTGCATCATCGAGAGGTTTTAACCGTCCTTCCAGAGCATAGTTTGTGTTAATGGCCGATGCTTCCACATCATCTAGCGAGTGAACTAAAAGAGGGGAATCGACTGGAATGAATTCTATTTTTTTATCATTTTTTGTAATGTCCTCAATCGTATAATCCCCTGACTTGGAAGCATCCAACTCAATGATATTATTTGCCGCAAAAAGCTGTAACGATCGCGAAAAGTTTACTGGATCTTTCGGTACGGCTACTTTCGCTCCGTCTGACAATTCACCTATAGACTTAATTTTTTTGGAATAGACACCAAATGGTTCAATATGTACACCCTTCACATTAACCAAATTCAAACCACTATCTTTATTTACTTGCTCTAAGTAAGGGGTATGTTGGAAGAAGTTTGCATCCAATTCTTTGTCTGCTGTTTGTTGATTCGTTTGAATACCATCCGTAGAAATCACTACATCCAGTTTCACGCCTTGTTTTTCTAAATCCGGTGCGATAAACTCTAAAATTTCTGCATGTGGTATTGAGGCTGCACCAATTTTCAAAGTCACTTCCTCATCCTTGTCTCCTTTACTCCCCGATGATGTTTGCTCATTACTTCCACAAGCTCCTAATACCAGCAATACTACTGTTAAAACAGTAACGGACAGCCATTTAATTTTCTTCAATGTTTCTCGCTCCTTTTTTATCCTTTTATATTGGAATAACAAACATTTATCAGCTTCTTCATGCCCTCTGGATCTTTTCTTTTCCTCTATATGTTAGTCTCTTCCCCTAAGAGAAGCGGACTCAACAACTGAAAGGATTGGATCCGTTCTGCTTCTCTTCGAAGCGGTGTATGCAAAATAAATTCATCCACTTGAAAAACTTTCTGAAGTTCCTTTAAAATCCCGTTAACATATCCTGGAGTTCCAGCAATAACACTTGCGGTCTGCTCTTCTATTTCGTAAGCTTCACCAGCCTGCTTCTCAAATGACTCAGCCTGCTCACGTGATTGAACTGTCAGCGTCCGGCCACTTTGTAGATGAACTTTAAATAGTTTGTGTTCGCTTGCCAGCTCCTCTGCTTTTTGTTGGGTAGGAGCTGCCACAACCGCTACTGATACGATAAAGCGCCCTTCTGGGTACTTGCTTCGGTAAGCAGAAGACGCTTCATACAGCTTGGTATCATCACTATTAATAAATCTGGCGAATACAAAATCCATTCCGAGGTTAGCGGCTAGTTGAGCGCTGTCTGAACTTGCACCAAGCAGAAAGGTTTCTGGCTTTTCAGGCGGTATCGGTGTTGCTTGAATACCAGAGAGCAAGTGAACATCATCGATTGAATTTTCAATTATCTTTTGCAATAAGGATGCACGTTCCCCAAAATCTTTTCCATCATTCACAGTTCCAAATTGTAACGCCTTTGTTGATAAAGGAAATCCACCTGGTGCTTTACCAATGCCAAGATCTACCCTGCCCGGGGCAAGAGTGGATAAAACATGAAAATTTTCAGCGACTTTATAAGGGCTGTAGTGTTGAAGCATGACACCTCCCGAACCTACACGAATGGATGTGGTTTTCGATAATAAATAAGAAATTAATACTTCCGGTGAAGATCCAGCAACTTGTTCCATATGATGATGTTCCGATACCCAAAAACGGGTATATCCCCATTCTTCAGCTTTTTGAGCTAGGTTTACGGTTTGCTTAAGTGCATCAACTGCTGAACTCCCAGGAAAAATGGGGCTTTGATCTAATATTCCAAGCTTAAAACTCATATGACTTTCTCTCCAATCATTAATACCGAGTTAACAAATCGAATTAGTTGTTTTAATGTAATTGAAATTCATCCTAACATTGTAAACAAGCACTTGACAACACCTTATTTGATAGAAAAATTTATTTAATTGATAAAAAAATTCTATCAATTACTTATGAATTTGGAATGCCTTTGCCTAATAATTAACCACGCTCTCGCCTATCATGGTTTGAGATTTATCTTCATACCGCTATCAGAATAAGATTAATCAATGAGAGGAAGAGAAATGGAGAGAGGAGTCTATGAAAAGCTGGAATAAAAAAATGAAGAGTGGCTATGTGTGGAAGCTAAAATGGGGGGAATGTTCGCATCATGAATATGCTTGAAATCAAATTTGACCGAAACCTTAGGAATTACAACAACAAAGGTGCTAGGCACGAAAATGTGTCTGGCACCTTTGTCATGTATGTTCACCACTTACCATGGTTATATAATAAATCCTTGGCACTTTCATATAAAAAATGAGCGGCCTTAATAATGGCTTTTTCATCAACAGTAAAAGCTGGATGATGCCAGTCTTCGTTTCCGTTTGTACCAAAAAAGGCAAAGGTACCGGGGATATGTTGAAGGTAATAAGCGAAATCTTCACCACCCATTGAAGGTTCTGGATTGATTACATGCAATGATTGCTGCCGAGCAGACCTGCGTGCCATCTCTGTGACTGCCGGATGATTAAGAAGCGCGGGCGGTCCAGGAAACCAACCAATCTCAGCTTCCTGTGAAAAAGCAGCAGCAATATGATTCACAATCGAATAAAACTTTTCTTTTACTTCTTCGCGGATCCCAGAACTAAAGGTTCGAATCGTTCCTTCCAATATGACGTCACCCGGAATTACATTCCACGTGTTTCCACCTGTTATTCTCGTAACACTCACCACGGCACTTTCTAATGGGGATACATTCCGGCTGACGATAGTTTGAAGAGCGGTAATAAGCTGAGCCGCTGCCGCTATTGGATCTTTTCCGTGTTGAGGGATGGCCGCGTGGCTCCCCTTCCCTTGAAGAACAACATGAAAACGGTCTACTGCCGCCATTAACGGACCATCTTTTATCCCAATGGTACCGACAGGCAAATTGGGTTTATTGTGCAGCCCAATCACAGCCGCTACATCGTCAATTTGACCATCTTTTATCACATGTACCGCTCCGCCACCTAATTCTTCTGCGGGTTGAAAAAGCAATCGCACTGTCCCGCACAACTCTGATTGATATTCTTTCAAAAGGTAGGCAGCACCTATAACAGCTGCCGTATGAAAATCATGGCCGCAAGCATGCATCACCCCTTTTACTTTCGAAGCAAATGGAAGCCCGGTTCGTTCCTCAATTGGAAGAGCATCAATATCCGCCCTTATGGCTACTGTCGGTCCGGGTCTGCCACCCTTTATATCTGCAAAAACACCTGTTTTCAATCCTGTATGACGGATTTCAATGCCCTCTTCCTCGAGCCAATTTTGAATTGATTTTGTCGTTTCAAATTCTTCATTTGATAACTCAGGATATTGATGTAAATGGCGCCGTATCGATATTAAGCGCTTTTCCAGCTCTCGACTCATACAGTCGCCTCCTTCTATAAATCCAAGCGATAGCATTTTACTAAAATATCATGATTTTGAAATTCCTTCGTTCGATCCCGTTTAAAGCCAAACCATTCATATAGTTTAATGGCCTTATGCATCTTATCAGTAGAATGTAGATACAAATTAGACGCACCTTGCGATTTTGCATAATTTACACTAGCCTTTAATAATTCCTGAGCGATACCGCGTCCCCTTGATTCGGGATGAACGGCCAACAACCGAATGATTGGTGAAAAAATCCCAAGTTCCGGCTTTTCATAGGCTTTTTCAGATGACTGAAAAAGCTGTAATGTGCCAAGGATATCCTGATTGCACTTTGCAACCAACACCTTATCAACATGTGGATTATCCACCGAGGATTCAATATTTTTTAAATATCCTTTCCAAGCTTCCGGGTTCGAATATTCATGTTCATATTGTTGATAACTCTCTACCAATAAGCGGCGCACCGTCTCTTTATCCGCTTCAATCAATTCATCGACTACGATTGTATTAATCATACGTCCTCCTTTTGCCCCTTCCTTTAATTGGCCCTTTCTTCTAAAAACGATACGGAAAAATCTCTTGATATCCGATTTAAAAATTTTCGTGTTCGATCTTCCTTTGGAGCATTGAAAATCTCCAATGGTGAACCTTCTTCTACAATCACCCCGCCATCCATGAAAAGAACACGATCCGATATCTCTTTAGCAAAACTCATTTCATGGGTTACAATCACCATCGTGATGCCTTCCTGTGCAATTGCTTTTATGACAGAAAGCACCTCCCCAACCAACTCAGGGTCGAGTGCCGACGTTGGCTCGTCAAATAGAATGACCTCCGGATTTAAAGCAAGTGCCCTGGCAATTCCAACACGTTGCTGTTGACCTCCTGACAATTGCGAAGGAAAATGGTTACGCTTATCTCCCAAACCTACTTTTTCCAATAACAGCTCGCTTTCCCGTTTCGCTTCAGCTTTCTTATATTTTTTTGTAACAATTAACCCTTCCATTACATTTTCCAAAACAGTTTTATGAGCAAATAAGTTATAATGCTGAAAAACCATCGCCGATTGTCTTCTAAGGGACAAGATTTCCCTTTTGGTCGCCTTCTTGGGCTTCACCTGTATATCTCCCACTTGAACGATACCCTCTTCTGGTTTCTCCAGAAAATTCAAGCACCTAAGCAGGGTCGTTTTCCCAGATCCACTTGGTCCTAGAATGGTAACTACTTCTCCCTTGTCTATTTTCAAATTAATCCCTTTTAAAACAGGCTGCTGGTTAAATGATTTTTTTATATCTTTTAAATAAATCATTGTACTCCTCCTCGATTATAGGCAGTGACCTTTTTCTCAATTAAAAACGAAAGCCCCTCTGCAATGATTGTGAGACCCCAATAAATCAAACCAGCAGCGATAAAAGACTCCAAAAATTTCAAATTGGTGGATGCAACAATATTGGCTGCTCCTGTCATTTCTTTTTGCGATACAATGAAAGCAATGGATGACGTATGAAGAAATCCAATGAAGATATTCGTGAAATTCGGGATGGACTGTGCAATGGCCTGTGGCAAAACAATTCGCGTCATGGCTTGAAACGAATTCATCCCCACGGAATAGGCTGCCTCCATTTGGCCATTGGAGACACTGATAATTCCCGATCTGAATATTTCCGACAAATAGGCACCCGAACTCAACGATAAGGCGGTTAAGACAAATAAAATGATCGGAATGGAATTAGATTGAATACCCAAATCAAACTTTTTAGAAATTTTATCGATTAATAATGGAAAACCGAAATAGATGAGCATTATGTGCATGATAATCGGTGTTCCTCTAAAGAAGGAAACATAGCCATTTGCAATTCCACTTAGAAATTTCACTTTATAAATCCTAATCAAGGCAACAGCGAGACCGATAATAAAACCTGCAAGAAGAGGAAGAATCGTTAAGATAAGTGTGATCGGAAGTGCTCTAATAATCTCCTTAAAAGCAGTCCAAATGAATAATATATCAATCGTCAAGTCCTTCCCTCCTCCCTTTGTTATCCAGTAACAGACACATCAACAGATTGATGCCGATTAATGCGGTTTTCATAAAGTCTGAATATCTTCTCGAACAATAGCACGACTGCATAATAGATAACGGCCAATGAGAGATAGACTTCGAGAGCATGTGCAGTTGCGGCAATCAATGTCTCTCCCCTCCCCATCATATCCATTACGCCAATGGTAAAGGCAAGTGAGGTATCCTTTAAGGATCCGATAATAGAGTTTGCGATATTCGGAAAAGCAATCCGTATGGCCTGAGGAAGCACAATTCTAAAAAAGCTTTGACTATTATTCATGCCAACAGAATATGCTGCTTCCGTTTGCCCGTAATCGACAGCCTTAATTGCTCCCCGGAATATTTCTGCGAAATGCGCCCCATTACTTAATGCATACGTAATAATGACAAAATACAGAGCATCCATTCTTGAAATATCAATATTAATGAATATCAGGATTGCAGGCAGCCCATAAAAAACTAGAAATAATTGTATTAAAATAGGCGTTCCCCGAATGAATGAAATATATAATATGACAAATTGATTCAAGACAGGGATACGAAATATTCTCAGGATGGCTGCCGCTATCCCGATGACCATTCCTAATAAAACGGATGCTGCCAGAATTTGCAATGTTACTCCAAGATAATATATTAATGTCGGAATGAAATCGACGATTAATGAAGGATCAAATGCTTTCCCCATGCTTTAGCACCTCCGCGCTTACTACTATCTAATTAAAATCCCACTGAATAGTCTGCGCCCAGCCACTTTTTACTTAGTTCGCTAACTACCCCTTCTTCTTTCAGTTCCACAAGTGCTTCATCAATTCTCTTCTGTAAAGGCGTTTCGTCTTTTCTTAGCAAAAAGTATACTTTTGAATTAAGAAGCGGCTCACCCACAACCTTTTGCTGTGCATCTGCTTGTTTATTTAAGAAGTCGACGGCAAATGGTGTAGTAATGGTAGCATCCGCCCGACCGGTTTTGATTTGATTCTTCGTATCATCTACGCCTTGACCAGAATAGACAATTTCAATACCGGCATTATTTTCTTTATTATACTTTTCAAGAAAAACAGCAGAATTGCTCGTTGCACTCACTATCGCTTTTTTTCCTTTTAGATCTTTAATGGAGTGAATATCATTGTTGTCCTGATGAACTGTAACTTGAAGGGGAAAGACATTATATGGTTCTTTATTAAATAGAAATTTTTCTTTTCGTTCATCATTCACCTCCATTTGGTGCGCAACAAAATCTATTTTGTTCGTTTCTAAACTTAATAATAGATTAGAAAATTCCATCGTTTTAAATTCAAATTCATATTCAGGCAGCTTTTCATCGATTTGACGAACCAACTCGACATCATACCCTGTCAGCTTACCATTACTATCCAAAAAGCAAATATTAGGGAATTGCGTCCCAGTTCCGACAATGATCTTCCGAACTTTTTTATCCTTTGAATCTCCAGAACTGGATTTTGCTGTACTCGTTGTTTCATTCGAAGAGCAAGCTCCCAAAAAAGTAAGTAGCAGTGCCATGACAAGTAATAATGTTTTTTTCATCTCAATTCCCCCGAACATTTTTAATTACTAACAATTGGTTCTTTATTTTCAATAATGCGATACAGCGTTTCATCTAGAATTTTACGAAGATACACAATTTTTTCTCCATCGTGATCTCGTTCAGCAAAAATCTCATAGCCTCTTCTTTCATAAATGGAAACAAGCCAAGGATGACGTTCAGCTGTCGCCAAATAGACGGCCGGCGCTTTCACCTGTTTCCGAAGTATGTTTTCTTCCACCCAGGTTAACAAAGTCGAGCCAAAACCTTTTTGTTTGTATAGGGGGTCGACTGCAAACCACCAAATGAATGGGTAAGGACTGAACTGATCAGGATCATTCCATGGATGACGAACTGTCACAGTGGAAACAATTTGGCCCTCTTGTTCTAAAACATAAGTGAGATTCCGCCGAATATTATTCGTCACTAGCTGCAAATCAGCAGTCGCAGCGAGAAAGTTAATATTCAATTCCCTGATTGGTTCATAAGCCCGAAGTGTAACGTTTAGCACTTCGGGAGCATCCTTTACAGTGGCAAGACGGATTAGCTGTGTCATGATTAACTCCCCTTTTCTATAACATATTAATTACACAAGAATAGTCGGATTTATTTATGCAATCTTTCCTTAATTCAATCAGTCATTCTTTTAGACTCAGTTTTAATCGCGTGATTTTTTGTTATTGTACACGTTTAAGCACTTTTTCAAGATTAGGAATTCCAATTTCCGTAACGCTCTCATATACGCTACCTCGCCCAATTTCAATAATGGGCACATACCGAACACCATATTTGATTTCTAAAATATCTCGCCGATCATCATGATTTGTAACATCCACCGTTTGATAAGCGATCTCCTTTTCTTTTAAGTATTGTTTAACCTCTTCGCAATAGTGACATCCTTGTTTTGACCAAACGACGACAGATAACGCTTCTCCCAATTCTTATTCCTCCTTCAATTTTTAAATTGATTCTTCAATCATTGTTTAATGCTTTCTTTCGCATAACGATTTTCCGGGAATGGAAGCCCCAAGTTGCCTCTTAATGTTTCTGCTTCATATTCAGTACGATATATTCCCCTTTTTTGAAGGATAGGGATCACATAGTCTACAAAGTCACTTAAAGCATTTGGAACACTTGAAGAAAAGATAAATCCGTCCGCACCCTTCTCTTCAAACCATTGCTGAATCAGATGCGCTACTTTCTCGGGAGTTCCAATAAAAGAAGTCCGGGGTGTTGTCTCCTTAAGTGCTACTTGACGGAGCGTTAACTGTTTCTCCTTCGCTTCCTGTTTGATTCGGTCAGTCGTACTTCGGAAACTGTTTTTTCCGATGTCTCCGAGATCTGGGAAAGATGCATCCAGTTCATATTGGGAAAAATCATGATGATCGAAGTATCGTCCCAAATAGTCAAGCGCCTTATCTATAGAAACCAGGTTAGCGAGTTCTTGATATTTGTGCTCCGCTTCTTCCTCAGTTGCACCAATGATTGGCGCGATACCTGGCAGAATAACAATTTCATCAGGATTTCTCCCGAATGCAATAGCCCTGTTTTTTACATCTTGATAAAATATCTTGGCATCTTCCAATGTTGGTTGACCTGTAAAGATTGCATCCGCTTCTTTAGCCGCAAAATTTTTGCCAGCTTCTGATGAACCAGCTTGAAAAACGACAGGTCTCCCCTGTTTAGATCTGGCAATGTTGAGTGGTCCTTGCACGGAGAAAAATTCTCCTTTATGCTTTAATTGATGCATTTTAGAAGGATCAAAAAACTCACCGGACTCTTTATCCCGAGTAAACGCGTCATCCTCCCATGAATCCCAAAGTCCCTTGGTGACTTGTATATATTCTGATGCTATCCGATAGCGTTTGGCATGATCAGGGTGTTCTTCAATCGTTTTGTTATAGTTCAAGGCCGTACTCTCAAGAGGGGTAGTAACAAGGTTCCATCCGCCACGACCTTGACTAATGTGATCAAGTGAAGCAAATTGCCGAGCTACAGTAAATGGCTCACTGTATGAGGTGGAAACTGTTCCGACAAGCCCTATTCTTGATGTGAAAGCAGCGAGTGCGGATAAAATGGTAAGTGGTTCAAATCGATTTAAGAAATGCGGTATTGACTTCTCATTGATAAACAATCCGTCAGCAATGAAAAGTAAATCGAACTTTCCCTCTTCAGCCTTCTGGGCCTGCTCCTTATAAAATTCAAGACTAACACTGGCATCTGCTTGAATGTCTGGATGTCTCCAACCAGATATACTCCCTCCAACTCCATGAATAAGCGCTCCAAATTTCAACTTTCTCTGTTCAGACATCGATACTCCTCCTTTAATTAGTCGGTTTTCAACTATGCTGACATCCCACATCTCCCCTAATTGCTGAGGCCCTTTTAATTTTGGCTCGTAACGTGTTTCACTTCAGATAAGGCTAATTGAAGTGGACTCAACAATCGAAAAGATCTGAACCTTTCTGCTTCCTTTAAAATTGGCGAATGTAGGATAAACTCATCTACCCCGTACTTTTCATGTAAATTTGCTAAGACTTCTTTTACATAAGAAGGAGTTCCAGCAATAATATCGGAATCCTGTTCTTCTATTTCGTAAAGCTCCCCAGACTGCTTCCCGAATAACTCTGCTTGCGCTAAGGTTTGGACCGTGACAGAGCGACCGCTTTTGAGATGAACTTTCACAATCTTCTGATCACCTGTTAACTGTTCCGCTTCATGTTGTGAAGGAGCAGCAATCACTGAAACCGATACCTTAAAGCTACCTGTTGGATAGATACTTTGGTAAATGTGTGCAGCATCTTCAAGTACAGTTTCATTACTGTTGATAAATCGAGCAAATACATAAGCTATCCCAAGTTCAGCTGCTAACCTGGCACTGTCGGCACTTGCACCAAGCAGAAACAGCTTAGGCTTTTCGGAAGGTAGCGGTGTCGCTTGAATGCCTGCAAGCGGGTGAGTTTCATTAACTGAATTTTCGATTATTTCTTGCAGGAAAGATAACCGCTCTTCGAAATCTTTTCCATCATTCACAGTTCCAAACTGTAGCGCCTTCGTTGATAAGGGGAGCCCACCTGGTGCCTTTCCGATGCCAAGGTCTACCCTGCCTGGCGAAAGATTCGATAATACGTGAAAGTTTTCCGCCACTTTATATGGACTATAATGCTGAAGCATAACACCTCCGGACCCTACCCGAATCGACTTTGTCTGAGCTAATAAATAAGAAATCAAAACTTCCGGGGAAGACCCCGCCAGCTGTTCGGCATGATGATGTTCCGATACCCAGAAACGGGTATACCCCCACTCTTCTGCAAGTCTGGCCAGATTAATGGTTTGCTGTAGTGCATCAAATGCTGAAGCCCCTGGAAATATCGGGCTCTGGTCTAAAATGCCAAGCTTATAACTCATATTCTCTCCTCCTATTTAATTCAAAGTTTACTTATGCGAATAATTATATTTTGACATATCCTATCACCTAAAACATGCTAATGGCAATGGTTTTACTAATAGAAAAAAATATTGTATTGATAGAAAATATCTATCAATTCGATTGTATCTGTAATTGCTGATGGTTTTTCTCAAATTTCCTTATTGATAAAAGAATGTCTTTCCATAATAAAGGGGATTCCATCCCGTGATTTAAATGCGTCAGATAGATGTGCTGCTTTATCTTGATTAAATGTGACACATCCACTTCAATCAAAGTTCCCTGTTCTAACTCTTTTTTAATACATAAGTACGGTAAAAATCCGATACAGCTTCTGCTAAGAATTAACGACTTCGCCACTTCCAGGTGATCAACCTGAAAATCAATGCGCGGCTCTACATTTGATACTTCAAAAATTTTATGAACGTGGTTCCAGTCAAGCGCACCACACTCAAAAAATACCAACGGCTGCATTGCTAATTCCTGTACTGTTAGCCCAGTTCGAAGTTGAAATGGATGTCCTGGATACACGACTAAACGAATTGAATTATCAAGGGTTTTGTAATTTTGCAGACCACTATGTGTAACATCCTTCATAAAGGCTATATCAACCTGTTTCTGAAGCAATTTTTCCATTAATGCATCATTTGTTGCTGAAATAAATTTAAAGCGTAAATTTGGGTTTTCCTTTTTCCATAGAGGAAGAGCAAATGGAATAAAGTATTGCGATGTAATGATATTAGCCCCTATCGTTATTTCCTCCAGTTCGCTTCCTGTTTTCAACTGCTTTTTCCCCTGGTGAAAGGTACGAATTATTTGATCCGCAAATGGAATGAAGGCTTTCCCTTTTTCAGTTAAAATAATTCCTCTTCCTTGCCTCTCAAATAATACTGAATCGAGTTCACTCTCAAGCGTCTTAATCCTTGCCGAAACCGTTGGCTGTGATAAAAACATTGCCTCTGCGGCTTTATGAAAACTATTAAGGTGAACAACATACATAAAAGCTTCAATATGATCAATATTCATCTTGCCAACTCCTTTTTCCAAAATGAACGCAAAAAGCTCCTGTTCGCTTATCGCGTTCAGGAGCTTTCGGTTGTCCAATCAGCTCATCCTCTTATAATGATTATTTCTCCGATTTTAATCTGATAAATCCAATAAGTAAAGTATAATTTAAATAACTGAACAACGAATAAGTCACGATTTTTTTTCATTATCTTACAATTTGATATCAATATGCAGATGAAAATTTCAGGATTCTAAGTAAATAAAACGAATAATTCCGTTCTCTTTCTGCCCGCTTTTCAATCCTAAGGATGCACCTTTTTTACGAATTTGGATTGTTAAATTGTTTACCCCAATGGACTTTTTTGGCCTTTTCAGAACTTTTCCAAGCTGTACATCCTGTCTACGTTATATTTTTTTCTTCTTATAAAAAAGAAAAGAAAGGTCATCCTAATGGAGTAATTCTAATAATGACATAAGGAGAGAAACTACATGCCTCAACAACAAATTGATATCAATCAATTAAATCAAGCAAAAGCAAACGTTACCCTTACGCAAACCTTACTTTCACAAGCAATTGAAAAATCTTCCTCGGATCCAACTTTGGCACAAGAAGCCATTAAACAAGCGGCTCAAGAAATCGCACAAGCCCAATCTTCCGTAAATCAGGTTTACAGTACAGTACAAGCTCAGCAAGCGGAATGATTCTGGGGATTATCTCGATTAATTGATTCAAAACAAGAAGAAAGAGGCCTATATCCAAATTCAGGAATAGGCCTTTATATAACGAATGTTTTTGGTGAATCCAAGCTTTTTCAACCCCACTTATTTAATGGCGGTATGCTTTGTGGGAACTTAAACGCATTGTATGGATCATACCTCGTTTTCACTACTCGAAGCCGTTTAAAATTTCCTCCATATTAAGCAACTGGTCAATCTTTAATGGTGTAACGATACGCCCGGTAAGCTTTGTTCTTTCCAAAAGATAGCCCCTTCCTCGGGCAACATCCTATGAAAAAATCTGGCAAGAAGACATATTCCTAAGCTTATTGATTCATTCCCCCTGCTGGCCCCCTTGTTACGGGGGCAAATTAGCTACACTCGTGAGTTTCGCTGTTTTACTCGTGAATTCAACGACTTTACCCGTGAGTTTCGCTGTTTTACTCGTGAATTCAACGTCTTCTCGTGAGTTTTGCTGTTTTACTCGTGAATTCAACGACTTTACTCGCGAATTTCGCTGTTTTACTCGTGAATTCAACGACTTTACTCGTGAGTTTCGCTGTTTTACTCGTGAATTCAACTTCTTCTCGTGAGTTTTGCTGTTTTACTCGTGAATTCAACGACTTTACTCGCGAATTTCGCTGTTTTACTCGTGAATTCAACGACTTTACTCGTGAGTTTCGCTGTTTTACTCGTGAATCCAACGACTTTACTCGTGAGTTTCGCTGTTTTACTCGTGAATCCAACGACTTTACTCGTGAGTTTCGCTGTTTTACTCGTGAATTCCACAATTGATCTACAAGGACAAAAAAGGCCCTTCTCGAATTAGAGAAGGGCTTTCTAATAGAATTTCTTATCCTGAAATCTCATCATCGGATTTAACGTCCAATGGTGTTCGTTTATCCATTTTCAGCATGTAATAACTTGCTATTACCAAGGCTAGGAAAACGATCCCGACAACCAAGGAAATCCTTGTACTAGGATTGATCCACATACCTACCAGCACCATCAGTAAAAAGGCTATTGTCGCATAGTTACTGTAAGGGGCCAACGGCATTTTGAACGGATGTTTCTCCATTTCAGCGGCATTTACCTTTCTGAATTTAAGCTCACTGATCAGTAAGACAAACCATGGAATCATCCCAGGTAAAACACTCGCACTGTACACATAAAGGAATACTTGCGGCGGTGCAAGATAGTTCAGGATAACTCCGATGCCCAATCCTAAAAGTACAGCGATCGTACAATATGCCGGCACTCCATTTTTAGATACTTTAGCAAAGATTTTCGGAGCTTGGCCATTCAATGCCAGTGTGTAAAGCATACGCCCTGCACTGAAAATACCACTGTTGCATCCAGACATTGCCGCAGTGATTACGACAAAATTGATGATGCCTGCTGCTGCTGTGATACCTATTTTAGCAAAGGTTGAAACGAATGGGCTGCCTAAGTCATCCAGTTGATCCCAAGGGAAGACTGTCACGATGACGAATATGGCACCAATATAGAAAATTAATATGCGCCATATGATTGATTGGATCGCTTTTGTTACGGTCTTCGTTGGGTCTTTCGCTTCTCCGGCTGTGATGCCGATAAGCTCAACGCCTTGATAGGAAGCCACGACAAGCGAAAGCGCAAAGAAGAATCCTGTCCAGCCTCCCGTAAAGAAGCCGCCATTTTCCCAAAGATTCGATAATCCAATCGCATCCCCGCCATTCCCTATTCCAAAGAAGATAAGGCCTAGGCCGGCAACGATCATCAATATAATCGTTATGATTTTTATAAGTGCAAACCAGAATTCAAATTCCCCGAAGGATTTAACGGAAATGAGGTTGGCCGCTCCCAAGATGAACATGGCGACCACACCTGGTATCCAGGCCGGTAACTCCGGGAACCAATATTGCATATACAAGCCAACCGCAATGATTTCGGACATTCCGACGATTACCCATTGAAACCAATTGCTCCAAGCAGTCATATAACCTGCCAAAGGATGTATATAGCTGCTCGCAAAGGTTGCAAAAGAACCTGTAGTCGGTTCTAAATAAAGCATCTCACCCATGGAACGCATGATGAAAAATATAAAAATACCTGCGATGGCATAAGCAAGCATTACAGAGGGCCCTGTCCATTTGATCGTGCTCGCCGATCCCATGAATAACCCGACACCGATGGTTCCGCCCAAAGCTATCATTTGAATGTGACGTGATTCCAGCCCTCTCTTTAATTCCTTGTTCGACATGTTTAACTCCCCCAGATGCAATATCGGTAATGCTTTTCTATCCTTACCACGAACTTATTAATTATTGCGGTTAGAAATGCTCTATCGAAAAAATATCAATAACACTTCATTTATGTTTTCTTATCTTATAATAGTAAATATTCTGTAAAAATACAATTGTATTTTTGAAATAAACAGTTGCCAAATATATCTTGGCAATTTTCCTAATCGAAAAATATCATTTTTAAAAAATGATGATCAATATTTCATAATAGTGATCATCCAAAAAAATAAATTTTTCAAGTACCTTTATAAAAATTAAGACCACTATTAAACTACAGATAATGCCTGTTTCCTTTCAAAAAAATTGTTGACCTACCGAAAAATAGATGATAGAATTCCAATATTATTTTATAAGCATAATGAATGATCAAGCAGTGGAAAATTATACTGACTGACTTTCTTCACAACCGCATAAAAGCAAGCGATGAATGCTATGGATGACACTATAGCAGGAGCAGCTTCTGGAGAGACTGTACAAGATGCAGCGCCGAAGGATTCACAATCTCAGGCAAAAGGACAGAAGAGTAACGAATGATAAAATTGTTATTCTGAACCCTTTAAGAGATTGGTATTATCCAATCTCTTTTTTTATTGTCCATTTTGTGGTTGGACTAAAAACAACAGCTTTAAAACCAATGGGAAAGGCAAAGCTGGACGAAAAAATTACGTCCCTCTCTCCAAGACCATGCAGGTAAACTCATTCACTACCAAGACTATAAAAAGACGGGGGCGTAAGAATTGGCAAAACAAGAATTAAAAAGAGATTTAAAAAATAGACATGTACAACTGATCGCAATAGGAGGAACCATTGGCACCGGATTATTTTTAGGTTCCGGAAAAGCCATACAATTGGCAGGACCTTCTATATTATTTTCTTATCTGATAATAGGGATTGCCTTGTTTTTTGTGATGAGGGCACTAGGGGAATTGCTCTTATCCAATGCAGGATATACATCATTCACTGAATTTGCAACCGAATATGTCGGTCCATGGGCCGGCTTCGTGACAGGGTGGACATATTGGTTCTGTTGGATCATGACCGCAATGGCCGATATCATAGCTGTCGGCGTCTATATGCAATATTGGTTCGATATCCCTCAATGGATTCCGGCTCTAATATGCCTAGTCATTCTGTTAGGATTGAACCTTTTGACCGTTAAGTTATTTGGTGAATTGGAATTCTGGTTTGCCATCATTAAAGTAATCACGATCATCGCCTTAATCGTCGTGGGTATCATCCTTTTGATCATCGGCTTCAATACCAATAGCGGAACGGTTTCCCTAACGAACCTATGGAATCATGGGGGCATGTTCCCTAATGGCATTTCTGGATTCCTATTATCTTTACAGCTGGTCGTCTTCTCATTTGTCGGTGTCGAATTGGTCGGGGTTTCTGCAGCAGAAACGGCAAACCCGAGAAAGAACATTCCATCTGCCATCAATAAAATCCCTGTCCGGATTTTACTTTTCTATGTTGGTGCACTATTCGTCATTCTCTGCGTCAACCCATGGACACAACTGGATGCCACGAGCAGCCCATTTGTAGAGGTCTTTGCGTTAATCGGCATTCCTGTCGCTGCAGGGATCATCAACTTCGTCGTTTTGACATCCGCTGCTTCTGCATGCAACAGCGGTTTATTTTCAACGAGCCGAATACTTTATACGTTAAGCAGGAATGGCGAAGCCCCTGCTAAACTGGAAAAATTAAATAAACAGGCTGTTCCGAGCAATGCCTTATTAACATCCACAATCGTTGTATCAATAGGGGCATTATTAAGCAAACTGATACCTGAACAGGCATTTACCGTCGTGACGACCATCAGTGCCATCTGTTTCATATGGGTATGGAGCATTATCTTGATTTCCCATATCAAATATTCGAAAACAAGGCCTGACCTAAGAGCAAAATCGACTTTCAAGACTCCTTTTACACCCTTTGTCAATTACGCCATATTAGGATTATTCCTGTTCATCCTTATTGTTATGCTATTCGCTGAAGCTACACGACTATCACTGCTCTTGACCCCAATCTGGTTCATACTTTTGGTAATACTATATAACTCTAGGAAAAAATATAGCTAAAGGAAATAAAGCCTTGAACTCACTATGAATTCAAGGCTTTATCTGTTTTATGAACTATCATTGTTCGGCTGTCTGCGCACTGCTGCTAAAATATATCAGGCAACTGCATTAAATTTTATATCAAAATAGTGTAAGCTAATATATATTATCGGACCTTTTCGGTCAGGTATGAATTTTCCATCCGGTTCGGTTCACACATCCATCAGTGGCATTGAAGAATAAACCCCCATTGGTGGGCGTTTCACTTTATTTAAAACGGAGGGGGTTGTTTAATGAAGATTATATATATTCTTACACTAGTTCCTTTTATAGGCATACTGGGATTTCTACCTTTTGTTAATAAAATAGAACCATATGTATTAGGGATGCCTTTCAATATGTTCTGGATGGCTATGTGGGTGGTCCTTACCTCTGCCATACTCGGCATCATGTATAAGCTGGATCCCAGGAATCGGGAAGGTGACCAGGAATGAATATTGCTCTCTTAATCATTTTAGCATTTTTACTTCTATCGATATTTTTAGGAATACGCTCTTCAAAAGGAAAAGATATGGACTTGGAACAATGGACGGTGGGCGGACGCGGTTTTGGTGCGATATTCGTCTTTCTGCTGATGGCTGGGGAAATCTATACGACCTTCTCCTTCCTTGGCGGCAGCGGCTGGGCTTATGGCAAGGGCGCACCCGCTCTATATGTTCTAATTTACATTACTTTGTCTTACGTATTATCCTATTGGCTCCTGCCGGAAATATGGAGATACGCCAAAGAAAATAAACTGATGTCTCAATCCGATTTCTTTGTAAGCAAATATAAGAGTCCCAGTTTAGGAATTTTGGCTGCACTTGTCGGTGTGGTGTCGATGATTCCAGTGATCGTCGTGCAGCTGAAAGGATTGGGGATCATTGTCTCAGAAGCATCTTATGGTGCCATCTCTATGTCTGAGGCAGTTTGGATGGGGGCGATAAGCCTTACCATTTATGTGATGATCTCCGGTATACACGGTTCAGTTTGGACCGCGGTCATTAAAGATATCATGATGGTCGCCATAATAGGATTTTTGGGGATTTATCTGCCGATTCATTACTTTGGCGGATTTCAGCCGATGTTTGAAGCGATTGATGCGGCCAAGCCAGGTTTTCTAAAGTTCCCTGATCAGGGACTTAGCGTATCATGGTTCATCTCCACAGTAATATTGCTCGTATTCGGTTTCTATATGTGGCCACAAGTTTTCAGCGCTGTTTATTCAGCACGCAGCGGCAAGGTATTTCGAAAGAACGCCATCATCAGCCCTTTATATACACTCATGCTGTTATTCGTCTTTTTCGTTGGGTTTACAGCTATATTGAAAGTGCCCGGACTCGTTGGGGCAGATGCAGATCTCTCATTGCTGCGCCTTTCGATCGAGACCTTTGATCCATGGTTTATAGGCATAATCGGCGGCGCTGGATTGTTGACCGCATTGGTGCCGGGATCCATGCTTTTGATGAGCGTCGCTACACTGCTCGCGAAAAACGTCTATAAGGAATTTGCACCTGCCGTATCCGATCGCCACATTGTACGATTAGCAAAGTTCCTTGTTCCAATCATTGCCCTTATAGCCGTCTACTTCACCTTAAACGGCGGCGAAACGATGTCGGCATTAATTCTTATGGGATACAGTCTCATCACACAGCTCTTTCCATCCCTTCTCTTTAGTCTGAAAAGGAATAATCCGATCAATAAATTTGGAGCAATCGCCGGCATCATTACCGGATTGGCCATCGTAATCTGCATTACACTCAGCCAATCGACAATAGGGACCTTGTTTCCATCCTTGCCGCAAGCAGCAAAAGATTTGAATGTGGGAATCATTGCATTGGCAGTCAATTTCATTGTGATGATCACGGTGAGTATTGCTTTCAAAAAGCACGCGGTTCAGTTGGAACCTAAATCCATTAACGATATATGAAGCAAATTTGAAACTGGTTATGGATCAATAAACATTGGAGGCTCAGTCAAAAGACTGAGCCTTACTTATTATCGGCTTCCAAGTATAGTGTCTCTTTCTCAATATTGTTTATGGGAAACCTCATTTTAGACTATTAATCTTTTCTGTTTATAAACAAATCCCCTATTTTAACTAATAAATACAACGAAAAAATAATCATCAAGGTTCTGGATACTACCAGACCATCAATAGCTAAATCATATCCGCCTCTTAATAAGACTTCCGGATTCAAACAAAAAGTAATCGATATTACGAAAGCTATTAAAATCAGGATAACACCGAACTGATATCTATTTGACATTAACATTCCTCCTCATATTATATGTTTTCCAAATAATAGAATTGTTTTTAGGAATAAATCTACATTCATTGTCTCTGGGGATGACTCAGTTGCATTAAAAATCCAAAATAAATAGCCACCCTGATAAAGAATGACTATATATCATAAAATATGAAGCTTTCTCAGTAAAATGGATCGTATTGCTTCCGAGCCAACAAAAAAACTCTCTTCAGAAGGTTCATGCTTTTATTCGTGAGTTAGGAGCAAATACTCGTGAATTTCATGCTTTTACTCGTGAGTTTGAAGCAAATACTCGTGAATTTCATGCTTTTACTCGTGAGTTTGAAGCAAATACTCGTGAATTTCATGCTTTTACTCGTGAGTTTGAAGCAAATACTCGTGAATTTCATGCTTTTACTCGTGAGTTTCGAGCAAATACTCGTGAATTTCATGCCCGTTAAAGTTCATTTCAGTAATCCACTAAAGCCTTCCTGCCATCATTCAATTCTTTGACCACTTTCTTATATTCCTGCAACTCTTGTTCCAGTTTTTGTTTTCTATTTACAATCATTCTCGTAACCTCTTTCGGGGAGGGCCCGCCTTGAATGCTTCTGATTTCCACAAAATATTCGGGAGAGATTATTTTTTTCCATTCATCTTCTGCTATGTTCACTGAAACGAATTCATTTATGATCTTGTTGATTTCTTGTGTGTCCCAATCATATAGCTCTTTCCCTTCACTAATCGACTTTTTTGCAATATGACTGGCTATCGAATGGGCTTTTCTAAAGGATATGTCGTAATCTCTTGATAGGGTATCCGCTAATTCAGTAACCGTTATACTGGATTTTGCGGCCATTTTCTTTGTATGTTCTTCATTTACTTTCAAAGTCGATATGACGGCATACATTAGTTTCATGACACGGCCTGCATTCGAAAAAGCGCGATATAAATGCGGCTGTAAATCATCTTCCGTATCGACGATATCACCAAATGGTGTATTGTGAATCATATTCATTGCAGCAAGTGCATCACCATACGCACTGCTTGCAATCGAACGGGAATGTTCAATGGAGACAGGATTCCTTTTTTGCGGCATGATGCTGCTCACTTGAACATAAGGGTCCGCCACGTGAAATGTACCAAACTCCCTTGTCACATGCTGCAGGAAATCTTGGATCCACCTTCCGGTATTGACCATGCACGTCATGATGGCAGTTGCGGTTTCCAATAAATAATCTGCCCCGCCTATCGAGTCATAGGAATTTTCAATCACCGAATCAAACCCAAGCAGTTCAGCCGTACGGTTCCGACTGATCGGAAAGCCGGTGGTCGTTAACGCGGCTGCACCCAAAGGGGATTGGTTAACCGTTTCATAGGCTGCCCATAACCGGCCAATATCCCTTTGAAGCACATCATAAATGGCTAAAAAGTAATGTCCTATTGTAGTCGGCTGAGCCGGTTGGGTATGCGTGTAACCTGTAATATAGGTTTCTGTATGTTTTTCAGCCTGCACCAAGAATGCTTCACTCAATTGGTTTGCATAGCCAACCAATTGGAGCAGATGACCTCTCAAAACAAGCCGGTACATCGCAACCCCCATATCATTACGACTGCGGCCGATATGAATCTTCCCTGCAAGTTCATGGCCGATTTCCTCACCGATCTTTGCCTCCATCATGAAGAATAAGTCTTCGAATTGGGGCTGATAGGTCAACTGCGCGAGATCTGTTTGGGCCACTTTCCGAATCCCATCAAGCATGGTTTTCGCCTCTTCATCTTTAATGATCTTTTGTTCCGAAAGCATGATGACATGTGCCCGATGAATATCGAACATTGCATCAAATAAGTAATCTCTTTGATCATTAAAAACAGGCATCAGAAGCTCTCTAGCATAGGTTTTTCCTGGAAAGACACTACCTTCATTTTTGATAAATTCTTCAAGCCTGCTCATCTTTGAACCTCCGATTTATAAAGCTTTTTCCGCTTTGATTCCAAAAAACTTGTTCGAAATTAAGAGAACGATTACAATCAGCGTGATTTGAATCATCCCATAGGCAGCGGCCTGCCCCATATTGAACATCCGAAGCTGATTCATGATTTCAATGGATATGGGCCTGTTTGAAATCGTGTACAACAGGACCGAGGTCGGGAATTCCCCCACAGATTCGATAAATGCCAATAATGTCCCTGATAAAACACCAGGCATAATAATCGGAAATATGACCCTTCTGAAGGTATAAAACCACTTAGCCCCCAAGTTTCTGGCTGCTTCCTCAATCGAATCATCCAGCTGCTCCAGAACGGCATTAGTCGACCGGACAACGAGTGGAATATGCCTGATGAAATAGGCAAGCGGCAAAATCCAAAATGTTCCTACCAAGATTTGACCGAAAGAAAAAACGCTAGGTTCATTGAATGCGAATATCAAGTTCATCCCTATGACCGTTGCAGGCAACGCCCAAGGAATCATGACCAGAATATCGACAAAGCTTTTCCCGACGAATTTCCGTTTGACAAGTACATAAGACGCTATGACCCCAAACACCAGATTTGCCAACGTTGCAATAACCGCCATCAGTAAACTATTTCTTAACGGTTTGAAGATATTAGGGTCTTCAAACAAAAGCCTGTAATTTTCCACATTAAATACTGTGGGATACGTTTGAAATGTCCAGGTTCCATCCGGCACAAGTGAAAGCAATAGAATCGTAAAGTGCGGTAAAAGCAAAACAATTACGCCGATGATACCAGTTAGGACCATCACCCATTTCATAAATGGGTTCCTCACTTCACTCCTGTGTGCGCCTATTCCTTTCGAAGCCATGCGATAATCCTTCCTATTCTGATACCAACGCATGAATAATAGAAATGAAATCGAAACGATGGATAGGATGACGGATTGAGTAGCGGCAATTTCCATATCACCATTGATTTTTGAAAAATAAATTTGCAGGCTTAACACCCTGTATCCGCCAGCTAATAAAAACGGGGCACTGAAAGAAGCCATCGATATCATGAAAACAAGTAGTGAAGCGGCAACGATGGCAGGTGTCAATAATGGAAATGTCACCTTCAAAAAAACCTTGATTTTATTTGCGCCTAAGTTATACGCCGCTTCTTCAAGTGACGGATCTATTTTATTGATTGCAGCGGATACGGTCATATAAAAATAAACATACATCGTATAGGCATGCACGATAAGGATTCCCGATACCCCGCCAATCTTGAATGGAACCTTCTCGAGACCAAACAGGTCCTTGATGGCATTTGGAATCAAACCCGATTCTCCATATAAAAACATAAAGGCCATGACCCCTACCAATGATGGAAGGACAATCGGCAAAATCGCTGCTGATGAAAAGAAGCTTCTGCCGGGAAAATCGTAACGGTTAAAAATGAATGCGAGCGGAATGCCAATCAAGGCACTGACCAATACACTCAATAAGGATATATAAACAGAATTCCAAAGAGCCTCTAAGTTCGTTTTCGATTCCTGTACGAAGAAGTCCTGATAATTTCCAAGGGATATCGTTCCGTCTTTGTGCAGACTTTCAATAAAGGTCCTCACTGACGGGTAGAGTACATATGCGATAAGCACCAATACAACTGGTATAAGGAGCCAAACCGTCAATCTCGTATCACGATTTTTAATCATGTCGCATCACCGCTTATGACAGGGATAAGACGCAGCTGTTTCTCGGGAAGCTGGACATACACTTCCTTTCCTTGATAAAAGTATCCAAAATCATGGGTGTTAAATACGTCGACCCTCAGTAACACGTCTTGAACATCCACCATGACATTCACAACAGATCCAAAGAATTGGACGGAATTTATTTTACCTTTAAAGATATTCATTCCTTCTTCGGTCACATCCAGAATCCTGATTGCTTCAGGACGAATCGAAACAGCAAGGTCAGCATCACCCTGTATGATTGAAATTCCGTCCCTAGCTTGATTTCCCACATTCAATTTAATCGGTTGTTCACTATTCTTAAGGGCAACCTCTATATTATCTTGTTGAACTTTTTCAACTTGAACGGGCAAAAGATTAATTTCGCCTATAAAACTCGCCACAAAATCATTGGCCGGCCGATTATAAATTTCTGTTGGCGTCCCGACCTGGTGACATACACCATAATTGAACACAGCGATTCGATCACTCATGGATAATGCCTCAGCCTGATCATGTGTGACATAAATGGTGGTAATCTTATAATCACGCTGCAGCCTTAAGATTTCCACTCTCATTTCATCACGAAGCTTGGCATCCAGATTACTTAATGGTTCATCCAGCAGTAATATTTCCGGTTCAATGACCAGTGCTCTCGCAAGGGCCACCCGCTGCTGCTGTCCTCCGCTTAACTGGCTCACTTGACGATTCGAGTAGCTCTCCAGCCTGACCTTTTGGAGAGCATCCAGCACTCTCTTCTTTAAGTCAGCAGAAGAAACCTTTCTCACACGCAAGCCAAACGCTACATTTTCAAAAACAGTCATATGGGGAAAGAGGGCATAGTTTTGAAAAACCATGCCTGTATTTCTTTTCTCCGGAGGTACACGCGTCATATCTTTGTCGCCAAATCGGACGACACCTTTAGTTGGATAATAAAAACCGGCAATCATCCGAAGTGTTGTCGTTTTACCGCAGCCGCTTGGACCAAGAAAGGTAAAAAACTCACCTTCTTTGATGTCCAGATTTAACTGGTCAACAGCTATCGTTTTCCCGAAGGCTTTTTGGACATTCTCTATTTTTATTGACGCCATCCCAACGACACTTCCTTATTCTTTAATTTCTTTATCTCCACTTTTAATATTTTCGTCCCAGTATTTCATCCACTCGTCACCTTTTTCCTGGAATGCCTTCCAATCAATTTCCATCGCTTTAATTTCCGTTTCCGTGATCCATTCAGGTAAACCCTTCACATCACTTCTGGTCGGAATCCTGTAAAATTCTTCTGCTAATGTTTTTGCGGCTTCTGGTGAATTCACGAACTCATAAAAGGCTTCAGCCGCTTTGGGATGCTTGGCACCTTCAACGATGGCGATACCTTCTGTCAATACTGGCGTTCCGCTTTCTGGAATGACGAACTCAAATGGATAATTTTTATTCTCTTTCAGCATGACGACATCCGGCATTGCCCAAACGGAAAGTGAGCCCTCTCCTTTGGCTACCTTGTTATACATCATTTCAGGATTCGCTGAATATTCCTTCGTGTTTTGGTCGAGCTTCTTTAACCAGTCATACCCTTCTTTCGGATCATTTGTATCCTTATACGTACGATAGATCATCGCAGAAAAAATTGTCCTCATCGTTCCGGAGGCTAACGGATAGCGGATGATGATTTCGTCTTTCCATTTCGGATCAAGCAGCTCATCCCAATCTTTCGGTACCTCGTCTTTTGATAATTCTTTGCTGTTATACATGATGACTTCCGGTGTCTGGCTCGTTCCTGTCCAATACCATTCCGGGTCGCGGAATCCTTCATCGAGACTATCGGAATAGCTAGGCTTATAAGCGGCCAGCAGCCCATCATCCTTTGCTTGATTGAAGTTCGTGGAAGGTGCCCCCCACCAAACGTCTGCCTGCGGATTACTTTTCTCTGAACGAACACGGTCAAGGATTTCCTGAGACCCCATATCAAGCCACTCAACATCAATACCATACTTATCTTCGAACTGCTTTTCGAATTTTGATAAAATATCTTTGCCATGCGGCGAATAAACAACGATTTTATCTTCGAGCTCACCCTTTTCGCCAGCATCCGAATTCGTTTTCGTATCTGTACCGTTACATCCCGAAATTAATAGTGCTGCCGATAAGGTCAGTACTGAAACAAGCGACTTTTTCCTATTTTTCATTAATATTCCCCCTCATCACGAAAATTCAAAATGCCATCATGTTCCCTTAAGAAAAGGGAAACCGCTCCAAGCACCCCTGCGTTTTCTCCCAGTTGTGAAGTTTTCATTTCTACTAAACTTGGAAGATATCGATCAACGACCTCCCGAATTCTAGGTAAAATGTATTCAGCAGAATTTAATACACCACCTCCTAAAATGATCACTTCCGGATTTAGCAAACTAGCCGCATTGACAATTCCGCAGGCTAAATGTTCGATGGCTTCATTTATGATGGCCATAGCTGCCGTGTCTCCTTTTTTTGCTGCCAAAAAAGCATCCTCCCCTGATAGTTCGGAAGATTTGGCCCGTTCGAATAAAAAATGGTGAGGATCCTTGAGGACCTCCCTGGTGAAATGACCGCCAATCGACTTGCCTCCTGCGACACTTTCCAAATAGCCGTATCTATGGAAAATCGGCTTGAATTCACGTTTTATATCCTCTTTGTCCGTCACCATATATCCCATTTCCCCAGCGGCACTGGAAGCTCCTCTGTATAACTGGTTATTCAAGATGATGCCGCTTCCGATTCCCGTGCCAACCGCAATGAACAGCAAATTCCGCTTATTTTGTGCATTACCCAGCCACTGTTCACCTAGTGCAGCCGCGTTTACATCATTGTCCAGAAAGATGGGGAAATCAAAATAACGCTTCGCTTCTGCTATAAATGGATATTGTACCCAGCCTAAACTCGGTGCCTCTATTACTAATCCGCTTGCCGTTTGCGTAATGCCAGGGATCCCGACTCCCATCCCCAATATCCTTTCCTTCGCAATCTGATTCTTTGCAATTAACCGCTCCGTTTCAATCGCCATTTGTTTAAGAAGCCCTGAATTTAAATAAGTGTTTGTTGAAAAACTAGTGTCAGCAAGGATGTTGCCGCTTAAATCGCTTAAAACGATTTTCACTTTCGTCCCGCCTATATCGACACCGATGATATAGGCAGCCTTTTCATTAAAAAAGAGCTGGATGGGCCTCCTCCCGCCTTGAGATGAGGATACTCCTATTCCTTTCTCGAATACCCACTTCTCCTGTATAAGTTCATCCACAGCCTGAGAAACAGTTGGTTTACTTAGCTGAAGCTTAACGGCGATTTCAGCTCTTGAAATGGGTGAACATTCTTGGATGCATTGAATGATTCTTTTTTTATTTACATATTTTTGATGACTGGGTGTCCTTTTAAAACTCATCACATCACGGCCTTACATTATTTAGTTAGTAAATCTTCCTAATTAAGTAAAAATATAACTTAAATAATTTCAACGCACAAGATTTTTTCGGAACGTTTAAATGTTCAATTTTTAATAGTTACTTCGCATTATTTACATTTATAACCATTAGTGCTATTTATTAGATAGGTTTTTTTGTCTGGTTAGTTAGAAAACATTACTAACCTACATTTTTTTAGGTGTTTTATAAAAGTTGAAGGGGGTTAAAGAATGAAAAAAGCTTTGTTATCGTTGCTTTCCCTTTTGTTGGTTCTTGCGTCATTGCCGCTTGGAGGCAGCGCTGCAAATCCTGATGAAACCAACGTTGAATTATGGAATGCGGTCAAGCCGCTCGAAACGACCGTGACATTCTTGAACAGCGGTGCCCATCCCGATGATGAACGCAGTGACTTTCTCGCTTATCTATCGAGAGGGTTAGGGGTGAAAACATCCAGCCTGATTGCAAACCGTGGTGAGGGAGGACAAAATGAAATTGGGGATGAACTGGACAACGCTCTTGGAATCATCCGTTCGAGGGAAATGATAGAAGCTGCAAAAATCACCGGGGTTAAAGCCTATCATCTAAGCGAAACCACCTCTGATCCCATTTATGATTTCGGTTTCTCTAAAACACCAGAGGAAACATTACAAAAATGGGGCGAGGAACTCACATATGAACGGCTTATCCGCTTTATTCGGACGTATCAGCCAGATATATTGATGCCATCCTTTCAAAACGATGATACCCAGCATGGACATCATCGAACAATGACAATCCTAAGTGAACGTGCCTTTACGGATGCCGCCGACCCAACTGTGTTTCCACAACAATTGAAACAAGGTCTATCGGTATGGCAAGTGAAAAAGTTATATTTGCCCGTTTCCTCGGCAGATCAAGCAACCACTTCGATAGAAATCGGTAAATATGACCCAATATACAAAATGACTTACCCACAGCTTGGAGAACAATCCCGCTATCTGCACAAAAGCCAAGGCATGGGTTCTGATATCCCTGCAGCACCACGCCAGATCCATTTGGATTTGAAGCAAAGCGCGGTTGATATAAAAAGCGAGTCGGACCTTTTTGCAGGTGTACCTTACAATTTTACTGAATGGGCTGAAAAACTCCCTCGCTCAGCTTCAAAATTAAAAGGTGAATTTAGGTACCTGCAACGGAATCTGGACGCTGTTATTGAGTCTTATCCCCATGCTAAACGTGTTTTTTCAACATCCCAAAAAGCTCTTTCCAATGTTCGTTCAATGACTGCGCAAGTCAAAAAGGCAAAGCTAAGCCCTGCCATCAAAAACGACTTGCTTCATAAGCTCTCATTAAAAGAAGAGCAATTGCAAAACGTCAGTTATGTCTCCTCAGGGCTCGAGGTTCAAGCTGAAGCAGCTTCAAAGATTCTTACTAAAGGTCAAAATACGTACGTAACCATAACCATGAAGAATAACGGGAAACAAACATTGAAAAAAGTCGCTGCTGCATTGAACGTGCCTAAAGGATGGAAGACAAAAACAAAATCAAAAGATGTCAATCTGGCACCTAATAAATCAGCGACAATGACCTACCTGGTTGAAGTCCCTGAAGATGCAGCTTATTACCATGCCTATGATGAATCAACCATTACGACCAGCATTTCTTATAAATACGGGAGCACAAAAACTTCCATCAAGGAAGAATTGGATGGAACGATCGCCGTCCTTCCCGACGTTGGCCTTACCTTATCTCCTGAAGATATCGTCGTAAATACAGCAGATGTAAAAGAGGAAATCCCAGTGACGGTGACCTTGAAAAATTATACAGAAGGAAAAGCATCAGCAAAGGTCGCTTTAAAAGTCCCTGAAAATTGGGGAGTTCATCCCCAAAATGCCACTGTATCATTTAATGAAAAATCAGAAGAAAAACAAGTGAAGTTCACCCTCAGACCACCGAAGGCCATCCAAAAAGGTGAATATCAGGTGAAGGCAGCTGCCACTGTCAATGGGAAAACCTTTGATTCGACCATTCAGGAGATTTCCTATGACCATATCGGAACATTCTATTACCAATACCCAGCAGCTATCAATACCGTTGCATTTGAGCTTTTGAAGCCAGCTTCATTAAAAGTGGGGTACATTGAAAGCGGATTCGATAAAGTGGCAGATTACTTAAGCAATGCAGGGCTGAACATTACGAAGTTAACTGCAGCTGATTTAGCTGAAGGTGATTTAAGTCAATATGACACGATCGTTACAGGCATCCGTGCCTATCTATCGAGGGAAGATTTAAAGGCAAATAACGCGCGCTTACTTGAGTATGTGGAAAACGGCGGACATCTCGTCGTGCAATACCATAAACCGGGTGATGGATGGGATGCCTTGAAGACGGCTCCATATCCTCTTACCCTCGGGAATCCTTCGATTCGCTGGCGGGTAACCGATGAAAAAGCCACAGTAAACGTGTCGAAACCAGAATCGGCGCTTTTTACCTATCCAAATAAAATAACAAGGGATGACTGGAGCAATTGGGTCCAAGAAAGAGGATTGTATTTCCCAATGGAATGGGATGAACGGTATGAAACATTCATTTCCATGGCTGATCCGAATGAAGAACCATTTGATGGCGGTATCCTTATGGCTAAATACGGTAATGGCACCTACCTCTATACCAACCTTGTCCTATACAGGCAAATTCAAGGCCAGGTTCCAGGCGGATATCGAATCATGACGAACTTGATTAGTTACGGTGCCAAATAAATAAAAAGAAACCTATGCATGTGTTAAATGCATAGGTTTCTTTTCTGTGACGTTTGCCCGATTGAAATTGATATGAATAAAAACATCTCCTGACTGATAGGTTCCTGCTCTAAAAACCAAAAAAGTTATGCACAAAGATGAGGGAAAGGCTCATGCGTTTGGGGTTTCCCCTCATTTCCCGCATTGCTTTGTCCACACTTTATGCACAACTTCATTCATGATTTACGATCTTAAAAGCATCCCGTTAAAGCACTTTGCTCAAGAATGCTTTGGTTCTTTCGTGCTGTGGGTTACCGAATAATTCATTCGGCTCATTTTCTTCCACGATATACCCTCCATCCATGAATATCACCCGGTCCCCGACTTCCCGGGCAAAGCCCATTTCATGCGTAACGACGACCATTGTCATTCCTTCTTTAGCCAGTTGTTTCATTACCTCCAAAACATCACCGACCATTTCAGGGTCAAGGGCAGAAGTCGGTTCATCAAATAGCATGATCTTCGGATTCATCGCCAATGCCCTTGCGATGGCGACCCGCTGTTTTTGTCCGCCGGAAAGTTCCCCCGGATAGCTATTTGCTTTTTCCTTTAGACCAACCTTATCCAATAACTCAAGCGCTAATCTTCCTGCTTCCGCTTTATCGGTGGCACGAATTTTAATGGGGCCCAAGGTTATGTTCTCCAAAACGGTCTTATGTGGAAATAGATTGAAATGTTGAAAAACCATTCCAACTTCTTGCCGGACTTTGTTTATATTGATTTTCCTTTTAGGATCGGTTATATCATGTCCGTTAATGACCACCTCGCCGCCGGTAACTTCCTCAAGGAGGTTAAGGCAACGCAGGAATGTACTCTTTCCAGATCCAGAAGGGCCTATTACGCAAATTACTTCCTTTTCCTGCACTTCTGCATTTATATCTTTTAAAACCTCGACAGTTCCAAATGATTTTCTTAGGTTTTTTACTGTAATGATGCTCATCGAACTTGTACCCTCCTTTCTATGAAGTTAGCAATTAGGGTTAACAAATAGATGATGATAAAGTAAATCACACCCACGGCCAGCCAAATCTTGAATGCTTCAAAAGTTGCCGAAGCTTGAATCTGACCTTGCTGGGTTAAATCGGCTATACCAATGACGGATAATAGAGAAGTGTCCTTCAAGCTAATGATCGATTGATTCGTAATGGTAGGGAGCATCCTTCTAAAGACTTGCGGAAGCACGACATATCTCATTGTTTGAGCTCCAGTGAACCCGATGGATCTTGCCGCCTCCGTTTGCCCTTTATCGATTGATTGTATCCCTGCCCTTATTATTTCAGCAAAATATGCCCCTGCATTGATTGCAACGGTAATTATTCCAGCTGTTGTACTGTCCAAAGAAATCAAATTCAATGAATTCACACCAAAATAGATAAAAAATAACTGAACGATGAACGGTGTCCCTCGTATTGCATCCACATAAACCTTTGCAATCCAGTTCAAGATTTTGATGGGGGCAAGTCGCAGCAATGCGACAAGTAAACCAATCAAAAACCCTAGGATAATGGCAATCACAAAGATATAAAGTGTCACCTGAAGTCCTTTTAATAAAAGTGGCAACGCCGCAACAATTATATCCATTTCTTTCACCCCTTTGAAAAAGAAAGCGCGCAATAAGCGCGCCTAATGAGCTTTAATCTATTGTTTATTAACCTTATTCACCAAGATACGTTTTTATAATTTCATCATACGTGCCGTCTTTTTTAAGATTGGCAAGACCATCATTTATTTTTTTCAATAAATCCTCGTTTTGCCCTTTCAATACAGCAATTCCATATTGGTCACCATTCAAACGGTCACCTACGATTTTCAACCCAAGATCTTTTTGGGCGATTGCATATGAGATGACAGGATAATCTTCTATAAGGGCATCCGCATTACCGTTGGCCACTTCCTGGAACATCGCTGGACTATCATTGAATTGAACAACTTTGATTCCTAGTTTCGTAGCATTATCCTGTGCATATTTAGCACCTGTTGTTCCTTTTTTCACTGCTATGGTTTTTCCTTTAAGATCCTTAACGGTTTTAGTGCTTGTATTATCTTTCTTAACAACTATTGTTAACCCTGCATCAAAATACGGTGTTGAGAAATCCACTACCTTTTTTCTTTCCTCTGTAATGCTCATTCCCGCAATGGCCACATCAAGCTGATTGGCTTGCATAGCCGGAATGATTCCACCGAAATCCATTGGAGACAATTTGATTTTGAAATCCTGGTCTTTCGCGATTGCATTGATCAATTCAATATCGATACCTTTATAGTCGTTCCCCTCTTTAAATTCAAAAGGAGGATAAGTCGTATCCACACCAACTTTATATACCTTTTCAGGTTTCTTTTCCTCACCTGCATTTTTTCCTTCATTGGTTCCACAAGCCGAGATAAAGATAGTTAAAATCAAAAACATACTCAATAAACCAAGTTTCTTCATTCAAATCACTCCAATTCTTAAATTATACGTGATAATAAATAATTCTCCCTATAATATAGCATAAGAATAAAGTATTATAATATGAATTTTTAGAATAAATATTATTTTCTCCAAATAATTTTTATGGATGTTTTTCCTAATATTGTTCATGTGATGGAAAACATAAAAAGGCTATGGGATCCTTCTCGATAAAAATGGCCGATCATGTCATCAATACCTCTAAAACAAGACTATTGGAAGGTGGTATTCACCAGGGTCCTTTAGTCATCCCTAATAGTAGATGCCCATTAGTTGGATAAGAAAAAAACTAAATCATTAACTTTTGGATGCTTTTAAACTGGAATACAAGGAATTGTTTTTCCGCCTTCCACTCCCCCTGCTTCAAATGTCCCGCGCAACCGTGAGTCCTACCATGTCTACTTCTATCAAAAAAAGCCAACCAGTAATTACTGGTCGACCTTATAATACGAACGCATCCGTTCGATTTGTGATCGAATTAAGATTCATTGATTTGCACTAAAGCAGCAATATTGCGATGGGTGCCGTAATAATTAACGTGATGAGTGTCCGTTCAAACCAGATTACAATCAACTTCGTAATGCTGATCGGGATTTCGGTTGATAGGATACAAGGTATCGTCGCTGAAAAGAACAATATGGATGAAACAGAAACCACGGCAATGATGAACTTTGTTACCAGAGGTGCATCAACTACAAGAAGCGCCGGCAGGAACATTTCTGCAATTCCTATAGCTGAAGCTTTTGCAGCCAAAAATGGTTCAGGTATTTGCAATGCCCAGGTAAATGGGTAAAAAAGATAGCCAAGTAAATTAAATATTGGAGTGTACTCCGCTAATACAAGGCTGATGAGACCAACGGATAAAATGGACGGCAGAATGCTCATTGTCATAAGAAAACCGTCCTTTAAGTTCTCCCATAAATTTCTGCCAAGACTTACGGAATTATTTGCTCCCACCATCGCACTGTTCCAGGCATTTCGGAAAAGTCCTTCTTTGATAACTTCTTCTGGATCCGCATTATCCGAATAATATTCGTCGCTCATTTTATTTAATGGCCAAATGCGTACGGTAATGGCAGTGACAAGGTACGTGATTCCTAAAGAAACCCAAAAGAAAAGCGACCATAAATCCATAAGCCCGAGGGTTTTTGCTACAACGATCATGAACGTTGCTGAAACCGTTGAAAAGCCAGTTGCAATAATAGCTGCCTCTTTAAGGGTGTATTTTCCTTCTTTATATAGTCGATTCGTAATAAGCATACCAATGGAATAGCTACCTGCTAAATCAGCAACCATATCAACCGCTGAACGCCCCGGCGTTTTAAATATCGGCCTCATGATCGGCTGCATCAGTACACCCAAAAATTCGAGAAGCCCGTATCCAATGAGAAGCGCCAAAAATATAGCACCTAAAGGAACGACAAGACCTACAGGTATGACAAGTTTTTCGAAAAGGAAAGGACCCATACTTGGGGCCATTAACCATTCGGGTCCGATCTTGAAATATATTAAGATCGCAACAACAGCACCTAATACTTTTAATAAAGAAAAAACGATTGATACCTTATCTTTGCTCCAGCTTTTTGAAATAAATGGATAAACAGCTCCTAATAGAATGACAATAAGAGCATAAATGGGAACGGCTGACGGCAAGGTTACTTTGATCCATGTTACTATATGATCAATCGGTATGCTTGAAACACCATTTATGGTAATGGGAATAAAAAACATAAAACTTCCTATTAAACTGTATATAATAAACTTCAGTACATTCGTAGTAGATTGAATCTGCGGCTCCTCTTGTTTCGTATTTGTCGCAACATTTGGTGATTCCATAATCATTCCCCCTATAATTTAATTGCCTACTGGGTAAATTCTGGCGTCATGCCCACATCCAATCACGTAAAGTTTCACCTTATTCCAGCAGCAAAACACCCCAGCTATGTGCCGCTTTTAATCCCCCGTGTACCGGTGCACAACTAAAACCCGGTAATATTGTTCATTAACATGCGAAGCACTGCCACTTGTTGCGAGACTTTTATATGCAATCCTGTTCTTTTTTTAATATCTTTACCCTTTCACTTGTATCCGCTTTCATTTTGCTTGTCCTCCTCATTATTTAACATTCATTGTATACTGAAAATTCTAATAATAATTTTACTTTTTGATGATTATTTTATAATTTATATTCTAAAATTCATCTATTATTGTCCTTTTTATAATCTATATTAAAATCAGAGCGAAATTTAAGAGCAGAATCTATAGTTTTGGTACCAAAAACTAACTGAATGAGTGGTCTATTAAGCTTGGGCAGATAAAACTCAGTGTTCCTGCCCCTTTTTTGCATAAGAAACAGAGCTGAACGTCACACATCCAATCAAGCTTTCTTTTATATGCTTTTTGCTCCCAACTTGGGGATAAATAGTTCTTACTCTTACGTTTAATTATCTGTTAAATTGGGGAAATATAAATTCAATCGACGATGACTTAATAACTAGGATGGGTATGATGAGAATTAAGGTAAAAAAAATAATATATTACCTGATTAAATTAAGAGGGAAAATCTTTATACCATTTGCCATTTTATACATATTAGTTGCAGCATATATTGCTTTTTCTATAGAGCCACAGACGTTCGAATCATATTTAACTTCAGTTTACTGGGTTCTTACAACGCTTGCTACGGTTGGTTTTGGTGACTATGCACCGGTCACCGATCTTGGAAAAGCATTTACCATCGGTCTATACATAACGGGTATTGGGCTTGTTAGTCTTTTTATTGGAAAAATCATTAAATCTGTATATCTTATCGAAAAACGTAAAGTTGGTGGAAAAATGAAATATACAGGTAAAAATCATATCATTCTGATTGGATGGAGTGAAAAGTCAAAATCAGCAATTCAAGAAATTTTTAAATCTGATGAAACCATCGATATTGTAATCATTGATAACCTGGAAAAATCCCCCATGATGGAGGAGCGTCTGTTTTATGTTCGCGGGGATGCCACGGATGAAGAAACATTACTCCGTGCAAATCTTTCTAAAGCAAAAGGCGTTATCATTTTTGCTGACCAAATAACACAAGATAATTATGCTACAAAGGATCCGTTACTTGTCGATGGAAAGACATTATTAGTTGCCACTGCCATAACGTCCATTGAAGAAAAAACCAATACGGCAATACACGTCACCGCTGAGGTAATCAATCAAAAGCATATTCGTTTATTTGAGCGTGTAAAGGTGGATGAGTTTATTCCTACACAAGAAATGATCTCCCACGCAGCAGTACGATCCTTATTTTCTCATGGAGTCACTCACATGTATTCAGAACTTATGAGCTCAAAGTATGAAGAGACGATGTATGAGATTTCTAAACAAGATGAATGGCGAACCTATCGTGATGCATTCATGGACCTTCTTAATAAAGGGGCCACACTGGTAGCAGATCGTGGTGATCTTAACATAAACCAAAAATTAGATGCACGAATTCCCGATGATGCACAGCTTTTCATTATTTGCGATAAAGAGACCATTTCCAAAATAAATTCAAAAATACATTAGAAGCAGAAATCTTTAGGGATGCTATAATGGCATCCCTCAGTTTGTAGACAAAAGGGTTTTATCTAAAGTTAAAACTAAGTTGATTGGAGCGGGTGTTCGAGACTCCTGCTTAGAAAAGCGCGTCAAGGGTAGACCCCGCAGTCGCAAGCCGAGGGAGGACCGCCCGCGGAAAGCCGAGTGCCTCTCGTTCCAATCAACGTCCAAATTGTACAAGCCATAAACTCAATTTTCTTCGAATTTGCCTGCAAATATGCATCCTTAATTGAATAGACTTTAAAACAAAAAAAGAACCTTCAATCAAAGATCGATTAAAGGTTCTGTTGTTTTTAATTTCAATGTTGCTTCGATATCCAAAAATTAACTATAAACTAGCTCTTTTTTTTTGCTAAGACCAAGCGTCTCTGATGTTGAAGTTTGAATTTCGTGCAAAAGCTCTGTATTTTCCATTAGTGACTCTCCATAAGAAGGAATCATTTCTTTAATTTTCGGTTCCCACTCTTTCATGCGTTGCGGGAAGCATTTATTAATTACCTCAAGCATAACGTGAACAGCAGTAGAAGCCCCTGGAGAAGCACCTAGCAATGCTGCAATTGAGCCATCGGATGCACTTACAACTTCCGTACCAAATTGAAGTGTACCTTTGCCGCCTTCAGCAGTATCTTTGATAACTTGTACACGTTGGCCAGCCACTACTAAATCCCAATCCTCGCTCTTAGCGTTCGGGATGAACTCTCGTAACTCTTCCATACGCTGTTCTTTCGATAACATAACTTGCTGGATCAAGTATTTTGTCAATGGCATCTCTTTTGCGCCAGCCGCCAACATAGTTAAAACATTATTCGGTTTTACGGAAGTTATTAAATCGAACATTGAACCTGTTTTTAAGAACTTCGGTGAGAAGCCCGCAAATGGTCCAAATAGCAACGATTTTTTATTGTCGATAAAACGTGTATCAAGATGCGGAACAGACATTGGTGGTGCACCAACTTTAGCTTTTCCGTATACTTTCCCATGATGCTGTGCAACAACTTCCGGATTATTACATACCATGAAGTATCCACTTACCGGGAATCCTCCGATATGTTTCCCTTCAGGAATGCCGGATTTTTGCAGTAAATGCAAGCTTCCGCCCCCGCCTCCGATAAAGACGAATTTAGCATTATGACGTTCTACGCTACCGGTATCGACATTACGCACTTTTAATTCCCATGAGCCATCACTGGCACGTTTAACATTATCAACACTATGTTTATATTTGATATCGACGTTTTGAGCCTTTAAGTGGTCAAACAACATGCGTGTCAGAGCACCGAAGTTAACGTCTGTACCGTAATCAATTTTTGTTGCCGCTATAGATTCATTCGATGGACGGTCTTGCATAATAAGTGGAATCCATTCCATCAGTTTTGCTGGGTCATCGGAATACTCCATACCTTGGAACAGAGGATTTTTGGACAGCGCTTCAAAACGTTTCTTTAAGAACGCTACATTTTTATCCCCTTGCACCATACTCATATGAGGCAATGGCATGATAAAGTCTTGCGGATTATCAATCAGCTTACAGTTTACAAGATACGACCAAAACTGCAATGAAACTTGGAACTGTTCATTTATTTTAATTGCTTTGCTAATATCTATAGATCCGTCAGCTTTTTCGGATGTATAGTTAAGCTCGCACAGCGCAGAATGACCCGTACCCGCATTATTCCATTCGTTAGAGCTTTCTTCTCCTGCGTTTGCAAGCTTCTCAAATACTTTGATTTCCCATTCCGGTGCTAACTCTTTCAGTAATGATCCCAAAGTCGCGCTCATGACTCCGCCGCCAATTAAGATAACGTCTGTTTGTTTCTGTATGTTGCTCATTATAACCTTCCTTATCCCCTATATTTGCAAAAAAGATGTAGGCGCTCCTGCTTAGGTGTCAAAAAAAAGCCCGGCACGAACTAGGAACACACCTTTTCTGTCTCCTTATAACTATATCATAATCTATTATTATTATTTCATAGATTAAAATATTCTACTATTACTTTTTTTGTTAAAATGTTGATTTTGAGAAGAAATTAGCTTAAACTTATCCGCCCCGATAGTCGCATTAAAAGATTTCTTCAGCAACTTCCCATCATTGAAGGAAGAAACTGTTAGTGAAATAATATTGACAGATTCGAAAAAGCCAGGAAAATACACATTTATTGACAAAAACAAAAGGGAAATTAGAACTTTCTGTAACCATTTCCCTAAAAAACAAGGGCCTTCCTGAAATTGCTAAACTCTTAACTTTTTAACTAGTATCATAAATTCCATCCAATTATTAGATATTATAACAATACCAATAATTACTGAAAGCTAAACCAATATAAGGTAATGTCACTGATAATATTCTTAATTTTAAGACTTATCTCATAGTCCCTCATTGGTATAATTTCTTAACTTATTGCTATTACAAAAAAACATTATTTCTATTATTTTCGCAAGAAGATATTTTCAACTTTGTGTTCTGACCCTTTTTTCAAGACGAGTTTTGCCCGTCCTTTTGTCGGCAGTATATTTTCATGTAAATTTTTTAAATTAATTTCTTCCCAAATTTGAGTCGCTTTTTTTATGGCCTGTTCTTTAGAAAAGTCAATATAACGATGGAAATAGGATTCGGGACTTTGAAATGCAGTCTTTTGAAGTAAAAGGAACCTTTCGACATACCACCGCTCTATGTCGTTAACATCTGCATCTACATAGAGTGAGAAATCAAAAAAGTCACTGACGAATACTTGATTTTCCTTGTCAACTTGAAGAACATTAACACCTTCCACTATTAAAATATCCGGATTACAGATCGTCTGCACTTCATTTGGCAAAATGTCATACTTCAAATGTGAGTAGATTGGAACTTCCACTTTATTTTTTCCCGCTTTTACATCTCCGATAAGATTGATTAACTTTTGGGTATCATAACTTTCAGGAAACCCTTTTCTTTTCATCAATCCTTTTTCTTCTAAAAGATCATTTGGGTACAAAAAACCGTCGGTAGTGACAAGACCTACGTTTCTGTGATTATCCCATCTGGATAATAAAGTCTGAAGTAACCTTGCAGTCGTACTCTTTCCTACAGCAACACTCCCTGCAATCCCAATGATATAAGGTACTTTTTTAGCATCAGTTTTTAGAAATGAAGAAGTGGCTGTGTTAAGCTGCTGAGATGCCTCAACATGTAAATTGATCAAACGAGTCAAGGGCAAATAAACCTCTTCCACTTCCTGAATGGATATTTCTTCATTTATTCCTTTTAAGTTATCCAATTCTTCTTCAGTTAAAGGAAGAGGGGTATGGTTTCGCAAAGATGCCCACTTTTTTCGATTGAATTCAAAATAGGGAGTATAGGAACTCATGATTTTTCGTTACCTCACTTTTTAGAGTTACTATTAGTTTAACAAGGATGATGTCCATAAAAAAGATGTTCCTGATCCCTTATTCACTAAATTGATTAAGCTTTGAATGATAACCCGCCTGTCTCCAAAGCTTCCCTAAGTTTCGGTAAAGAAGCTGGTCCCATACCGTGGAATTTCAAAATTTCTTTTTCACTATATGTTGATAGCTGTTGTAAAGAGGTTACCCCATTGCTTTCCAATGCACGTCTGGCAGGTGCCGAGAGCACTGAAAGGAATCCTGTATCAGGTTTTCGTTCCTGCTCACATACAGGGCAGGTTGGACAGTCGCTGGATTTATAGTATTTGTGTCCCTTTTCGCAAGTCCTCAAATTCTTCTTTGAAGTGGTCATTGTCAATTTCTCCTTATCTTCTGGCTTTTAAGTCCAAACATAAAAAGTTCACCCTTTACAATGAAGCAATCATTTTAATCCATTTTATCATTAATTTCATTGGAAAAGGGTTGCCGCAGCAACCCTTTGCAAAACCCAAAGTGAATGATGGATTAACCCACTTTGTCCTCCTTCTTAGCCTCTGTCTGAGCATTGGCTTGTACACGCTTGTCTATTCCAAAAGCGAAATAACTAATTGCTACGATAGCCAGAAAACCTATTCCAACCATAAGAGATATACGTGTGTCATCATTAAACCACATACCGATCAATACCATGATCAAGAAAGCTATGGTCAAGTAGTTTGTAACAGGTGCAAACGGCATCTTGAATGGATGATTGTGCATTTCAGCTTTTTTGACCTTCCTGAATTTAATTTGACTGATCAGAATGACAAACCATGGAATCATTCCAGGAAGTACACTCGCACTGTATACATGCACAAATAAATTTTCTGGTGCAATATAACTTAAAACAACTCCAATCGCTAAACCGACGATCACTCCGAACGTACCGAATAAAGGGACACCGCTATTAGATACTTTTGCAAAGAACTTTGGAGCTTGTCCATTCATCCCTAATGTGTAAAGCATGCGTCCTGCACTGTAAATACCACTATTGCAGCCAGACATTGCAGCCGTGATTACGACAAAATTAATGATTCCAGCTGCTGCCGTGATACCAACCTTCGCAAAGGTGGCAACAAATGGACTGCCAATCGAACTTAATTGATCCCAAGGGTAAACGGTTACAATAATGAAGATCGCACCGATATAGAAGATTAAAATACGCCAAATGGTACTTTGAATCGCTTTGGTTATCGTTTTTTGCGGATCTTTTGCTTCACCAGCCGTAATCCCAATTAATTCTACACCTTGATAAGCGGCAACCACCAGTGAGAGAGCAAAGAAGAAGCCCTTCCAGCCGCCTGTAAATAAACCGCCATGTTCCCAAAGATTCGATAACCCTAAGGCTTCCCCTCCGTTACCGATTCCAAAGAAAATCAGTCCAAAACCTGCAACGATCATTAAAATAATCGTTACGATTTTAATCAGTGCAAACCAAAATTCAATTTCCCCAAAGGATTTAACGGAAATTAAGTTCGCTGCTCCAAGAATCACCATTGCAATTAAACCTGGAATCCAAGCAGGGAGATCAGGGTACCAATACTGCATGTACGTCCCCACTGCAATAATTTCTGCCATCCCGACGATAACCCACTGGAACCAGTTACTCCAAGCTGTCATATACCCTGCCAATGGATGAATGTACTTATAACCAAACGTTGCAAAAGAACCTGTACTTGGCTCTAAGTACAACATTTCCCCCATTGCGCGCATGATCAAGAATATAAATAAACCAGAGATCGCATAAGCTAACATTACAGACGGACCTGTCCATTGAATCGTGCTGGCTGAACCCATAAATAAACCGACACCAATCGTTCCGCCCAAAGCGATCATCTGAATATGACGACCTTTCAAGTCCCTATTCAAATCTTTGTTTGCCATTCCATTTCCCCCTACACTACTAATAGTCGAAATTTTATGCAAGATGCTTATTACACTCCCTATTTAGTATAGAAATGATATAGCAGGCACCACTTTATTTCATCTTTCTTAAAGCCGCCTCATAAAATCACTCTTCACTTTTAAGCATTCCTGACAGTCAGAAAGATTACTATCCATTTTCATGTTATTTCTCTATTCTGTCCGAGGTGCCATAGAAAGCGCTTACTTTTTACCGGTTATAACAGTTCACCCCTCATACGTAAAAATTCCCCTGTATAAAATAACTCGAATAAAAGAGTTTTGCAACTCTTTTATTCGGCTGGCAGGTTTATTACGCTGTTACCAAAAGGGACTTTAATCTCAGCTTTAACAACATATCATTGGTCATTTTCTCCAAATCATATTCCGCCTTGAATCCCCACTCTTCCTTTGCACATGTTGAATCGATTGTATTTGGCCAACTGTCTGCAATGGATTGTCTTACAGGATCGACTTCATAATTCATGACAAATTCCGGTATATGCTTTTTAATTTCGGCTGCAATTTGCTCCGGATCAAAGCTCATGGCAGAAACATTGAAAGAATTCCGATGTTTCAATTTTGAAGCATCTGCCTCCATTAAAGCAATGATGGCAGCTAAGGCGTCCGGCATATACATCATGTCCATATACGTTCCCTTATCAATGTAAGAAGTATATCGCTTGTTTTTAATCGCTTCATAGTAAATTTCAACTGCATAGTCGGTAGTTCCGCCGCCAGGAGGTGTGACATACGAAATCAGTCCCGGGAATCGAAGCCCCCTCGTATCAACCCCAAATTTATGATGATAATAATCACATAATAACTCTCCGGATACTTTATTCACGCCGTACATCGTATTCGGCCTTTGAATGATGTCTTGCGGTGTCCAATCTTTAGGAGTGGTTGGACCAAACGCACCAATGGAACTAGGTGTGAATAATTGGCAATCGAGTTCTCGTGCCGTTTCCAAAGCATTGACCAATCCGCCCATGTTTAAATGCCAAGCTAAAAGCGGCTTCTTTTCAGCTGTTGCCGACAATAAAGCGGCCAAATGTATAATCGTATCCACTTCATGTTTTTTTGCCATGTTAAACATCGCTTTTTCATCCGTAACATCCAAAACTTCAAATGGACCTGATTGAGCAACATCGCTGTCCGTTTTTCGGATATCTGTCGCAATGATATTGTCAGCTCCATAAACCTCTCTCATTTTTAGCGTCAGTTCTGAACCAATTTGACCTAAAGCTCCCGTTACCAAGACCTTTTTCATCAAAAATCCCTCCCCATGTTTTAAACTCTGAAACAAGCAATCTACTTATATGATCGACATCTCTTTTCCTACTTTTTCATAAATGGCCAATGCGCTATCCAACATCTCTTTTGTATGAGCCGCAGTAGGCATATTCCTCACTCTTCCTGTACCTTTTGGAACGGTAGGGAATACGATGGATTTAGCATACACACCTTCTTCATTCAGCCTCTTGCTGAATTGCTGCGTTTTTGCTTCATCACCTATAATGCAAGGCGTAATCGGTGTTTCGCTCTCCCCGATATCAAACCCTAATTCTTTTAGGCCTTTTTTCAAGTAATCGCTATTTTCCCAAAGCTTATTTTGAAGTTCTGAGCTATTCATCAAAATATTGATGGCTTCTATGCTAGCTGCAACTGCTCCCGGTGTGGCAGCCGTTGAAAATAAAAATGGACGGCTTCTCACCTTTAACCAATCAATCAAATCTTTCTTTCCTGCTACATAGCCCCCAACAACACCAATGGCTTTGGATAATGTTCCAATTTGGAAATCCACTTTATCCGATAACCCAAAATGTTTAACCGTTCCTGCACCATTACCTAATACACCCGAACCATGCGCATCATCAACATACGTAATTAAGTCGAACTCTTCGGCAATCTTCACAATTTCAGGAAGTTTGGCTATATCCCCATCCATCGAGAACACTCCGTCGGTAATGATCATGATCTTGTTATACAATCCGGATTCCTTTGCTTGATGTGCTTTTGTCCGTAAATCGTCCATGTCGGAATGGATAAAGGGAATGATTTTCGCCTTGGATAGTCGGCATCCATCAATGATTGAAGCATGATTCAGTTCATCTGAAAGAATGGCATCGTGTTTATCCATCACTCCTGAAATCGCTGCCATATTACAGTTAAATCCAGATTGATAAGCAATGGCTGCTTCTGTATGCTTAAACTCGGCGAGCTTTTCTTCTAATTTGACATGAATATCTAACGTTCCGTTGATCGTACGAACGGCACCTGCACCGACACCATATGTTTTCGTCGCTTCTATGCAAGCCTCTATTAATCGTCTATCTGTTGCTAAACCTAAATAATTATTGGATGATAAATTAATTAGCTCCCTGCCCGCAATCGTGATAACCGGACCATTAGCACCTTCCACTGGATCAATAACGTTGTAAAGTCCCTTTTCTTTTAAATCTTCCAAATTTTCTTTCAAAAATTCATTTAATATTTCACTTGACATTTAATATACCCCCTCATTGATGGTTGGAATACATGCAGGATTTTTATATGTTTTACACCTATTTTAAAAATATTGTATTTTTTCCCTTTTTTCCAAAAATACACGTGTCTTCTCCATAAACACACACAGAATTAGTGTAAATCCCTTTATACTAAGTGTTATAACAATCATAATAATGGATAATTTTAATGTTGTCCATATTGTGCGGACAAAAAAATTTGAATTTTTGTAGTTCTTACAATCAACATCCGCCTAAAATGCGTTTAAATCAATGAAAATACGAAGAGAATTTCATCAATTTTCCAAGGCAACCGATGTTATATCTACTGGTTTTTTGGAGACCTTAACCAGTAACCTAATTAAGGAGGGGTATAGTGAAAACGGAAGATGAAAAAACCTCAGAAGGCCTAAATGAGATTTTTGAGATTATCAATGCAAAAGGTGACATTGGGGAATTAAAAGAAATCGTCCAAAAACCTGATGAACAAACAAATGAAGACAAGTAAACCAAGGGGAATATCCTCTTTCAGTTTGTTGACAAAAGGAAGTTCAGAATGGTTCATTCCTAATCATGAATTGTTTTTGGGGCTTATTTTCCTCTCCAGGCAATCGCTTTCCTCGAGCAGTCTTAGCGCCTGAGGGGTCTCCCTTGGACATGCTTTTTTAAGCAGGAGTCCCGAACACCCGCTCCAACCAATTGGATTGTTTTTTAAAGATAAAAACTGCAGTCAAACCCGAGTTCTTCCAATTTGTCCATAGTCAGCAAGGGGATTAATTATCCTCTTTTTCGTCTGTTTTACATTGTACTAATGGACGCTTAAGTCCATTACAACATTAAAAAATGAGCTGCTGATCAGCTCGGATATTGCATTAAATCTCATGTACAAAAAACAAAAAAGTCATGCAAAAGAATGGGATAAAGGGGCTAGAGAATAAGGATTTTCCCTATTTCTCTTCCTTATCCACAATCCATGCACAACTAACAAAATTACTCCTCTACTGCACTAACCTATGACAGTAGTGCTCCATAAATCAGATTTCCATGTCCCACCGTTTCTTTTCGGTCTCTTTCATCAGTTTTTCCGTTTTCTCGGGATGGACAGTACGGAATTTATGGTGGTCAGCCGGGATGATTTCGATCATCTTTTCTATCATATCTTCCGGATCGAATTGGTTTTTTAATCCCTTTTCTTGCTTTTTCATATCCTCTGCTCTTGTAAAATTCTTTTCTCCATCGTACCATTTCCATTTTTCCTCAGCTGCCCTGTCGTTAAAACCGGTATTGTAGGCACCCGGATTGATGGTCGCAACCTGCACCCCAAACTCCTCCAGCTCATCCTTTAAGGTTAATGCCATTCCCTCGATGGCATGTTTGGTTGCTGCATACGGACCGCCGTATGGTGTCGTTATGATCCCAGCCATTGAACTTAAGAACACGATTTTCCCTTTTCCTTTTTTGACCAGCTTTCTTGCAGCAAACTGAACGGATTCTAGTGTAGCAAAAACATTCACTTCGAAGATCGCCCTGAATCGGTCCATCGGCATTTCTCCGAGCGGTCCTCCTTCATTGATCGCCGCATTTGCAACAAATACATCAAAGTCATGATTATCAATTCTTGCTCGATCACGTTCATTTGTAATATCCAATTTGAAGACTTCCATATCCAAGCCCCGTTCCCGCGCCTCCCTCATAAGATCCGTTTTCTGGGAAGTGATTTCCGTTGTGGCAATTACACGGTGTCCCTGCTTTGCTAACCCGAGTGCAGCTCCTCTTCCAAGCCCGCTGCCCGCTCCAGTAATGAAAATTGTTTTGCCCATCTTACATTCCTCCTATCAAGCTTCTCTATGTCTCTTCTTCCCATAAACGAATGGTATAAACCATTTAAAATGGTCTGCCTATAGGAGTGTTTATCCGTTTTTTAAAAGGGAAAAAAACTATATCAAGTTTATTCCTGCATCTATATTCAAGTTAAGTGCATAATTAACAAGAAGAGATATTCAGAGAAATAAAGGAGAAATGGCCATGCATGATAAAAATATCACGATTGCCGGCAGCGGCGTTTTAGGAAGTCAGATCGCATTTCAAACCGCATTCAAAGGGTTCAACGTGTCAGTATATGACATCCATGATGAAGCATTAGAACGTGCAAAAGATAGGATCATTAATTTGAAGACATACTATAAAGAAGACATAGGCGCTACAGAGGAAGATCTTAATACTGCATATGCCCGTATATCTTTCCACAGTGATTTATCTGCGGCAGTTGCCAAAGCTGACCTTGTGATTGAAGCGATTCCGGAAGTGGTTCAAATCAAAACGGATTTTTACACAGAGTTAGGAAAAGTCGCTCCTGAAAAAACAATTTTCGCTACAAACTCTTCTACATTATTACCAAGCCAATTTGCCGAAGCGACAGGCCGTCCTAAAAAATTCCTGGCTTTACACTTCGCTAATGAAATCTGGAAAAACAATACCGCAGAAATCATGAAACATCCTGGAACGGATAATGAAGTGTTCGAGGAAGTGATTGAATTTGCAAAAGCGATTGGAATGGTTCCTCTGCCTTTACAAAAAGAGCAGCCAGGCTATATATTGAATTCCTTATTGGTTCCTCTTTTGGATGCTGCCCAAATGCTTTTATTAAAAGGAGTGGCTGATACGGAAACCATCGATAAAACGTGGATGGTCGCAACAGGAGCACCTCTTGGACCTTTCGCCATTTTAGATGTGGTAGGAATCAATACCGCTTATAATATTTCACTTGCAAAAGCGAAAGCGACAGGTGATCCAGAAGTTGAAAAGCTGGCTAACTTATTGAAAACAGAGTATATCGATAAAGGGAAAATCGGAAGAGAAGCAGGAGAAGGCTTCTATAAATATCCCAACCCCAATTTCGCAAAACCAGACTTTTTAAGAGGCTAATGATTGAGAAGGTGCCTTGAGGATCCCTTGTGTTTCTTTACTATTTCGCACTTTATATCCCTTCAATAACATCATTAAAAAAAGACCATGAAATCGTGAAAAGTATTTTTCACGATTTCATGGTCTTATTCATAATGGGCATGTTACAGTATTATCCCCTATATCTCAAAGTTAATCCTTTTAAGAAATTCCTGGCGTATCGATCTCCACACTCTTTATAATTCCTATGACCCACTTTTCTTAATATAGCGCTTAATTCCCCTTTGGTTATCATGACTCCTGCTTCTTCCAAAATATCAATCATATCCTCACTGGTTAATGATAATGCTATTTTCAGTTTCTTCAGAAGGATATTATTCACACTTTCCTTATGCTTTACAGCCGGTGCCGGACTTTGAGGCTGACCAGGTTTTGGCTCTTGTCTCCCTCTTTTAAAAATGATCAATCCATTTAAAAAGGACTCTAACATCATGTTATTGCAGTTTACCCCATCATCAGCTTCATCCATATCATCATATTCTTCATATTCATCATAATAATCATCTTTTGGTTTTGTGAGCATCTGCATGACTTCTTCCATTGTCACTTCGATCTCCCCGAGTTTAAATATCTCAACCATATCTTTATTTTTAATATCCAGCGCATATCTTAATCGAATTAATATATCATGATTATGCATCCAAAACCCTCCTATGTATTTCTCGATTTTCACAGTACTTTCATTATTTCACAAATGGTTGGAAATAAACGCAGATTAAAATCCGAGAACCTTTTACAGATTCCCGGATCACTCTGCTTATTCTTTAATCAGCTTCAATGAGGTTACCACTTCCACATGGCTCGTCTGCGGGAACATGTCCACGGGCTGCATGGCCTCCACGCGATATGAAGAGCCCAGTTCTTGTAAGTCCTTCGCCAATGTGGACGGGTTGCATGATACGTACACTATGGTTTTCGGTTTAACTTTCAAGATTGTCTGCAGTAAAGATTGGTCACAGCCGGATCTTGGCGGGTCGACGACCAGTACGTCCGGTTTCCAGCCTTCTTTGGTCCAGCGTGGAAGGATATTCTCGGCTTTGCCTGTTTCATAGTATACATTGTTGCGTTTATGTTTTTTGGCATTTTTCTTGGCGTCCTCAATGGATTCTTTGATGACGTCCATCCCTCTGACTTCCTTGGCATTTTCAGATAGCCATAGCCCAATGGTTCCAACACCGCAATAAGCGTCAACCACTTTTTCCGTGCCGGTTAAGGCTGCTGCTTTTTTCACTTCATCATATAAGCGAACAGTTTGAACCGGGTTAAGCTGGAAGAATGTACGGGCTGATAGTTCGTATGATAGGTCACCCAATGTTTCGTTGATGACTTTTTCGCCTGCCAGGTGAATCGTTTTTTCGCCAAAGATCAGTGATGTGTCCCGGTTGTTGATGTTTTGTACGACCGATTTCACTTCTGGCAATTGGTCACGAATTTGTTTTAGCAACTGATCTTTTTGTGGAATTTCCTCCGCTCCCGTAACAAGGACAACCTGCACTTCACCTGTTTCAAATCCTACCCGTGTAATGACCGTACGGATAACACCTTTTCTTTTTCTTTCGTTATAGATCGAGATGTTCAGGTTCTTTAGTATCTTTTTCACTGTACGTGTCACCTTATTCGTTGCCTTATGCTGTACAAGGCAATTCGGGATATCGATCAGTGTATGGGAATTCATGCCGTAAAGGCCAGCAATCAACTTGCCATCTTTTTGGCCGACTTGGTACTGACTTTTATTGCGATAATTCCAAGGATCTTCCATGCCGATCGTTTCTTTTATATTTAATGAAGAAACTGGGAATTTCGAATGACGTTCCATCGCTTGAATGACGATATCTCGTTTTTCAATAAGCTGCTGGTCATAGCTCAAATGCTGCAACTGACAACCGCCGCATTCTGCGTAAACCGGACATGGCGCTGCAATGCGATGCGGTGATTCTTTACGGATGGTTTTTATTTTCGCCTCGGTGAAGTTTGGCTGAACCTTTGTAACCAAAGCTACAATTTCTTCACCAGGTAATGCTCCTGGGACGAAGACGACTTTCTTTTTGAAATAGCCGACTCCCTCTCCGTTAATCCCCAGCCGTTTAATCGTAAGGGGAAGGGTTTGATTCACTTCTAGTTTTGTATCTTGAATGTTTGTCATTTCTTTTCACTCCGTTTTTCAATGCTTCTCCACAAATAGAGGGAAGCGTAGCTTAGATATGGAGCCCATTTTACACTATAGGACTCCATTTCTTCTTGGGTTGGCTTTTGCGGTAAGCCATATAATATTTTCAAGGCATTTTGAATGCCAATGTCGGCTTTAGGAAATAGGTTCGGCCGGCCAAGTCCAAAAAGCAGGAAGTTTTCAGCCGTCCATCTACCGATACCGCGTATTTTTATTAGTGTATCCATAACCTCTTGATCGGATAGCTTTTCCATTATATCAAGGTTGAGATGGCCCTGAATGATCTGCTCGGAAAGTCCGATGACGTATTCCGCTTTCCGGCCACTGAATTGAATGGCTCTTAATTGCTCGATTTGAAGTTGGGCGGTTGTTTCCGGTGTCGGATAAAACCAGGCGCCTTCCATCTGGAAGCCGAAAGTTTTAACGAATCGTTCCGTGAGCGTATGGGCAAAAGATAAGTTCAATTGCTGATGTATGATGCATTTGACGAGGCAACTGTAGTAATCGAAGTCCAAGACTATGGCAGTACCGCGGTGCTCTTCGAATATTTCCCGCAAATCGGATTCCCGGAAGTGCCGGGAAACGCCTTCTAATGGCTGATGCCAATGAAAAACCTTTTTTAACCGTTCGATTGCTTTTGACTTGTACACCTCTGATTGACCTTTGATGATAAAAGATGGTTCATCGATATTTCCTATTGCCTGAACCTGCAAAACGATTGGTTCTTTTTCTATATATAGCGGAACTTTTACCGTCCTGTTAGTAAAATCAACTACCTGAAGTGGGTCTAACGATAATCGTTCGAGAACAAGATCGAAATTATAGGGTCCTTGAACCTGTAATTTTTCTGTCCACACAAGCGATCCATCCTTTAGCAGTTTTCCACGTATTATAGCATGTTTCCTGAAATATTACTTTAAATTGAGAAGAATGGATAAAAGCGGGACCTGAAATATCACGACAGGACCCGCTTCTCATTTTAATAAAGCATTCGGTTCGGCAACTGTTTCTCAATCATTAATTCATCAAGGCTACCAAAAGTGTACCCCTGTTTTTCAAGATCCGTCAGAATCGAGTCCAATGCTTCCGCATTATCCTTCGATACGGTATGCAATAATAAAATCGCGCCGGGATGAATCTGCTTAAGCACTTCATCATGTGCAAAAGCGGCACCCTTTTGTTGATCTACAATCCAGTCCCTATATGCCAGTGACCAAAAGATGTGGTAATACCCTTCTTTTTTTGCGATCCTCATTGTTCTCTCATTAAATACGCCACGAGGCGGCCTTAAATAGTTCATTCCCTTTTGCCCCGTTAATTTTTCCGTTGCTTCTTTTACCCGCTCAAGCTCGGTGCGAATCACATCGTCCGTCACGCTGGTCATATCCGGATGGTTCCATGAATGGTTTCCTACGATATGCCCCTCATTGGCCATACGGACAACAAGCTCAGGTGCCGTTTTTAAGTAATGACCCGTGACAAAAAAAGCTCCAGGAGCACCATGTTTCTTCAGAACATCTAAAATCTGGGCCGTATAGCCATTTTCATAACCGTTATCAAAGGTTAAATAAACGACTTTTTTCTTTGTATCCCCCTTATAAATCGCTTCATATTCAGGCAGCATTTCATTGAATTTTTTTCCGGCATCGGCAGGTGTCCCATTTTTTCCTTTATTGAAGCCCCAGTTATAGGATTCTGCAAAAGCTGGACTGGCCAAAGAGCATATCAAGCATATAAAAGCGGATAAAATCACCATTTTTTTCATTGGAATATCCCCCATGTCTTTTTTCTTATTGTTTCGAACATGGAGATTTATATGCATGATATTGTGAAGGTCGAATTCCTTCCGCAAAACCAATCCCACGCAAAAAAAAGGCCCTTCCTCCGAAAAGGATAGGCCCACATGTTTTTTTTATCCCTTAAATAACGCTTGTGCCGCCTTCCAAATAATGGCGATAGCGAAAATGAGAACGATTACAATTCCGACTACGTCAAGGAATGTTTCAAGACCGGAGAAAATCGTGTTTGCCACAGGAAGTTGGATGAAAGCAAAACCAGTTAACATGGCGAAAAAGAATAAGATGTAGTTATTCTGCATGAAAATCCCTCCTTTCTCTTCTAATGTATGTGCGACCATTCCAAAAGATTGTACTTTTCTGAGGTAATTTTCGCCTTTTTTTTCATATACATGTACCAAGGGGGGAATGTAATGCTGGAATGGGTTATCACTCTAGGCTTTGTTGGCTGTCTTGGTTTAAGTGGTGGAGTGTTTGTTCATTTTGTGAAAAGCGGATTGAATTTGGAGGATTCATCAAGGATCGATCCACTGCCGGAAATCAAAGAGTAAGATATGCAAAAGACGCTCAACCTTTTGGTGAGCGTCTTTTGCCAAACATTTATTTAAATACCGGTTCTTTGAATTGTGCCAATTTTTCCAATGAAGATTGCTGAACGTCTTTATGCAGGCTGTTTCCATGTGAATCCATGGTAACTACTGCAGTGAATCCTTCAACATTCAGATGCCACATTGCTTCTGGAATACCAAATTCAGTGAAGTTCACACCTTCGACGGATTTGATGCAGTCTGCATAATATTGAGCAGCCCCGCCGATTGCATTTAGATAAACGCCGCCGTGTTCACTTAATGCTTCTAGTGTTTTTGGTCCCATTCCGCCTTTACCGATAACTGCACGGATGCCGAATCGCTTCATGATATCGCCTTGGTATGGTTCTTCACGAATACTTGTTGTTGGTCCGGCGGCCTTCACATGCCATTTGCCCTCTTCATCCTTCAGCATAACTGGTCCACAGTGATAGATGATTTGTCCATCCAGGTCGATTGGTGCAGGATTTTCAGATAAGTGCTTGTGGATGGCGTCACGGCCTGTATACATTCTGCCGTTAATATGAACTACGTCACCCACTTTTAATTCACGAATTTGTTCTTCCGTGATTGGTGCTTGCAGGGTGATTTCACGGGAAGCTTCAACGTCCGATTCTGCAGCGGCTGCCACTTCATCCTTCGCTGCTTTTTCTGCTTCCAGAGCAAAGTCGATTTTCTCGCCTTCTTGATACAACCACTCATTGATTTCGCCTGTTTCAGGATTGACTTTCACTCCTAAACGGCGGAACGCCCAGCAGTTGTAAGCAACGGATACGAAAAAGCTTGCCGGAATACGGTGCATGACACCGATTTTACATCCAAGCAGTGTAGTTTCGCCGCCAAAGCCCATCGTGCCGATGCCCAATTCATTAGCAGTCTTCATGATGTGATCTTCAAGTTGACGAAGATCTTCATTCGGATTCACATCTTCATTACTGCGGAAAAGTTGAGCCTTAGCCAGATCATATCCAGATGAACGGTCCCCTCCGATACCCACGCCGATGAAGCCGGCACTGCAGCCTTGTCCTTGTGCTTGGTAGACAGAGTGAAGGATACATTTACGGATTCCGTCCAAATCACGGCCCGCTTTTCCCAATCCTTCAAGTTCCATAGGCAGACTGTATTGGATGTTCTTATTTTCACAGCCGCCACCTTTTAAGATGAGACGAACATCAATATAGTCTTTTTCCCACTGATCGAATTTAATGACAGGAAGACCTTCCCCAAGGTTATCCCCGCTATTTTCACCCGATAAAGAATCAACTGCGTTTGGACGAAGTTTTCCGCCTTTTGTCGCTAAAATGATTGCATTTCGAATTGCTTTTTTTATTTCAAGTTGGTTCACGCCAACCGGAGTTTTTATTTTGAAAGTCGGCAGACCAGTATCCTGACAAATCGGTGATACATTGTCGTCAGCCATTGTAATATTATTCGTGATGGTGGTCAGGCTCAATGCAGAACGAGTACCTGCATTTTCACGTTGTTTTGCACTTTTGACCGCACGACGAACATCCTTTGGAAGATTCGTTGAAGTTTCAACGATAAGACTGTACATACTTTCTTGGAATTTTTGAATATCCAAATTTCTCTTCCCCCTCTTATTTCCCCTAGATTAGATTTAATCATTTCCCTGCTTCTCTATAAATAGTGAATGATTCAACACCCGTTTTATTATACATCTAACATAATCTTTCGAAAACAAGTAATTATTTTTCTTAATGAACAGCAATTTGGAGAGAAATGAGTAAAGCGCCAGAAATAGCCCATGTGTTAAATTCCATCACCAAACATTTCCATCAAAAAAGGATGACGAAGTTTCTCGTCATCCCTTCATGAATATTAACATTGAAAAAATCATACTATCGAAACAGATATTAGTCTTCGCGGGTTTTGAATTGTTCCACTTTGCCTTCCAAATCATCTATCATGCCGATTAAACGGTCTATATCTTCCAACTCCGTATTTTCCGGTTCGATATGATCAAGAACTTCCATGAACATCGTGAGGCGTTCTTTTAAATATGTTAATTGTTCGTTTTTACCTGTAATGGATTTTCCCATGAGGCACTCTCCTTCCGTTCTTCTTTCATCGTAACGAAATCTGCTTGAAAGTGCAATGGCAAGCTATAAATGCAGCTCTCCGCCATTTGACAATTTTTGTCCCCATTGTTCATAATGGGTTAGTGCATTATTACGTAAGGAGTTTTAAATATGTCAATAATCAAGCAAGACCTTTTAACACCAATTACACCCAAGTATGATCCTTGGGAAGCATATATGGACGTTGAACAATATGGAAAACTCAGCCTTACCAATGTGGAGTTCACCACCACCACCCTTTGCAATATGCGATGTGAGCATTGTGCCGTCGGTTACACACTCCAGCCCAAGGACCCGGATGCACTGCCTCTGGAATTACTGATCCAGCGCCTTGATGAGATCCCTTTGCTTCGCTCGCTCAGCATTACTGGCGGGGAACCGATGCTTTCAAGAAAACAAGTGAAGAATTATGTTTTGCCTCTATTGAAATATGCCCGTAGTCGCGGGGTCCGGACACAAATCAATTCCAATTTGACCCTTGACTTGGAACGGTATGAGGAAATCATTCCTTATTTGGATGTTCTCCACATTTCCCATAATTGGGGAACGATCGATGAATTCATTGATATCGGCTTTGCCATGATGGACCGAAAACCATCCCGGGAACAGCGAAAGAAATTATTTGATAAAATGATCGAAAATTCCCGTGCCCTGACAAAGGCTGGTGTACTGGTATCTGCGGAAACGATGCTTAATAAACGGACATTGCCTCATCTTGAGCATATTCACAGGCAGATCGTCGATGAAATGGGATGTCAGAGGCATGAAATTCATCCGATGTATCCAAGCGATTTCGCTTCGGCACTTGAAACTTTACCACTGGACAAAATGCGTGAAGCGATTCATCATTTGCTTGATATCCGTGATGAAAATGTTTGGATGCTTTTCGGTACCCTGCCATTTTATCCTTGCAATAACAGTATAGAGGATATTAAGCTGCTTCAACGCCTTTATGGTTCACATAAAGTGACTGTGCGTAATGATCCTGATGGACGATCACGGTTGAACATCAATATTTTCACCGGGGAAGTGATCGTTACCGATTTTGGGGACGCGCCTACTTTAGGGAATATCAAAGATCAGCCCTTGACCGAATCCTATGAAACATGGATGAATTCGAAACTGGCCAATGAATTGAATTGCCACTGCCCGGCAGTCAAATGTCTAGGCCCGAATGTACTCGTCAAAAATGCATACTACCCGAAAGAGGACTTCAGGATCAGGAAGTCAACCATATGAAGAAAAACTCGCCAATCCGGCGAGTTTTTCAATTTACCTGGGTTGCTGTGAGACTGTAAAGCTGAAGGATACATGGTCCTGAACCGGTATCCATGCACCGATGCCTTGGGAAGTGATGTTCTTTATCGTAATGGTTCTTTTATTTCCTTTTAGGTTCAAATACACTTCCCCATATGTGACCTTGCCTTTTTCATTTACGGCGGAAGCAAAACTGGATAAGTAACCAATCCTATTTGACGCAACATTGTATACTTGATCTTTTTTCGTACCAGCTCCAATGATCGTTTCAAAAGCCAAAGGCAAATTCGTTTTCTCAGTGGCTTTTAACAGCATCATCTTTTGAACATCCTCAGCCTTAGGGATTTTCGCTGTCAGACCGCCACTCACTGCCTTCTGACTTTCCTGGACATAACGGATCTTATAAGGAACTTCACCGCCGCGATTATCATAGTAATTCGTATTGATCTTTTGGTATTCCCAGTTTGGTGCCGTTTCTGAAGACTCATAATTCAAGGCCCAATGGCCAAGGTAAATGGTCGCCCTGTATCCAAAAGCAAGCGGGGCTTTTGCAATTGCGGATTCATTCAACATTTGGATGAGTTCTGGATTTTCAATCTTAATATCCGACGATTCGATCAATTGTTCAGCAAGATTACTTGGCTGCAGCATCGGAAGATCCTGGGTCGGGTTCGGATACGTATTCTCCTTTGCAATATTCAATACGGAAGGTGGGATATTCACCTTATTCGGATTTGCTTTGACTTCTGGTATATCTGCTGCAAAACTTACATTCGCCTGAATAAAGGCAATTAGGGCAATCATCGTAATAAGAATAATTCTTCTCATGCTGTCGCACTCCTTTTGAGGGGTTCAATCATTTGTTTATAGATTTTGTTTTTAGCCAACATTCTATACATTTCATTCCGATTTCAACTTTGTAATAAATTTGTAAAGTTCAGAATATTTACTTTTATTCTCAAATCGGTTATACTTATTTTACATTATAAAAAGGAGGCGAAATCGTTCATACCTATTAAACCTTCAGGAGGTATGCTTATCGAACAATCCATGACACCCTTTTAAAGGATGACAGAAAACGAATTCGCTAATACTTAAATCTGATGTAAAAGGATGGTGTGACACTCTAGAATATTTTCTCAACTTTTACAAAAGCATGATGAAAAATTTTGGAATAACTTATGAATGGTAATTTACTAATATAGAAATGACTCTGCTAAATCTAACCTGAGCAGAGTCATTTTTATTTTTATAAAAAGAAAGACCTCCCGCATCGGAAGGCCTGCATTCTTATAATAAGTAAAATCCGATTCCCATAATGATGTAAGCGGCCAATAAGGTAAGCCCTTCAAACCAGTTCGTTTCCCCGTCATTGGATATCATGATCATCAAAAAGACTGCTGTAACCATTGAGATCAGTTCTGGCATTGTGAAGACAAGCGGCATATGCGTTGGATACATTAATGAAATAAGTACGAGGACAGGAGCTACGAACATCGCTACTTGAAGCGTGGAACCGACGGCTATCTCCACTGCGACATCCATTTTGTTTTTATAGGCCATTATGACGGCGGACGCATGCTCTGCCGCGTTACCCACGATTGCAACGATAATGACACCGATGAATAACTCCGACCATCCGAAGGTTTCCCCCACTTCGATGAACGTATGGACAAGTTTTTCCGATACGTATGCAACGGCCAATGTAGCGGCAGCAAGTATTATAATTGCCTTTTTCCTGCTCCACTCCGGTACTTCCTCCTCATGTTCCTCGGTTTTCTCCGTATGCTGATATCCCCCGCGGTGAGTCACCAATTTAAAGAATAATGCAGCAAGATATAATAAGATCAATATAATGGAAATTCCTACACTTAACGACATCGTGCTTGATTCACTCATGTCTTGTGTGAATACTTCCGGTATGACAAAGGCTACAATAACCGCAAAAATCAATAGACCGGCATTATGCCTCGCATCGAATACATTAAACTTCTGCCGTTTGTATTTAGTCCCTCCGACAAAGAATGAAAGGCCTGCCACCAACAATAAGTTCCCTAATACGGAACCTGTCAAAGAAGCCAACACGACCCCCACAAGCCCCGCCTTTAATGAAAAGATGGATATGATCAATTCCACTGCATTCCCAAAGGTTGCATTCAAAAGACCGCCAATCCTTGGTCCCATGACGATCGCTAAGCTTTCAGTAGCCCGGCCCATGAAGCCTGCAAGCGCGACAATGGTTAAGCAATATACGATGAACATGATCACACTCGGCCAATGCAAAAATGACCCGATGACTGATATAGGGACGCCCAGCAGGACAAGCCCAAAAAATATTTTATTCACGATACTTCTCCTCACAATCCTATAGTTCTTTTTATGTAACAAAAACTATCATATAAAATCTTCGGGCGAAGACAAAGGAAAATTTTATCACCTTCTCTCTTCTTGTCAATATTTACCCAAATTTCTATTGCTTAATCCTCTTCCTAAGATGTAACATCAAGAAGGTATACATTTCTTAGGAGACTTGATTTTATGAATAATAAATTGCTTTTTAGCGTTTTAATCTTAATTGTCGGCATATCGGGGTTTTCTCAAGGGATGCTTCTGCCGATCATTGCCATCATTTTTGAAAATGACGGACTTAGCTCATCCCTGAACGGGTTTCATGCAGCCTCGCTTTATATTGGAATTCTGTTGATTTCTCCTTTTATGGAAGCACCGCTCCGTAAATACGGCTATAAGCCATTGATAATATTTGGCGGGATAACGGTCATTCTATCGCTAGCCTTATTTCCTGTTTGGAAATCATTCTGGTTTTGGTTTGTCCTCCGTTTCTTCATTGGAATCGGCGATCATACACTTCACTTTGCTACCCAGACCTGGATCACTGCCATTTCACCTAAAACGAAGCGCGGAAGGAATCTCGCCATTTATGGACTTTTCTTCAGTCTTGGCTTCATGGTAGGCCCGCTGATGACGAAGCTTCTCGAGATTAATCAGTCTTTGCCTTTCATCATCACATCCATACTTAGCCTTCTGGCTTGGTCTGCTGTTTTCCTTATTAGAAACGAACTTCCTGAACAGGATGATTCCGAAAGCACCTCATTCCTGGGCACACTCAAAAGGTTTACGAAAGTGAGCCGCATAGCTTGGGTCGCATTTTTGCTTCCGTTCACATTCGGCGTGCTTGAGGCATCATTGAATAGCAATTTTCCTGTATTCGCCCTGCGTTCCGGAATCGATTTAACCGCAGTTTCCATCATCATTCCGGCATTTTCCGCGGGGACCCTGCTTACCCAGATTCCCTTAGGGATGATAAGTGACCGTTTTGGACGGCGAAAGACCTTGCTGACGATCCTTTTTTCAGGATTTGCCATATTCACGCTTGCAGGGATTTATTCCTATTCAGTGCTTGGTCTATTCATCTGCTTTATGTTTGGCGGAATGATGGTTGGTTCCACTTTCTCGCTGGGAATCAGTTATATGGCAGATCTTTTGCCTCGAAACCTATTACCTGCAGGAAATTTATTATGCAGTATTTTCTTTAGTCTCGGCAGCATCGGCGGTCCATTTTTTGGCGGCCTTGTCATTGAACATATCCAAGGCGGGAATTTTTTCTACATGATCAGCATCATGCTTTTCCTTGTCTTCATTTCATTGGCCTTGTTTAAGGAGAAAATGCCTGCTTCTGTTATGTAATATAGTTTATTATCTGGACTCCTTCTTTTATTATTCAATTTGACCGGTATTTATCAAGAGTGCCTGTATATTGGAGATTCGATACTTTATATTTTTTACTAGATTAGAATCATTCTTCTTTATTTCTGAATAGGATATGTGGTAATATAATATTAACAAAAGGGACATCACCTTTATAAACCTTTGAAAACATTGCTGTCATCGCAATTACGATGGCAGCTTTCATATTTTATCCAGAGAAATGACGTTGATTATCTTTCTCAATTAGATATTAATCAAATGATAATCTATATCATTTACACAAAATAGAGAAGAATGTGGGAGGGAATCTTATGACTACAGATACTAAACATTTAACCCAACCGGCTACATGCAAAACCACTTGGTTGGAAAAAGCAAAACCTCATTTAGAACTTTTTGCAGCATTATTCAGCGGTTTATTAATAGTATTGGGCTGGGCCCTTTCAAAGAACGGAGTGGAGTCCACTTCCATCGTCATATACGTAGCCTCTTTCTTGATTGGTGGATTTGCCAAGGCAAAAGAAGGTATAGAAGATACGATTGCCGACCGGGAATTGAATGTTGAGATGCTGATGATTTTTGCGGCCATCGGTTCTGCGGTCATCGGATACTGGACGGAAGGTGCCATTTTGATTTTCATCTTCGCTTTAAGCGGCGCCCTTGAGACATACACGATGAATAAAAGCCATAAAGAAATTTCGGCACTTATGGACTTACAGCCTGAAGAAGCACTGCGCATCACTAACGGATATGAAGAAACCGTGTCCGTTTCCCAGTTGTATGTCGGGGATCTGATTTTAGTGAAACCGGGTGAGCGAGTTCCTTCAGATGGAAAAATCACGGACGGACGTACCAATATCGATGAAGCCGCCATTACTGGCGAATCCATACCAGTCAGTAAATCATTGGATGATGAAGTTTTCGCTGGAACGGTTAATCTCCGTGGTACGATTACCGTGGAAATCACCAAACCGGCAAGTGAAACATTATTTCAAAAAATAATCAATCTCGTTCAATCCGCACAAAGTGAAAAGTCCCCTTCCCAGCTGTTCATTGAACGGTTTGAAGGGACTTATGTAAAAGTGGTATTGACGGTTGTCGGTTTGATGATGTTCGTACCCCATTTCCTATTGGAGTGGAGCTGGACTGAAACATTCTACAGAGCGATGGTCCTGCTCGTTGTCGCTTCTCCTTGTGCCCTTATGGCCTCTATTATGCCAGCTACACTTTCTGCCATTTCAAATGGTGCACGTCATGGCATTTTGTTTAAAGGCGGCATCCATCTTGAGAATCTAGGTAACCTGCAGGCGATCGCTTTGGATAAAACCGGTACATTGACAAAAGGAAAACCAGCGGTAACGGATGTCATTATCCGCGAAGATTTAAACGAAGAAGATTTCTTATTTCACATTGCATCTGTTGAAAATTATTCGAACCACCCATTAGCAACTTCGATCGTTCGTTATGCCAAAACGAAATTGCAAAGAGATATCATTAAACCGGATAACATGGAAGATATCTCAGGTAATGGGGTTCAAGCATACATCAATGGCGTACTTTGGCAGGTAGGAAAAGCTGATTTCGTCGGTCGCAGTGAAGCAGAACGATTCCAAAATGGCATTGCGCTGACATTGGCTGAACAAGGTAAGACAATCGTGTATGCTAAAGATGATTACGGAATTGCCGGTATACTCACTTTGAAAGATGTCATGCGTGAAGAGACAGTTACAGCCATCGAAGCTTTGAGGAATGAGGGCATCCATACCGTCATGCTGACAGGCGATGGTGAAAAAACGGCTAAAGCGATTGCCTCGGAGAGCCATATTGATGCATATATTGCCGAATGCCTGCCAGAAACGAAAGTGACTGAAGTGAAAAAGCTTAAAGAACATTTTGGCACTGTAGCGATGGTTGGGGATGGCATCAATGATGCACCTGCTCTGGCAACAGCATCTGTTGGTATTGCAATGGGTGAAGGAACGGATGTTGCCTTGGAAACAGCGGATGTCGTTCTGATGAAGAATGACCTGCCGCGCATCGCGGAAGCAGTCAAATTATCCAAGAAGATGAATCGGATCATCAAACAAAACGTCATCTTTTCCATTTCGGTGATCATGATCCTGATAGCATCCAATTTCCTTCAATTCCTGGACCTCCCATATGGTGTCATTGGCCATGAAGGAAGCACAATCCTCGTTATACTGAACAGCTTAAGACTTTTGAGAAACTAAACCATGAAAAAGGAGCCATCCAAGGCTCCCTTTTTTATGTTCATTTAGTGATATCCGTTCTTACCGTTTGCAGAACCTGATGTTTTATGGTTCGAACCTTTATTTTTTCCTTTTTGTTTTGTGCTGCCATCCTTTTTACTCATGAATGAACTCCTCCTCTTTAAAAGTTGTCATTTCTTGAATAGTATCCGCAGCATGATAGTCCGCTATTACGGGAACTCCAGGAAGCTCATGCACATTCTGGCTTTTTCCTTTCACTAATGAGCGCATTTATTTCCCCGCCCAGTATGATGATGAGCCCCGATAAATAAAACCAGACCATTAATACGATTATCCCTCCAAGACTTCCATATGTTGCGGAATAATTAGCGAAGTTCTCCACATAAAATGAAAACAAAAAAGAAGCGAGGCTCCATCCTGCCGTTGCAAAGATTGCACCAGGCAGTACGGTTATGCACTTTAGCTTAATGTTGGGCGCAATCCAATAAAGGATGGTGAACACAATTAAAAATACAAGCGTACTGACCACCCAGCGAAGTTGGTTCCAAATCGTAAGAAACTCATCGGATTGTCCAATTTCGGCAAATAGGAACACTCCGATCTGTTTTCCGAATACCGGCAGCAATAAAACGACAATAAAAACAAAAATCATCGCTAAAGTGAGAAGAATCGACATTCCCCGGGAAATAAAGAAAGTTCGACTTTCTTTTACACCATATGCATGGTTAAATGCTTTAATGATTGCATTCATCCCATTCGATGCCGACCATATCGTTCCGATGACACCAAACGACAATAAAGTCCCATTCGCTTCCATCACTTCCGATAGGTTAGCTTCAATGATTTTCATCGAATCGTCAGGTGCATATGTACGGACGGTATTTAATATATCTTCATGTGAAAATGGCAGATAGGCCAATAAAGTGAATAAAAAAATAAGTAACGGAAACAGGGAAAGCAAGAAGAAATAAGACAGCTGTGCGGCAAGCCCCGACACATCATCGACCTGTAACCGTTTTACCAAAGTCTTGAAGAATGAGCCTTTCAGCCATTCTTTTTTATTGGCCATACCTCCACCCCATTTTTTAATTTAAGGAAATTCGTTCGTGGTCTCTAGAGGACTGCTCTTCTTCCTCTGCAGTAAAAACTTCCTTCGTCTCCATCACCACTTGGGCAACTTGTGATGGAATATCTTTCATTTCCTCAACCTTTTGGGAAATGAAGGATACATCTTCGGAAATTTTTTCAACAGTGGAACGGACCTTGGATGATGTTTCACGTACTTGTGTAAGCACCCCATTGGGATTCTTCACGAATTCCTTCATATTACTCATGCAGCTTTTGCTGTTTTCCAATACAGAATAACGCGTTTGCTTGTCAAAAAGGCTTATTGCCGCCCCAGCTAACGCCCCAATAAAGACCGCTTGCATAAATTTACTTTTCTTGGCACACTTATATTCTTCTCGAATGTTGCTCATATATTCTCCTCCTCGTCATATATTAGTTGATGGATAATGGTAGCTCTCTCCATTATACAATGTTTAAAAAAGTTTTTTCCTATCTTTTCCCAAACTCTCTCACTTTAAAACGCGAAGATCACCAAGATTATCCGGGGTCAAGCTTCATATCCCACCCGAATACTCATTGACTTCCAGCGGTAATCATGCAAAGATGAAAATAATTTAGGAACGTATGAAAGGATGAAGGAAATGGATTTAACGCAAAACACAGCCGAAAGTGTCGAGTTTATGATCGAGGCAATCAAGGATAAATTAAAAGTGATGAACTTCGGTGCAATCAAATCAACTCATTTTGATATCGAAATGTACGAAGAACTGCACGATATTTATACAATGGTGATGAAAAAAACGAATTTCAGTGTCCGTGAAATGGAAGCGATCGCTGAAGAACTTGGAAGACTGCGTAATAAGTAACATTCAAATCCTCCCATACCGGTGAGGATTTTTTTCATTTTCCAAAAATTTCTGCTACATTTGATATAGAAATTGAAAACGGACAGGAGTTGTAAGCATGGTAGAAAGAAGAACGCCCATCAGCATCGCAGAAGCAGTGGAAAAAGTGATGAAGCATAAATTAACAGGACATGTGGAACTGATTCCCCTAGAGGACAGCCAAGACCGTTTTTTGGCTCAGGATATTGTAGCTACAAATGATGTTCCGCATTTTAACCGCTCCCCATATGATGGATTCGCCCTCAGGTCCAAGGATACTTCTGAAGGTTCCATAAATAACCCTCTCGAGTTCGAAGTGGTGGAAGAGTTGGCTGCGGGTATGGTATCGACTATTCCCGTTCAAAAAAATCAAGCGGCAAGAATCATGACTGGAGCCCAGATGCCAGCTGAGTGTGATGCCGTAATCATGCTTGAACTTACGAAGGAATTCGAAAAGGACGGAAAGAAGTACATATCATTTAAACGCTCACTTAAGGAAGGCGAAAACGTTTCTTTTCAAGGCGAGGATGCTAAGAAAGGCGATGTTCTTGTAAAAAAAGGAACAGCGATCAATCCAGGGATCATCGGCTTGCTGGCAACATTCGGTTATGCGGAAGTGCCAGTTGCCAGGAAGCCTGTCGTCGGATTATTCGCTACGGGATCGGAACTGCTTGATGTTCATGAACCGTTGCAGCCTGGGAAAATCCGAAACAGCAACTCACATGCCATCTCCGCCCAAATTCGGAGGGCCGGGGGGGAAGTCCGTTTTTACGGAAAGCTTAAGGACGAATTCGAATTAAGCTACGAGGCCATTTCAACTGCTTTGGAGGAAGTGGATCTGCTCATTACAACAGGAGGAGTTTCTGTCGGTGATTTTGACCTTCTCCCGGATATTTATCAAAAGATTGGCGCCGATGTCTTATTCAACAAAGTGGCCATGCGCCCCGGCAGCGTGACGACCGTAGCGGTATATAATGACAAATTTTTATTCGGTTTATCCGGCAATCCATCCGCCAGTTATGTCGGCTTTGAACTATTTGCAAGACCGATCATCCGCACGATGCTGTTCTCGGAACATCCGCATTTAAGAAAAGAGACGGCCCAATTGGCAGAGGACTTCTTAAAACCCAATCCTTTCTCACGTCTGCTTCGCACCCGATTATTTTACGAATCTGGCCAGATGAAGGTAATTCCAAGCGGTGTGGATAAATCCAATATTACAACAAGCTTGGCAGGTGCCAATTCACTGACCGTCTTACCTGGGGGGACACGTGGTTTCCAAACGGGAGACTTCGTGGACATCCTGCTCCTCGATGACCAGGAAGGTTCCAAATGGCCTTGGTGAAGCCCTTTATTTTTCAGGTGGTTGGCTACCAAAATAGAGGAAAAACGACCTTCATAACGACTTTAATCAAAAAGCTTCGCGAAGCAAAATTAGAGACAGCCGTTTTAAAACATCATGGACATGGCGGAAAACCAGATGTTACAGGCACGAAGGATTCCAATAAACACTTTCTTGCTGGGGCGGCCGCTTCACTTGTTGAAGGAGATGGAACAATCGAGCTGCTCGGCAATTTCAGGGGGAGCGCCCCTATCACTGAGCTGATTCAATTACTGTGTCTATTTCTCCCTGATGTGATTTTAATTGAAGGGTATAAGCAAGAGGATTTTCCCAAGGTCATTTTAATCAAGGAAGAAAGTGACCTCCCGTTATTGGAACGGCTTACCAATGTCAAGGCAGCGGTGGCTTGGCCCGAATGTCTTGAACGAACCAGGAATCATGCTTCAGTACCTGTCTTCCCTTTGGATTCGGATCAATTCATTACATGGTTTTTAGAACAAATATGAAGGAGTGGGACAATGTTCATTCAATTCCCCATAGAAAAACGCCGTAAAATGATCGAAAGTATCCAAGAATATGTGTATCAGGAACATGGGAAGGAAATCGGTGAAATTGCTGCTGAAAATCACTTGCAGTTCATTTTCGAAAATATCGCTCCCTTTATTTACAATGAAGGGATCAAAGATGCTAAAAAAGTCATGGAGGACAGATTAGGAAATATCGAAGAGGATTTGTATTCATTGGAACGCCCCATTGATTAAAATGAAAAACAGCATCATAATCGATGCTGTTTTTTTATATTCACTGTTCGGTTAGAATAAGCGGACCGTTTTTCGTTATGGCAATCGTATGCTCATATTGAGCCGAGTATTTCCCATCTGCAGTGGATGCCGTCCATCCATTCGGGTTCCGGCTTGCTTTATATGTACCTACGTTTACCATTGGCTCGATGGTGAATACCATTCCTTCCTTAAGACGAGGACCTTTATTCGGCAGTCCATAATGCGGAACCTGAGGCTCTTCATGAATGACATTCCCTATCCCGTGTCCGATGAAATCACGAACGACAGAGAAGCCTTCCGCTTCGACATATGTTTGTATGGCATGACCTATATCTCCAATCCGATTGCCTTCCACACATACTTCAATCGCCTTATATAAAGATTCCTTCGTCACATTCACTAAATGTTCGGTTTCCTTTGAAACCTTACCGACCGTATACGTCCAAGCAGAGTCAGCAAGGGCCCCATTATAATTGACGACCATATCAATCGTTACGATATCTCCGTTTTTCAAAGGGGTCTTACGAGGGAAACCATGACAGATTTCTTCATTTATGCTGGCACATGTCGCATACTCATACCCTTTGTAACCCTTTTGTTCCGGCTTCGCACCATGTTTTTTTAAGAATCCTTCAACAAATTCTTCTATTTCCCATGTTGTCACACCAGGAACAATCAACTTTGCAATCTCCCTATGACAAGCTGCCAAAATTTTACCCGATTCATGCATCGCTTGAATTTCACGTGCAGATTTTAATACGATCAATCGTGACACTTCCTTTTTTATTCGTCTCTCCTTTTATTTTACTGCAAAGATTGAAGTATATGAATCCTTTAAAATGAAAAATCCCGGCAGCTGCCGGGATTTTTCATTATTTCAATAGATTGAGCGATTCCCGGTTAAATGCCGGAAGATCTTCAGGTGTCCTGCTGGTTACAAGCTGGTTGCCGCAAACCACAACCTCTTTGTCCAAATATGTGGCACCTGCATACTCCATATCGACTTTAATGGATGTATACCCTGTTGCGTGGCGTCCTTCAAGTGTTTTGGCCGTAATCAGCAACTGCGGACCATGACAGATCGCAAATACAGGTTTTTTATCATCCATGAACGATTTTGCGAAAGATACGAAGCGTTCGTCAGCACGCAGTTGATCAGGCGAGAACCCACCGGGGATGAATAACGCATCGAAACTTTCCGGTTTCACCGAGTCGATGCTTTCATCAATCTCGACTTCCACCTCCCCTTGTTTCCCTTTAACCGTTTTCCCTTTTACCATTTCAATCGTCGTTACCTTATGGCCGGCTTCTTCAAATGCTTTTGCCGGTTCACTATACTCCGAGTCCTCAAACATATTCGTTACTACACATGCGATTTTTTTACCCATAATCATTCATCTCCTCAATTTTTGATCGAATGAACCTACTTTGCACTTTATTTATGTTCCCTCTGACACTATAAATAAAACACATAATTAATAGTTGACCTTTTGTTTATGAGTAAAATACCGCGAATCAATGTTTAGGGTACTGGCCAACAACGTGTATCGCATTGATGATTCTTTTATTGATCCATTTCCTGTTTTCTTCTGTATTCAAATTTCCAAATATCCTTTTCCGCCCTACTTCCGTGGTTACATAGTAATTAGGCAGGTTATTCAATGATAATGTGATGATGTCATTTTTACATTTCCTGCACGAACAAAATGTTTGGTATTCTATACCTGACATTAAAACCTGCACCCATGTCACAACGATTTCTTCCATCACATTTGTGTATTCTCTTTCCATATATTCTCCTTCAAAAAGAAAAACCCGTCCATTCCTGACAGGTTTTCACTCATTTATCGCTGTCCGTGGAACGATTAGGATTTCAACTCTCCGGTTTTTCGCCCTTCCTTTTTTCGTTTCATTGGAAGCAACCGGCTTGAATTCCCCATGTCCTTTAGCACTGAACATTTCGGGATCCAAATCCTTATTTTCGAGGAGAAGTTTCATAAAATTCACGGATCGCATCACACTCAGGTCCCAGTTGGATTCATACTTGGAATTTTTAATAGGAATATTATCGGTATGTCCGCTTACGATGATGTTTCTGGGTAAGTCCATGACCAGTAACTCCGAGATTTCTTTAGCAATTTTACGGTTTTCACTTCTCACCTCGGCCACACCCGATTCGAACAGCACATTTTCCCTAATTGAAATCAACATGCCTTCATCAGTAAGGTTCGTTCCCAATTTATCCGTCAAATCATTCTTTTCGATATAGGCATTTACGCGCTCCTGAACTTCCGTAAGTTCTTCCTGCTCGTTTTCCCCTAGCTTCTCAAGATCTTCTGCACCTGTTCTTTGTTCTGGTGACGTCGGCTCATTGCTGGGGGAATCACTTGGAAAATCCATAAAACCCGTTCCGCTTGTAAAAACCTGGTTAAATACATTGGACAACTGCTGGAACCTTACTGCATCAACCGAACTTGAAGCGAATAAAACGATAAAAAGCGCAAGAAGCAATGTTAAGATATCGGCATAGGGAACCAGCCATGATTCATCGATATGCTCTTCATGCCTTTGTTTCTTTTTGCGGCTAGCCATCTTCTCTCACATCGCCTTCCAACCACTTTTTACGATCTCCAGCAGGCAAATATGATGTTAATTTCTGTTCAATCGTTCTCGGCGCTTCCCCTTCGATGATCGATAAAATCCCTTCAATCATCATTTCTTTGATTCTGACTTCCTGCTGCGATTTCCGTTTGAGCTTATTGGCAAAAGGATGCCATAACACATACCCCGTGTAAATCCCCATCAAGGTCGCGACGAACGCTGCAGATATGGCATGTCCCAATGCCTCCGTGTCAGCCATATTACCCAATGCAGCAATCAGCCCGATTACCGCACCCAATACGCCAAGCGTCGGAGCGTATGTACCGGCTTGACTGAAAATTGCCGCCGCACTTAGATGACGTTCTTCCATCGCGTCTATTTCCTCTGCTAAAATATCACGAATATAATCGGCACTCTGACCTTCGACTGCTAGGTTCAAGCCATTTTTCAAAAAGGCATTATCCACCTGATCCGAAATGCTTTCCAAGGCCAATAAGCCTTCCTTCCTGGCAATGACCGCCCATTCCGAAAAGGTTTTTATTAAATCTTCCGGCTTTGTCAATTTTTGTTCAAAGAATAAAATCTTGAATACTTTTGGCAGTCTTTTTAATTCCGACAAAGGGAAAGCCGTTACGACAGCAGCTATCGTCCCTACAATGATGATCAAAATAGCCGCCGGATTAATCAGCGCCGTTACACTAACACCTTTCAACACCATTCCGACTAAGATGGCTACAATACCAAGAACTACGCCCAAAACTGATGTTATATCCATAATACTCACCCATTCATTTAAAGTCTCGTCTCCTCCTTATATCGGATGAAGTTTAAAAAAAGTGAGGATTATTTTACTATTCGATTTCAATTTTCATTAAATCATCACAAAATCTACCCACCTTATTGCCTGCATGAGCTTATCAACAGCACAAATATTCCTTCAAGAATGGAACCTCAAGCATGTTCCGTACATGATTTTCTCATAACATCTGGAATATGCGCATTTATTTGTGGTTTTCACGCTTTTATTCGTGAGTTTCACACTTTTACTCGTGGGTTTCGTGCTTTTACTTGTGAGTTTCACACTTTACTCGTAAATTCCGCATATTGCTGACATTTTTTCTCACTCTTCAGTTTTTCCGAAAGAAAAGGACAAAGCCTGTCAGCTTTGTCCCTGTTCTTGTTTCCCGTGGTTTCTTCCGGCCAGCCATTTTATGATGGGGGACAGAAAAAATAAAATGAATAAGATCCTGAATAAATGAAAGCTTGTGACAACGGATAAATCCACATGCACAGACATGGCTGTGACTGCCATTTCGGCGACGCCGCCTGGCGCCATGCTCAAAAAAAGTTCATTCGCCTGTAAAGATAGGGCTGGGGCAAACTGAATGGATAGATAATAGCAAAATCCAATCAATAGGACATTAATGACGAACACGGCTCCGAACATCTTCCTGAAAAGTCGGGGATTATCTACCTTCAGTGTGTAGCCTAAATGTGCGCCGATCAACAATTGCGACAGGTTCAACCAAAAGTCAGGAATCTGCGGGGCACCTGGGCCTGCTAAATTGAATAGTGCTGCTGCCATGAGAGGTCCTAGCAAAAAAGGCAGCGGAAAATTGGCTCTCTTTGTGATGAAAATGAACACTAGCAAGGTTAACAACATCATGATGGCTAATTTCCCATCATATTCAAATAAGAAAAACGGCCGCTCCGTGACGGCCATTACCGCACCTGGTTCAACTGACATTACATGAGTCACAATCCACGGAACAATGGAAATCACCAGGATGACCCGCAGTGTTTGCATAAAGCCTACAACCGTTTCATCACTATCCTTCATTTCCTCACTTAAGACCACCATCTGGGAAAGACCTCCCGGGAAACTGCCAAGCATGGATGTGCCCAAGGATAAGTTCATTCGTTTTCCGATAAACCAGCCAGTCAACACTGTAAATGAAATGATTGCGATTGTCGTAAAAAGCATTACAGGCAGATATTCAATCATCTCATTTAACGATTGTTTCGTGAATGAACTGCCCAATTGTAAACCTAGAATGACCAATCCAGTACTTCTAAAGGTTTTAGACCAATATAAGTACTTCCTTAACTTCACTTTCGCAATCATCACGACGAATAATGGTCCTAGCATCCATGGCAGGTATATGCCAAGGCTATCAAACGCGTAACCACCCAGGAATGCTAGAAAAGCTGTAAAAATGATTCTAAAACTCTTACTCTCGATTAAATTTACACTCACAAAATTACCTTCTTTATCTAAGCGGTTTTTCATCTATATCTTAACATAAAATAAGTTGGTTCAAAGCTGTCATCCACGCTTGTTTCGACTGTAGCAAGGAGCGCAGCATGGAAATATACTAAAAGCAATTGCCTTCTCCAGTGCACTTTTTTATATTTAATCATGTTTTCGCTCCATGAAAAGAAACAGCATGGCACTTCCACCATTTACTAGATTTCCCACCCCCACAAACTCGCAATAAAAGGTAGAATAATATATATAGGGGGTCAAACTCTTATGGAGGGGTGACTAGATGTTATCAAATACAGAAATAGGCATTGACTTAGGAACTGCAAATACGCTAGTTTACAGTAAAAATAAAGGAATCGTATTTAATGAGCCATCTGTGGTGGCCATTGATATAGAGACTAATAAAGTATTGGCAGTCGGTGTTGATGCAAAAAACATGATCGGGAAAACACCTGGAAATATCGTGGCAATCCGTCCGCTTAAGGATGGTGTCATTGCGGATTTTAATGTGACCGCGCAAATGCTTAAGGAAATCATGAAAAAAGCAAGCAAGGCCCTAGGTTTATCGATTCGCAAACCTAGTGTAGTGGTCTGTACACCATCAGGTTCCACTTCAGTTGAGAGAAGGGCCATTCAGGATGCAGTCAAAAGCTGCGGAGCGAAACAGGTCCACCTTATCGAGGAACCAGTAGCAGCAGCAATAGGTGCGGGCCTGCCTGTCGAAGAGCCCGTTGCCAATGTCATCGTTGATATCGGCGGCGGAACGACTGAAGTCGCAATCATTTCTTATGGCGGCGTCGTTTCCTGCAATTCAATCAGAATTGGCGGAGATCAATTGGATGAAGATATCAGCCAATATGTCAGGAAAAAACATAATGTGCTGATTGGGGAAAGAACAGCCGAGGAAATAAAAAAAGAAATCGGCTACGCACTCGTTGAACATTCCGTGATCACCATGGAAGTCAGGGGCCGCGATCTTGTAACGGGGCTACCAAAACCGATTACAATATCATCCACTGACGTCCAGGAAGCCATCCAGGAATCGCTTCTTCATATACTGGAGGCGATAAGGGCCACCTTGGAAGATTGTCCTCCTGAATTGAGCGGGGATATCGTCGATCAAGGAGTCATCCTATCCGGCGGGGGTGCACTTCTCAACGGGGTACAGGAATGGCTGACGAATGAAATCGTCGTCCCTGTCCAACTTGCGGATAACCCGCTTGAATCAGTTGCCATCGGAACCGGGCTTTCACTAGAGGTCATTCACAAATTACAAAAAGCCGTGTACTAGAAATAAATGGCTGTCTTTGAACCGCACCCCAATTGTTAGACAACATTTAACAATTGGGGTGCGGTTTTTTTCCTAAATATACGATAGACCAAAAATCAAATGCAGTTTTAGAGTACTTAGAAGGAAAAAGAACAAGAAAGACATGAGGTTTATCCCCTCTGAAAAGATGGGTCGCTATCTAAAACATGGAATGGAAGGACTTGTTTCATCCTATACAAAATTACACTTGATGCGAGCACCTTGGTTACGTAATTCTAAGGTGATACGCCTATCCCCATAGCGCCGTCCTCCAGCAACCTTTTTTGCGTATCCAATAAAAAGAAAAAAGACCTCAAGTTGAGACTCTTTCATGCTTTGTAAAGGTATATAGGATTCACCCTTATTTTAATCAAGGAAAACTCCCATTTGTTAATCTTCCAATTCTTGAATTCTTAACCTTCAATATCCTTAATCCTAGAAGCTTCGGTATCATTTTCAGGATAAATAAAGCATTTTTTCATGCGAAGAAGTAGCCAAACCAAAACTTTCCTTGTTTAAAAAATGACAAATCTTCAGGTAAATTTGGCATATCCCACTCATAAAGCGATTTTGTAATCAATCTTATAATTTTCTTTTCTTTGCATTCTCGTCAGCGTGAAAATAATAAACATTTGCTGTTTGATCATCACCAAGAGTGGTACTAGCCCATGTTGACTCGCATCTCAATTCTATTAATGATGCTTTTAACTTATTTATTATTTCTTCTAACCCTTGTATCGAACCCATATCTTTTCTAACAACTAGATGAAATTCATCACACACATCAAAGCATCAATCAAGCAGTCCTAAATATACTTGATTTTTTGGATTACTTTCATTTTCAATCCTTGCACAGTTTCTTCATTTTCCTTTGCGGCAATTATGCTTGCAATTGGAGTTCCATGACCATAGATATCTTTTGTATAATTATTTTTTTAATTACGTCATATTTAGTAACAATTTGTCCATTTAATGCAGGTTGCTGATTATTAATAAGGCTGTCTAAAATTGCGACTTTTTTAGGCTTATCATAAATACTGATATTAGACACATAGCCCAGATTTCTAACACTCGACATCATTAAATTTCACCTTAATTTCTTTACTACTAAAATCGTATGCTGATAAATAACATAGTGATTATGTAAAAGATTGTTTTTTCATGGTTATACCCCAACTCGATAAACTTGAATTATCTGCGTTACAACCACTTCCTTTAATACACCTGTTGTTCATTAACTTGCAATTATTATTCACCATGAACTTAAAATAAAATTAAATATTCAAACATCATTTCACCATTTATTTCTTTATACTATTATTCTTTTCTGAAACAGAACATTTCAAAATTGAGACGTAAATTGTGAATATTTACGATACTATAGTACTTGTTAACAAATAGGTAATATGTGGTCACATCTAAAAAAAACGGAAAGGGTGTAATTATTGAAAACTAAATTATTTTCAGTTTCAGTAATATGTTTATTATCAATTATAATAGCAATGCCCTCTTTTGCTTTTGCAGCAACTAACGCTTATAGCTTTACAATGAATCTTCGTATAGTTGATGGAAGTAAAAACGGTCAATATTTTAAATTAAATAAAGGAACTGCAAAATTAAGTGGTACACATTATCAATATAGCTCTGACCCTAGCCCTGTTGGTCCTAACCCCATAACTTATCAATTATGGAATAAGACCTCAGGTAACAGTTTTGGTACAATAAAAGCTACACCTAATAAAAATGGTACTTCTTCTAGTGTGTCAGGTAGCTATTCAGGTCTAGGTGGGGGTACTAAGTATTATTTGCAAATTTTTAGAGTTGATGACGGTAGAAATATAAAAGGTTCAGGAAAAATATCAAATTAAACAACTGGAAAGAGCTTATAATTCTTTATAAGTTCTTTCTTTATTAAGAAAATATTTTTACGATAGGAGTCTCTAAAATGGTTTATCATTTCAGCGGTTGGATTCTTTACAGTTTTATAATTTTATATATCATTTTGGCACTAATACTAAAATTAAGTTTCAAAAAAAGTTATACCTATCTTTTATTCTATACAATTATGTATGTTTATTTATGTAATGTTATAAACCTCACTCAATTTCCCATTTATGTAGATGATGATCAAAGAGAAGCATTTGGGGGGCAAAATGTTTGGAGAGAAATGAATTTAACCCCATTTAAATATGAATTTACCAAATTGAGCTTTTTTAATATTTTAATGACTGTCCCACTAGGCTTTGGATTACCCTTCTTATTTAAAGCCTCATTTAAGAAAATTTTAATAGCTGGTGTATTAACTGGAATAATTATCGAATCAGGTCAACTACTAACAGCTTTATATGCAGGATATACTTTTAGATTTGTTGATATTGATGATGTAATCTTTAATATATCAGGGACATTATTAGGATACTTCATTTTATTTAAGTTATTTAGATTAACGTTTCATATCCTTGTGAGAAAGTGGCATATAAAGTTTAATTCCATAGTTAAACATATCAATAATACATAATAACGATTTATCCTGTGAAAAACTCCATTTCAAATCATTATCCGACTACACAGACACGGGTATGATGAAGCATCATCAGCGGGTCTCTATTTGGCATGAGAATTCAAGGAGCAACAGCCATTTTCGCAGTCAACCTCAAACGAATTTTCACGAAAATCAAAGCAGAAAAGTAACTAAATATGAAAGAAATAGATCACTTCCTGTTCATTATCGTACAGGAAGTGATCTATTTTTGTTGAAAAAAAACAATAACTCATTCAAAACCGTTAGTTTTTCAGCAGCCTCGCTGAAAGCCGATGCGGCTCCCGTACCGCCTCTGGAAAGCCTTAGTGCCTCTCGTTACATACACGCCCACATTGTACAAGCCATAAAAAAATGTAGACAAACCCCTTTTTGCTTTTAAAAGAAACTGATATATATATTTTCACTTAATTGTGTAGAGAATAAGAAAAAGCTTTTTTCGGTTCAACAGTACTTTGCTTTTTGGAGAAGCCTTAAAGGACTTAACGCATGCAATGTTACATAACTTGTGTTATAATGTAATTATGTTACATTGGTAAGAGGAGAAGATCTATGGAATATGTAGAAGCCTTTAAGGATATCAATCAAATCAGCAAAATAAAAACATACTTACGCGCTCACTCCAGTCGGGATTATTTATTGTTTGTACTCGGCATCAATACAGGTATGAAGATAAATGAAATGCTCGAAATCACCGTCGCCAGCGTTCTGGATGAAACGGGCAAAATCAAGGAGTTCTATGAGCAACGGACTGAAAGTGACGAAGTCAACCAAATTTATTTGAACCTGAAAGTCCGTACCGCCTTACAAGAATACCTTAAAGGCTCGAAGGTTATCGAAGGTCAGTTTTTATTTCTTTCCCCTAAAACAAAAAAGCCGATTACACGTCAACAGGCGCACCGAATCATCCATGATGCTGTGGAAGGTGCAGGGCTGACAGGCAAATTCGGAGCAAGTTCGATGCGTAAGACTTTTGGCTACCATGCCTATAAACAAGGAGTGTCACTGGCCTTGATACAGAAGCATTACCATCATTCCAGTCCATCGGAGACATTAAAATACATCGGTATATCCAAGGAGAAGAAATTCAAGACGAATATTGACGTTAACTTATAAACATTCTCCTATCTTCTATTAACTCTAACCAACATTTTAAGGAGGAATTCCAGTGAAAATTAGAGAAAGTGAACTTCCTGGTATTGGTCAAAAATTCGAAATCATAACGAGAAATGATGAAAAGTTAGTAATCGTCATTCACGATGATGGCCGTCGGGAATTATACCATTTTGATAATGAACATGAGGACGTCATATCGAGCATCACCCTTAATGATCAGGAATCCCGGCAACTGGCTTCCATCATAGGCGGCATGGTCTATAAACCACAAGCACTTGAAACAATTGAAATGTCATTGGGTGACTTGGTGATCGAATGGTTCAAAGTCGAACCCGGTTCAAAGGCCATCAATCAAACGATTGGTTCGATTGATATCAGGAGCAATTATAACGTGACCGTCATCGCCCATTCTAAAAAAGGCAAAAAACAACTGAATAATCCTGGTCCAGACTCCATCATCGAAACAGGCGACACCCTTGTAATATCCGGTGAAAGAAAAGATATCCGTAACCTGATAAGAGAATTATTGACCGACGAAAGGAGTGACTAAGCTCATATGGATCATTTAGTCTTTGAAGTGGGAACTGCCCTACTTCTAGTGGCATTAGCCGCTCTCGTTGCAGGTAAATTCAAAATATCAAATGTTCCGCTATTAATTATCATCGGGATGCTCGTTGGCCCCCATGCCCCGCACTTCGGATTAATTGACCTGCGTTTCATTGAAAGTGATGAAATCATAGCATTCCTCGGTCGTGTCGGTATTTTATTCCTTCTGTTTTACCTTGGGCTTGAATTTTCCGTCAAAAAGCTTATGAAGTCAGGGAAAAATATCGTGACAGGCGGAACCTATTACATTTTAATCAACGTGGGAATGGCCTTGCTGTATGGTTTCCTGCTAGGTCTTCCATTAAAAGAGGTCCTGATATTAACCGGGATCATCAGTTTTTCTTCAAGTGCCATCGTGGCAAAGGTACTTGTGGACCTTAAAAGGACCGGTAACAATGAAACGGAGCTAATCCTTGGCATCATCATGTTTGAAGATATCTTCCTCGCTGTTTATTTATCAGTCGTATCCGGATTGGTATTAAGCTCTTCTGGTTCCGTTTGGGGAACATTACTTTCTACATTTATCGCGATTGGGTATATGCTGATATTTTTCGTTATCGCCCGGAAAGCATCTGGGGTCCTTAACAAATTATTCAATATAACCTCCGATGAGATTTTTATCATCGTCGTGTTCGCATTACTATTCTTCATCGCCGGTTTCTCGGAAACGATTCATGTTGCAGAAGCCATTGGTGCATTACTGCTCGGCCTGGTCTTTTCTGAAACAGAGCATAGCGACAGGATTGAGAAACTTGTCATTCCCTTCAGAGACTTCTTCGGGGCCATATTTTTCTTCAGCTTTGGCTTGAGTATCGATCCGACGACCCTTGGCGGAGCTGTCTGGATGGTTCTTGGTGCCGTCATCATCACCATAATCGGTAACTTTGCAGCTGGTATGATTGCCGGACGCAAATCCGGTTTATCTCACAGAGCTTCCGCAAACATCGGTTTAACGATCGTTTCACGCGGCGAATTCTCCATCATTTTAGCCAACTTAGGCATTGCAGGAGGTTTAATGCCTATACTAACCCCGTTTGCGGCACTTTATGTTTTAACCTTAGCGATTCTTGGGCCGATCCTTACAAAAGAATCCAAACACATCTATAATATCCTAAATAAAGTATTCAAATGGACCCCTCCGAAGGTTCAAAAGAAACAGGAAAAAGAAGTCCAATAGAAGAAAAAGGCCAGAGAAATTGCTTACTGGCCTTTTTTCTGTTTACCTTTTATAACTCACTAACATGATAATACTTGTTAGAAAACGGGCATAAAATCATACTTAGTAGTAGTATTGGTGCCGTCCTTGAATTATCATCAGCATCTATTCACAGTTAATCGAGAAAATTTGAGATTTTGGGATTTTAATTGACTTTACCAAACATTTAAACTCTCCAAATATGTTTTGCGGGTTATGTCATTGTCACAAGCTTCTACAAGTGCCCGGATTAGAGGTTTCAATTTCTTTTCTTTTGAGGATTAACTTACATGAACAGAGGGAATAGAAGCAGATAACCTAAGTAACTATTCAGGAGTGATGCCCAGATGAATAAGTCGATCCAATTTTCAAAGAAACTTATTAAAGAAATAAAGGAAGATCGTGTGACCGGGCTGGCAGCAGAACAAGCTTATTACTATTTACTGGCACTATTCCCTTTGCTCATTTTACTGCTGTCCATATTACCTTATCTGAACATCGATATTCAGACAGCCCTCGACACGATAAAAACCTTCATGCCTGCAGAAACGATGGAAGTCATCGAGAAAAATATCATCAACATATTATCTGAACGGAACGGCGGGTTACTGACTTTTGGTTTCCTTGGAACGATATGGTCCGCTTCCAACGGAATGAATGCGTTCATCCATTCCATGAATATTGCCTATGATGTGGAAGAAACAAGGAATTTCATTAAAGCCCGCTTCATTTCCATTATATTGACATTAGGCCTGGTTGTAGCATTCATCGTCATGTTAGGTCTCCCCGTCTTCGGAAAAGTCATCATCGAATTATTACAGCAGGTAATTCCGATCCCAGAAGAAACGCAAATCTTATTCAGCTTATTACGGTGGGTCATCGCGGTTGTGGTCATTTCACTTGTCCTGGCCTTTTTATATCGCTTTGCACCGAATAAAAGTTTTCCCATTAAACATGTCATCCCTGGCGCAGTGACCGCAACTGTACTTTGGCTGGGAATATCACTTGGATTTTCATTCTATGTCAGTAATTTTGCCAACTACTCTTCCACTTACGGCAGTTTAGGAGGCGTCATCATCTTGATGCTATGGCTGTATTTGAGTGGTCTGATTTTTGTGATCGGCGGAGAAATCAATGCAATTCTTCATCGCCAAAATTCCATTCCAAAAAAACAGTCACGCACGATCGTTCATCCTGTCCCGCTTAAAAGATAAAATCAAGATTAAAAAGCGGCTGTCCCATTCGGACAGCCGCTTTTCTAATTAACCTTTATTGACAAACTCTTCATATCTTTCATCATGGGCCAGCCATGCAGCGTATTTCCGCTTCATGTATTTTTCCGCTTCCGCAAATGTATCGAATGTTTTTTTCTGTTGTTTGCCGTTGATTTCAACAATCCATTCCTCTTCTTCATCTTCATAGATGAATATGTCCTGTTTGTCTCTTGTTGAATATAGGCAACCCTCTGGGGATCCTTTTACATTCAATTGATTCTTATGTGCGTCTCGTTTAAGGGGCTCGGCATAGAAGGTCTTTTCGACATATTGGCTATAAGCCTTTTCGGACATCGTACAACCTGCGGCTTTTTGGTGGCCGCCACCATCGTACTTGCCAGCAACCTCAGAAACATCTATATCATCGTGGATTGTCCGGAAGCTGATTCTTTTACTTCCTACCATCAGTATGGCTATATAATCCAGATGTGAGAACTCCTTCGACAGTTCATTTCCCAATTCCGAGTGGTATGACTCTGCATGGACCACACCAGCTGTATGGGGACCGACCGTAGCTTGATAAACTTCTCTTTTTTTCCTGTTTATGTACCTATCCACTCGACTCTCTTCAACATTCAGAAGCGTTTGTTCCACTTCGTCAAAAGTGAAACTTTCAGCCGTGGACAGCTTATTTGCGATTTTCATTTCGAATTCCTCTATCGGAATCATGAAAAACAGGTCATTCAATCGCTTTGCCGTTGTATTTTTATTGACTTCCCATTCCCAAGTATCATATTGACGGACCAATTCAACGAATTCAGCGACAATGCTTGAAGGTTCCAGCAATTTATTTTCAATTGCATACTGATAGAATAATGATGTGGCTGCCGTCTGTTTACCATCTTCCTGTTCGACAGTTACAGATGCCCAATCATGTTCGTTCAAGTGCAGTGCTGACTTATGATGATCGATCAGCAGAGCCTTGCCTCCATCTTCCACAAACTGAGTAATCATTTTTTCATTATCTTCATCAACCGATAGATCAGTAACGATCAATGTATCTTCAATCTTGGCCTGCTCAAGAAATGCGCCTACATTCTGATTAAGGCGACCAATTGAATTATAACTAACCACTACATCTTCCCCGAATGCCAGCTTAGCTACAATGCCGCACCCCACTCCATCTAAATCATTATGTGTAAAGAGATGGTACACACAAACCCCTCCTAATAACTAATAAATTTACTTTTCCCTAAAAACATGAATTTAAATTGCAATCTTTACAATTGTAGCATAATCATATCTGCATATTTTATCTTGCTTCCATTACGTGACGCTTTTGTTCGGTTTTTTTTCGAGTAATTACCTAATGATTCCTTACTTCCCATAATTTATAATGATAAATAATGAAAAAACACATTACTTTGAAATCGGGGTATTTCCATTGAAGGGGTTTAGGTGAGTGTCGAAGAGCCGCAATAACTAATCGATCAATGGCTAGGAACTTTACGAACTTAAGAAGAATTGCCAAATGGTTGAAGAAATTTGACTCAATCAGACCCACGATCCGGCACATCAAAAAAAACCGCAGGAATGTTATTTCCTGCGGCTTCCTTATTGAAATCACTGTTCTATCAATTTTCCAAGGTTGGCCATTTCAATGGCACTAACCGCAGCTTCATAGCCTTTGTTACCTGATTTTGTTCCAGCACGTTCAATGGCTTGTTCAATATTCTCAGTTGTCAGCAAACCGAAGATAACCGGTACACCTGTTTCCAATGAAACGGATGCCATGCCTTTAGCTGCTTCATTGCAGACATAATCATAATGTGAAGTAGCACCCCTGATTACCGTTCCAAGACCGATTACCGCATCATATTTACCTGTATTCACAAGTTTCTTAGCAATTAACGGAAGTTCAAAAGCACCAGGGACCCACGCGATGTCAACATCATTCTCATCAACGCCATGACGCTTAAGACCATCCAACGCCCCTCCTAAAAGCTTGCTTGTGATAAACTCATTAAATCTTCCTACCACGATTCCTACTTTCAATCCTGATCCGATTAATTGTGCTTCAATAGTTTTCCCCATGTCCAATTCCTCCTAATTTTTAAAAACAATAATTTTTTTTCATGTTAAGATTTCATTCCTTAAAAATCCTTCAAGCTTTCGGGATGTTCAGTTCAAGTTCCTGTTTCCCGATTGGATCATTTTGTTGAAGATACCGAATCAAATCGGCTATCGTAATGAACTTCAGGTTGAATTTATCAGCGATGACTTCTAAATCGGATACGCGGGCCATCGATCCATCTTCATTCATGATCTCACAAATGACACCGGCTGGAGCGGCACCGCATAACTTCGCCAAGTCCACCGATGCCTCCGTATGTCCTGCCCTTCTTAATACGCCGCCTTCTTTAGCGACTATCGGAAAAGTGTGACCAGGCCTTTGGAAATCTTCAGCGACCGAATCTTCATTAAGAAGCTCAAGGATGGTCAAGGACCGTTCAAAAGCACTGATTCCTGTAGAGGTGCTTTTATGATCGACACTTACCGTAAAAGCAGTGCCATGATGATCGGTATTTTCTCCAACCATAGGATGCAGTTTCAATTTTGCTGCCAGTTGTTCAGTGATGGTCGTACAAATCAAACCACGTCCATGAGTCGCCATGAAATTAATCGCTTCCGGTGTCGCCTTTTCGGCCAACACTACAAAATCCCCTTCATTTTCACGGTCTTCATCATCGGACACGATTACTACCTTGCCAGCCTTCAAATCTTCTATTGCTTCTTCTATTGTATGGAACATCATTACACCGCCCTTTTTATTAGAATCCATGCTCTGCCAAAAACTCTAAATTCAGTCCTGGTTTTGGATTGCCATTTTTCATTTGATGTATTATATATTTCCCAATCATGTCGTTTTCGATGTTAACGATATCGCCAGCCGCTTTTTGTCCCAATATGGTGTCCTGATGAGTCAATGGAATCAATGATACCGTCAAAAGGTTCCTTTCGATCCCAAATATCGTCAAGCTGGTTCCATCAATGGCCACGGAACCTTTTGGAATGCAAAAGGCACTAAGCCCTTCTTCCAATTGGATTACATAATATACGGCATTTTCTTTCCGTTCTTTTTTTATGATCGTTCCGGTCCCGTCGATATGACCTGAAACAAAATGACCGCCAAACCTTCCCTGTGCACTCATGGCTCGTTCGAGATTAACAGGTGATCCCAATTTTAACGTCCGGATCGAGGAAGCTTTGACCGTTTCCGGCATCACGTCGACCGTAAATAAACTTTTCGTGAAGGACGTTACCGTTAAGCAGACCCCGTTGACTGAAATACTATCCCCCAGATGCACATCTTCAAGGATTTTTTCAGAACGAATCGATAACTCCATACTGCTTTTTCCTTTTTTCAAGGAATGTACGGTACCGATATCCTCAATGATTCCCGTAAACATGTTTTTCCCCCTTTTATAAAATATAAAAAACCCCTTAGGATGGCCTAAGGAGTTAGCAGGAGAAATGAGTGAAAAAAATTGTATACCTAAAAAGCCTAATATTTTCATTTTCGAAAAATTAGGCGTACGTATACACTTGGGTTCCACACGTCCTTCTCCCATCCAGACTGTACTGTCGGCTTTGGAATCTCACCAAATCCTGCCTTTTAACAGGCTCGCGGGCTTAGAATTTCTTCATCACCGCCGGTTGGGATTTTCACCCGACCCCGAAGGACTAAAATAATATGAATCTTTGAATATTTTATCACCATAAAGTGAAGATGTAAAATTTCTAACCTTAAATGGTTCAATTGTTACAGGAACTTCCTATCTTTATGTAAATTTAACCCCGATGTGCTCCAAAAAGGTTAGGCAGGATAAATATGTGGAATAGGATTAGGGGATCACATTTCATATAAGGAGGAAGCTTAATGCTTATTTCCATCATCAACTTGATTTTCTATCTGTTCGTCGTCACGATGAATTTTTCAGCCAATTTCCTGCCATTGAACGGCCAGACATCAGGAGAGATTTCCGATAAACTTAATGTCCTTTTCACTCCTGCCGGATATGTATTTTCCATATGGGGCTTGATCTATTTCCTGCTCGCCATCTGGGTATTCAGGCAGTTTTTAAGTAAACATCAAAACAGACCTGCTTATAAGGCATCCTTCCCTTGGTTCGCTTTAAGCTGTGTCTTGAATGGAGCTTGGCTTTTAGCTTGGCACTATGAACACTTTTTGTTATCCGTATTCATCATCATTGCTCTTTTGGCTACTTTAATGGTCATTTATACAAGCATTAAAAAAGTGGAACACACTGCTTTCGACCTATTTCCGTTTTCCGTTTATACAGGCTGGGTAAGTGTTGCGACGATCGCTGACATTTCTTATTACCTCACGTATATCAAATGGGACGGTTTTGGGGTTTCCAGTTTATCCTGGACGATCGTCCTGCTGATTGCAGCAACAATCCTGGCTTTTGTCTTCGCAGGTAAAAACCGGGATTGGTGCTATCCTCTCGTATTCGTTTGGGCGTTCATAGGCATCGGGATACGAAATAGCTCCGCCTATCCTGTAATCACGGACATTTCTTATATCCTCGCTACCATTACTTTTATCATATCCATAACCATCTTCATAAAAAGTAGAAGGAATATGGTAGCCTAAAATGCTTGCTGAAGATCTTGCCAGACATCCTGCCAAGCTTCTAGACCAACTGAGAGACGGACCAGCTGGTCACTGATGCCCATTTGTTCCCTTGAAGCTTCAGGAACGGCAGAGTGCGTCATGGTAGCGGGATGCTGGATCAATGTTTCGGCATCCCCAAGACTTACGGCAATTTTAATTAGATTCAATTTATTGAGGAATTCCTGTGCATCCTGTTTTGTGCCATGCAATTCGAAAGAGATAAGGCCGCCGCCATGTTTCATCTGTTTTTGCATGATATAATGATCCGGGGAAGCTTCATCACCTGGATAATATACCTTTTTCACCTTTGGATGTTTCTTAAGTTCATGAAAGATTTCCATTGCATTGGCCGAATGACGGTCCATCCTGACAGGCAAGGTCTTTAACCCCCGCAATAGTAACCAGGCATCGAAAGGTGAAATGATTCCACCGATATCCTTTTGTGTAGTCCCAGCTACCTGATTCATGAATTCCTTCTTACCGACGACAAGTCCTGCAACGACATCCCCATGCCCGCAAAGATATTTCGTAGCGCTATGAAGGACGATATCACAGCCATACTCAAGCGGTCTCTGTAGGTATGGCGTCGAAAACGTATTATCGACTACGACCGTCACATTATATTCCTTAGCAACTTTCACCACCATCTGTAAGTCAATCATTTTCATCGTCGGATTGATCGGGGTTTCTACATAGATGCAGGTCGTTTCCGGCCGGATCATTTTCCTGACCTGTTCTTCAGTATCCATTTCACAAAAATCATGCGTGATCCGGTATTTATTTTTCATTAGCTGCAGAAGGCCGAATGTACAACCATATACCCCCTGTGAGCAGAGGATGTGATCATCTGTTTTAGTTAACGCAAAAAGTACTGCTGAAACGGCAGCCATGCCTGAACCGAAAGCAAGACCAGCTTCCCCGCCTTCCAGTGCGGCAATCTTTTCTTCAAGCACTTGTACCGTTGGATTTCCAAGGCGTGAATAAATATATCCATCTTCCATACCGGCAAAACGCCTTTCCCCTTGCTCGGCATTTTCGAAAGTGAATGTTGAAGTTTGGAATAAGGGGGTTGCCAAGCTTCCCAAATGCTTCTTCGAGTCATATCCTTCATGGATGACTGCCGTTTCAAACTTTTTATACTTTCCTGTCATACCGTCTCCTCCTAACCTATGTCTATTGCTATCATATGTCAAAAATCCATATAAAGGAAGCGTTTTCATTCATGATCATCACCCATAAATGAACTCCTGAATTTATAGTAAATATAATATGATTACTCCATGGCAATAGATGAAAAAGTCCAGTTGGATTTACCTGGGCATTCGCAAAAAAGGGACAGCCGCATGGCCGTCCCTTTTTGCGAATCATTCATCGACTACGATGTTTCCACCATAGAAGGTTACTCTCGTTAATGCTAACTCCAGTTCACGAGCCATTTTTTTCAACTCTCGCTCTTCTCTTTCCGTTACGATTGAAATGACCGTACCATCTGCACCTGCACGCCCAGTTCTCCCGGATCTATGGATATATTGTTCGATATTGTCAGCCATATCAATATGAACGACCGCAGTAAGGCCTTTAATATCGAGCCCCCTTGCCGCTACATCCGTTGCTATCAGCATCGGGGATTTTCCGGAACGAAGCTTGCGCAGTGCTTTCTCCCTGTCGACTTTATTGGATTCACCGTGAAGCACGCCCATTTCAATACCTTTATAACTCAGCTTTTCATGTAAGACGCTAAGCTCCGCAATATCATTCAGGAAGGCAAGTGCCTTCACATCTTTAAGTCTTGTGATTTTCTCGAGAATCTTGGACTTTTCCCGTCTCTCAACAACAAAGTAAAGATGGTCCACCTTGGATTCCATTTTTTCATTTTTATCGACCTTGATCATTTCGGGTTCATTCATGAATCCCCTGGCCGCTTTTTCCGTTTCCTCTGGCAGGGTTGCTGAAAATACCATGATTTGTCGATCTTTTAGTGTTGTTTTGATAATATTATTGATCGTTCCCATATGCTCTGGAATGATCAATTGGTCACCTTCATCAAGTACTATCGTCTTAACTTCATGCATCTTCAGTTTCTTTTGGGCAATCAATTCGTAAATCCGTCCCGGTGTTCCAGCAATCACTTGTGGACGCTTCTTCAGTTTGTCCAACTGCCTTTTCACATTAGCACCGCCGATGAATGCTGCACCCGTAATGCCGCTTCCCTCTGACCAAATGCGAATTTCTTCATTGATCTGCATGACCAGTTCTCGTGATGATGCCAGAATCAAAGCTTGGGGCGATTTTTTTTCAGGATCAATCTTTTCCAGCAATGGCAGTAAATATGCCAATGTTTTTCCTGTACCTGTCGGTGATTCGGCCATGATATCCTTTCCCTCGACAATCACGGGGATCGCTTTCGTTTGTATCGGGGTAAGTTGTCCGAATCCGGACTTTTTCCAGGCTTCTTGTATATATGGTTTTCTATCGTTTATTAATTCAGGTAATTCGCTCATATCGTTCTCCTTTAATATAAAACTTTTCCTATCTTTCATAGTACCATTTATTCTTGTCCAGTAGCCAACGGAATACGAATTGTAACCGTCGTCCCTTTGTTTATCTCACTTTCAAAATCCATTTCCCCCTGAAGGCGATGAACGATTTTCCGGCAAATTGCAAGCCCGATCCCTGAACCTTTTTCCTTCGTCGAGTAAAAAGGCTCACCAATCCGTTCAAGGCGCTCGGGCCCCATTCCCATGCCATTATCACTCACGCTGACTACAGCATGTCCATCGATTATTTGCAGAGATATATCAATTTCCCCATTATCTTCAATCGCTTCAATGCTGTTCTTGACGATATTGATTACCAACTGTTTAAGTTCAATTGAATCAGCCATAATATAAATCGGTTCGGCGGTTTTAATCCTTAGCCCCATTTCGATATTATTCAAATTCGTTTCTGCTTTCATCAACGTGAATACCTGTTGTAAACTGTCGGCAAGATCGATCCTGCAGTATGCGACATCCTGTTTCTTCCCGAGAACCAAAAGTTCACTTGAGATAATATTGATTCGGTCAATTTCCTTCAACATGATATCAGAATGCAGCGGGTTCACTTCCTGGGTCATATCCATTAACTGTACGAATCCTTTTAAAGATGTCAGCGGATTCCTTATCTCATGTGCGACGGCCGCAGCCAGATGTCCGATAACAGATAGCTTTTCAGACATGATCATCAATTCCTCTTCGCGCCGCAATTCGGTGATATCCCTTACGATGGCATATACTCCAAGCATTTCCGAGTGGACGATGATCGGTAAAAAAGTTACACGGATTATCCGTTGTTCATCACTGCTATTCTGAATGGACGTTTCGAATTTTACAGCCTCCCCTTGAAGGGACTGTAGAAAGAATTCAGCTACTTTATCACTTTCATTCCAGTTGATGAGATGATTCGCATTCTTGCCTTTCAAATTGTCACTATGATGACCTAACAGTTTTTCTGCTTCCGGGTTTATCGAAACGACATTTCCTTCGAGATTCAGCTCAAGGACACAATCCGGGTTATGCTTGAACAGCGACCGATACTGTTCATCCTTCAGAATGAATTCCTGTTGGGACCTCAACATTTTCCCCGTCCAATACCTGATTATGAAGTATAGGAAAAGTCCGGTTATGAATATGAACATCCACCCTTTGGAATGTTGAAACATTGCATATATCTGAACATCTGACCTTGCCTGCGTCATAGAGATGTAATCCGTAATGATAATCCATAAGACCCCAATGAATATATATATAAAAGCCACTTTACATGCAATTTTATGAGATTGGTTCATATTTTTTCCTTTGTATTGTTTTTTGGTTTATTATTCCCAAATCACTCAAAAAAAGCCCTCATGTTTTCAACATAAGGACTCTATCGATATTGTAACATATATATAGTAATCATTGTTTTATATCGTTAAAAAATCCAGCAGCATTACTACTGGATTTTCAATAAATCAAGAGAGGTCTTTAATGGCTTGATTGAATTCTTCTTCGATATCTTTTGTAGGCTTGGCCGATAGTAAGCTGAAAACGACCACCGCTATTGAACCAGCGATGAAACCAGGAATGATTTCGTATATTTCAGCAAACTTATCGATCATATCCCAGACGATCACGGTTGCCGTACCGACAATCATTCCCGCCAAGGCTCCCCATTTCGTCATCCGTTTCCAGTACAGGCTTAACAAAATGACAGGACCGAATGCCGCCCCAAAACCAGCCCATGCATAACCAACCAATTTAAGGATCGTACCGCTTGGATTAAAAGCCAATAATAGGGCAATGGCAGATATCGCCAACACACCAAACCGACCTACCAGCACTAATTCCTTATCAGGTGCGTTCGGCCGAATGAACTGCTTATAGAAATCATCTGTCAGAGCACTTGCCGATACCAACAGCTGTGATGCAATCGTACTCATGACCGCCGCTAAAATCGCAGCCAACAAGAAGCCTGTAATTAAAGATGGAAACAGTTCTTTAGCTAATATGATGAAGACGGACTCAGCATTCCTATCCCCTAAAGGACTATTTGTCAGGTTAAAATATGCTATTCCCACCAATCCGGTGAACATCGCTCCGACGATAGCAAAAATCATCCATCCCATACCGATACGCCGTGCACTTTTCAATTCTTTAACAGATGAGACCGCCATGAATCGAACGATTATATGAGGCTGTCCGAAATAACCAAGCCCCCATGCCAGAAGAGATATGATGCCAATGGTTGATGTTCCTTCAAAAACATGCAATAAATTCGGGTTAATCGATTTTATTTCATTGAAGGTAGGATTCCAGCCCCCAATATTTACAATCGTGACAACTGGTACTAGAATTAAGGCAATGAACATGATTGTACCTTGTACGAAGTCCGTCCAGCTGACAGCCAGGAATCCGCCAAATAATGTATAAAGAATAACAACGCTCGCGGTCAGCCAGATACCCCACCGGTAATCTAAATTGAAAGCCGTACGGAAAAGCTCACCGCCGGCTACCATGCCTGAAGAGGTATAAAAAGTGAAGAAAATTAAAATGACCGATGCTGATACCACTTTTAAGACCCGGGAGCCATCTTTAAACCGATTTCCCAAAAAGTCGGGAATCGTAATCGAATTGCCGGCAATTTCCGTATATGTCCGAAGTCTTGGTGCCACGAATAACCAGTTTAAATAAGAGCCTGCACACAGGCCGATGACAATCCAGCCAGCACTCAACCCGCTTATGTACATCGCACCAGGAAGACCCATCAACAGCCAGCCACTCATATCGGAAGCCCCTGCACTCAATGCCGTTACAGCCGGGCCCAAGTTCCGGCCGCCAAGCATGTAATCGGTTAAGTTAGCCGTTTTCCGATAGGCCAAATAACCAATTAAAAGCATGCCTGCCATGTATATTGCAATTGATATTATAATTCCATATTCCAAAAATGAATCCTCCTATTTATAGGTTAATTTTCATCTTGTAAGCTTATCAGAAAAAAAAACATATGTTAAGAAGTTCTTGCACCTTTCAACGATTTCACTTTCAATATAAGTAAGAAAATTCATTTTATTAGAATAAATCATTTAGGAGGAATGCGCCATGCAATCCTATATCAATCAGCCAGATGGAGTCTTTCCCTCTGTTTGTTCTCTTGACTGTCCTGATCAATGCGGTTTACTTCTCCACAAAAAAGATGGGAAAATCATTAAAGTTCAAGGAGACCCTGATCATCCAGTCACAAAAGGGAATATTTGCAACAAAGTCCGCAACATGACTGCCCGCCTATATGACTCCAATCGCTTAAAACAGCCATTAAAGCGCATCGGTCCGAAGGGAAAAGGGAATTTCGTTCCAATCAGCTGGGAAGAGGCCATTGACACAATCACTTCCAATTGGAAAGACTTGATCGAAATGCATGGACCGGAAAGCATACTTCCCTACAGCTTTTACGGAAACATGGGCAACCTCAGCGCTGAGGGGATGGATCGCCGCTTTTTCCACAAACTCGGTGCAAGCATGCTCGAGCGTTCCATTTGTAATGCGGCAGGCTCAGTCGGATACAACTATACAATGGGTGGTTCATTCGGCATCGATCCAGAAGAAACGATTCATACGAAGCTTTTCATCATGTGGGGCATCAACGCTGTGAGCACTAATATGCATCAAGTGACACTTGCCCAGCAAGCCCGAAAAAACGGGGCCAAAGTAGTTGTCATTGACGTTCATAAAAACCAAACCGGCAAGTGGGCAGATTGGTTCATTCCGATTCTGCCTGGCACCGATAGTGCACTTGCCCTCGGATTAATGCATATTCTTTATGCCGAGAATCTAGTCGACCAGCCCTTTCTGAATGAATACACAGTGGGTGCTGCTGAATTGCGCGAACATGTCCGCCAATATGACCCTGCGACCGTCTCCGCGATAACTGGCGTTCCCATTGATGACTTATATGAACTTGCCAGGATGTATGGCACTACAAGCCCATCATTCGTTCGGATAGGCAATGGCCTGCAGCACCATGACAATGGAGGCATGGCGGTACGTACCATTGCCTGCCTGCCTGCCCTTACCGGCCAATGGATGGAGGAAGGCGGCGGAGCCATCAAAGGGAATTCAGGATATCTGGCCTTTAATATAAATGCCTTAAGACGTCCTGATTTATTGCGAAATAAAGCTACCCGGACCATTAATATGAACCAAATCGGCCAAGCTCTTATGGAAAAAGAAAACCCGATTCGCTCCATGTTTGTATACGGCTCCAACCCAGCACTTGTCGCTCCGAATGCAAATAAGGTGCAGGAAGGTCTAATGCGGGAAGATCTATTCACAGTGGTCCATGATCTATTCTTAACCGAAACGGCCATGTTTGCCGACCTCGTCCTTCCTGCCACGTCATCTTATGAAACGGAGGATTTTTATAATTCATATTGGCATAATTACGTCCAAATACAAAAACCTGTAGTCGAAAAATATGGCGAATCGAAATCGAATGTTGAATTGTTCAAACTGTTGGCTGCCGGGATGGGATTTGGGGAACAAGCAGCATTTAGAGATTCAGAGGAAGATATGATACGGCAGGCTCTGGATTTTCCCGACAACCCGCATTTGGAAGGCATCACCTATGACTCCCTTTCAAGGAATCAATTTGTCAAAGCCAAAATGCAGCCGATGTTCCCAGGCAAACTCCCGACACCAAGCGGTAAAATCGAACTTTATTCCGAACGGATGAAGCGGGATGGATACGAGCCATTGCCCACATATACGCCAATCATAAAAGACAGCGACCTGCCATTTTTATTCATTCCGGCACCTAATCACAATTTCTTGAATTCAACCTTTTCAAATAATGCCAAACATATCTCCATGGAAAAGGAACCGAAACTGCACATGAATGCCGCCGATGCCAAAACAATGGGAATAGCCGCCGGAGATATGGTTAGAATCTGGAACGGTCGCGGTGAATGTTTGCTTACCGCTGCTCCCGGAGAAAATGTGTTACCAGGCGTTCTTGTCAGCCAAGGCTTGTGGCAGAATACGCCCGAAACAAAGCAACACATCAATTCCCTTACCCCAGATCGCCTCGCGGATATGGGTAATGGCGCCGTTTTCTTTTCAGGACGGGTTGATCTTGAAAAAGTCCAACAATAGTAAAGAAATGTTTAGCAATCTTTGATTATATCTGCGATTTTCGGATTATATCTGTGATTTTCGGATGATATATCTGCGATTCTCGGATTATATCTGCTCGAATTATATCTGCGATTCTCGGATTATATCTGCGATTCTCGGATTATATCTGCGATTCTATATAAAAAGGCTGTTCCTCAAGGAACAGCCTTTTTTCTTCAAGCTATTTACTCTTCATCAAACCAGCCTGTTGGCTGGATATCCAAGTTATTATTGATTTGCTTCACTTCGGTATAAGCTTCGTAACCGAAAGTTCCCAGTTCGCGTCCATTTCCACTTTGCTTGAACCCTCCCCAAGGAGCTTCGTTGTAAGTCGGATGATATGAGTTTATCCACGTGATGCCGGCACGCACTTTTTTAATGACACGGTACGCTTTTGAGATATCATTCGTGAAGACCGCTCCCGCTAAACCATATTTCGTATCATTGGCAAGTCGAAGGGCTTCCGCTTCATCCTTGAACTTTTGAACGACAAGCACCGGTCCAAAAATTTCTTCCTGCACAATCCGCATATCCGGTGTCGTATCAACAAAAATAGTAGGTTCGACAAAGTAACCTTTATCCATGCCTTCTTCTTTAATTCGATTTCCACCGACGATTAATTTGGCACCTTCTTCTTTTCCGATTTGGATATACGATAATATTTTGTTCATATGGGCTTCTGAAACGATAGGTCCCATCTGGCTGTTTTCATCAGAACCTGAACCCACTTTGATTTTTTTCGCCTTCGCAGTAAGACTTGCAATGAACTGATCGTAAATGGATTCTTCCAATAGTAAACGGGAGCCTGCTGAGCACACTTGTCCTTGATTACAGAAAATCCCGTATAGAGCATAATCAACGGCAGTCTCAAAATCAGAGTCCGCAAATACGATATTAGGAGATTTGCCGCCGAGCTCCAATGTGACTTTCTTTAGGTTACCCAGCGAAGCCTCCATGATCTTACGCCCTGTTGCCGTGCCTCCTGTAAAGGCTACTTTATCGATTTCCTCATGCTCTGCAATGGCTTGTCCGACAACTGGCCCCGCTCCTAACACAAGGTTCGCGACACCTTTTGGCAATCCTACCTCATCCATGATTTCAAATAGTTTGACCGCCGTCACCGGAGTGATTTCAGATGGTTTGAACACAACGGAATTTCCTGCAGCAAGCGCCGGAGCGAGTTTCCAGGCTGACATCATTAGCGGGAAATTCCAAGGAACGATCTGCCCGCATACACCGATCGGTTCCCTTACGACCATCGATTGCTGGCCGTCAGGAACTTCAAAAGTCTGACCTGTCGGTTTTGTGGCCAATCCTGCATAATACCTAAAACATGCTGCCGAATCAGCTATATCAAAACGAGCCTCACGCAATGGTTTCCCATTATCCAATGTTTCCAACGCAGCTAGTTCTTCAGCTTTTTCTTCTATTTTGTCGGCTATTTTGAACAAAATGCGAGCTCTTTCGACGGCAGGAGTTCCCCACCAACCACCTTCATAGAAAGCATATTTTGCTGCCTCGACCGCTGCATCCACATCTTCCTGTGTTCCTTCCGCTGCTTTGGCAATAACTTCCCCCGTGGCCGGATTCAATACATCCCTCTTCTCACCCGAAGTCGAATTCACCCATTCCCCATTGATGAACATCTTTAAGTCCAATGCTCCCGTTCCTTCTTTTTTCGTATTATTTTGCAAAGTTTCCTGCATGTAATTTCCTCCTCTGTTTTAAGTTATCTACCTATATATAAATATGAGCAAGATTCATGCCAGTTTGAAATTTTAGGTAACTCACGTTTTTTTGCCCTTTCCTGTCATTTTTAAATTCAGTCGTGAATTACCTATTCATTTTTGCATAACTCATAGGCAAAACTTCTTCCAAGTTTCACAGAAAAAAAGAGATGAGCAGCTGCTCACCTCTTTTCTGATTAATTCCGATTAATAATGACCAATTTCATTTCCGTCATTTCTTCAATGGCATATTTCAATCCTTCGCGCCCAGTCCCGCTTTTTTTGACTCCGCCATATGGCATGTTGTCAACACGGTAAGTTGGGATATCATTAATGATAACACCGCCGACTTCCAATTTTTCTGCGGCAGAAAGAGCTAGATTGATATTTTCCGTGTAAATCCCGGCCTGCAATCCGAATTCGGAATCATTGACAAAGTCAATCGCTTCCTCAACGGAGGAAACCTTATTGATCAAAACTATTGGAGCGAAGACCTCCTGGCAAGATACCTTAAGCATGGCATCCACTTCCAGCAACACAGTGGGATGCAGGATATTCCCTTCAGATTTACCTCCTGCTGCAACTATCGCCCCGTGTTGTTTAGCTTCACCGATCCAATCCAGACTTCGCTGAACATCCCCGGCGCTGATCAATGCTGAAATATCCACAGACGGGTCCAAAGAATCTCCCAGTTTCAAGCCATTCGTTGCTTCCGTGAATTTTTTGACGAACTCATCATACACCTCTTCATGAACATAAGCGCGCTGTAAGGAAATGCAGACCTGCCCTTGAAAAGCGAATGCTGCCGATACACAGCGTTGGATGATTTTATCGATATCGATCCCTTTATCCACGATGACAGCCGCATTCGAACCTAGTTCAAGACTCACTTTCTTTAACCCGGCCTTATTACGGATCCCGATTCCTACAGCCGGACTTCCAGTAAATGAGATGCTCTTCACCCGTGAATCGGTGACTAATTTATCACCGATTACCGAACCGCTTCCGGTAACTAAATTAAACGCACCTGCCGGCAAATCCGTTTCGGCCAATAATTCAGCAAGAAACAGTGAAGATAGCGGTGTTTGGCTCGCAGGTTTCAGGACGAGTGTATTTCCGGCAGCAATGGCCGGGCCCACTTTATGGGCAACCAGGTTCATCGGAAAATTAAATGGCGTAATCGCACCCACAACGCCTAGAGGCTCACGGACCGTGTATCCTATCCTTCCTTCTCCGTCAGCTGTGGCATCCATCGTCAATGTTTCTCCATGAATCCTTTTTGCTTCCTCTGCTGCAAATTTATATGTGGCAATCGTCCGGGATACTTCAACCATTGCCGTTTTAATCGGTTTCGCTGCCTCTTTTGCAATAATTTCAGCTGCCTCATCTTTGCGGCTTTCCAAAAGGCTCGCAAGCTTTTCAAGTATGGCAGCGCGTTTATGACTAGGTAAAGCTGCCATCGTTTTTCTAGCCTGATAGGCTGATTCTATGGCCAACTCGACATCTTCAAGGCTTGCCGAGGGAATCTCCGCTAGAACTTCCCCGCTATAAGGGGACTTTAGTGTCGTGAACTTTTCAGCTTCTTGCCATTTACCATTAATGTATAATTTCTTTTTCAGCGTTTCCGTCATGACCATCACTTTCACCTCTTATAAAATTTCTTTTTCGACTGCAGTAAATGTCTCATCAAGGATTTCAATCATTCTTTCGACTTCTGCTTTAGTAATGATTAAAGGCGGTGCGAATACAAGTGTATCTTGATCAAACGTAACCGAACGGCAAATCAAACCATTCTTCGCAGCTTCGGCAACAAGTCTTGGAGCAAGCTGTGTCTCAAAGCCTTCACCTGTTTGTTTGTCCTTTACGATGGAGATGCCTCCAATTAGTCCAAGTGCCCTCACATCACCAACAATCGGATGTTTGCTTTGGAGCTTCTTAAAGCCGGCAAGCAACTCTTCACCACGCTGTTTCGAGTTTTCTATAAGGTTTTCACGTTCAATTATATCAATATTTTTCAAAGCAACCGCACATGCCATCGGATGGCCACTGTATGTGTAGCCGTGTAAAAGCGTACCTTTTGATAGGGCAATGAAATCCTGATGCATCTTATCATTCAGGACGACCCCGCCTAACTGTGCATATCCGCTCGTCACACCTTTTGCAAAGCACATCATATCAGGCACAACACCAAAGTGTTCAATCCCAAAATAAGTCCCTGTTCTTCCGAAACCTGTAATGACTTCATCCGTCACCATCAAAATGCCGTATTCATCACAAATTTCCCTTACTTCCTTAAAATAGCCTTCAGGAGGAAGGTTCACGCCACCGGCTCCTTGAATCGGTTCAGCGATAAATGCCGCAATCGTTTCCGGTCCTTCCTGTTCTATGACCTTACGCAGCTCCTCGATGGAGGAACCGTCCACATGATAAAAGTCAGGTGCGATTGAATTCGTGAAATCCCGGAACGGCTTCAGGCCAGTCGCACTTGTAGCTCCCATTGCCACTCCATGATAGGACTTCGAGCGGGAAATGATTTTTTGACGATTAGGCTGCCCTTTCAAAAGCCAGTAATGACGAGCAAGTTTGATCGCTGTATCATTCGACTCCGATCCACCTGAAGTGAAGAAAACTGCATTCAAATCCCCAGGCGCGATGGATGCGATTTTGGCCGCCAAACGGATTGCTGGCTCATTGCTGAAAGTGGCGAAACTTGAGGTGAAAGCTAATTTGGCCATTTGTTCCTTCGCGACTTCAGCCATCTCTTCTTGTCCATGTCCAATATTCACATTCCAAAGTGAAGCCATGCCATCAATGACAGTCCTGCCCGTGACATCCGTAAGATATATTCCCTTTCCTTCCTTAAAGATGAAACTTGGACCATCTGCCTGCTGTTGTTCGATTGCAGTAGTCGGATGAATAAAATGCTTTTTATCCAAATCGATTAATTCCTGAATACTCGTAGTCTCTTTAATCATGTAAAAAACACCCTTCTCATGTAATGGATTTTTTCAAGCTAGTTTATTTTTATATTTATAGATGTAGCAAGAAGCATGCCAAATTATATGAGCCTTATATTAAAGGTATTCAATTTAAAATGATTCATATATAAATCAATAGAAGCACGTGTTGATTCACATATAAATCATTTGATTCACATTCGAATCAATCAACTCCCATTCATTAGATTACTACTGAATGACAAGCATTTTTTCGAATCCCCCTCTTTATTTCTATTTGATGTTACAAAACCTGACACACAATGTTGAATTTTCGGAAGATTTGTATTATTATCATGTTAATATTTTTTCATTAATTTTGAGCCGCTATGTTAATCTAAATGAAAGAAGTTGATATATATGCAGGTAGGATTTGAACTGTACCAAAAACAAACCTTGAAGTTGTCATTAACCCCTGAATTACAGCAATCGATCAATATCCTTCAATATTCCACCCATGAACTGATAGATTTCCTGAACCGGCAGGCTTACGAAAATCCCGTTCTCGAAATTAGCTTTAAAGAACCCCTCGCATCACTAAGTATTCATACTAAAATAAATTCTCAGATACGTGGTTCTTCCTCTAAAAGTAAAGGTTTCAACGGAGACAATGATTACAACCCTATCAACAATCATTCAGTCAGCACAGAAACACTTGAAAGGCATTTACTGGAACAATTGAGTTTACTAAGTTCATTGAATGCATTTGAAAAGAAGATTCTCCAATTTTTGATTGGAAACTTAAATGATTATGGATTTCTAGAATTGGATGTCCATTGGACTGCTTCGCATTTTTCCGTACCCGTGGAAGAAATCGAAAATATGATTCAAATATTGCAATCCCTTGACCCAATTGGAGTCGGTGCTAAAGATCTGACCGATTGTTTACTCATTCAGCTGCGTGAGCATGAGAATCACAATGAATTGGCGTATAAGATCGTTAAAAAGCACTTAGAAGATTTAGCAGAAAAACGCTACAGGAAAATTGCCGCCCTTCACCAAGTGACCGTTCAGGAAGTACAAGAGGCCTCGGATTTCATCCGTACGTTAAACCCGCGTCCTGTCAGTCACTTTTCCGATGATATGACTCATTACATCGTTCCGGACGTTTACGTGGAAAAAGATAAAGAAGGTTTTCTGATAACGGTCAACGATAGCTGTACACCTAAACTTTCCATCAATCCTTACTACAAGAACCACGTCGCCATCAATTCTGTTAATCCAGCTAAAGATTATATAAAAGGGCACATAAATGATGCCCAATTACTGTTAAAAGGGCTCGAACAAAGGCAAATGACGCTTTACAAAGTGACCGCGTCAATCGTGGAGGAGCAGCATGAGTTTTTCATGAAGGGAATTACGGGATTAAAACCTATGACACTGAAGAACATTTCGGAAAAACTTCAGCTTCATGAATCAACGATCAGCAGGGCGACGAGCAATAAATATATCCAGACGCCGCATGGCCTCTTTAAACTAAGGAACTTCTTTACTAGAGGGTTACACCGCGTGAACAGCCCAGCAACCGAATCATCGACCACCATCAAAGAAAAAATAAAGGTCCTGATTGCCGATGAAGATAAAATAAAGCCTTTTTCAGATCAGAAACTTTGTCAAATATTCGAAAATGAAGGGACGAAGATCTCCCGCCGCACTATTGCAAAATACCGTGAAGACCTCGGTATACCAGGATCTTCAAAACGGCGCAGATTTTAAAATCAAACCGAATTTTTAAAAAGACTCTTACAATGGAGTATCTATTGTAAGAGTCTTCTATTTTTTCCACCCCTGAACCAGGGGCTTAATAAACAGTTTTGGAATTATAATATATCGGTTTATTTATTCCCCCATTTATCCTCGAAAATAAGTTCATCCATCAGCCTTCTTTTTTCCCAATTGGCAAGTTCAAGAATAGGTTTATCCGGATATTGATCCGTATAGCCAATCGACAGGAGTGCAACAGGTTCTATATGCGGCGGAATCTCCAAAATATCACGAATATCATTTTTCTTGTAAAAGCTTACCCATCCCATTGCCAATCCTTCCGCATAGGCAGCCAGCCACATATTTTGAATGGCGCAGGCAGTGGATAGGATATCGGTTTCCGGAATGGAGTTCCTCCCTAAAACATGGGAGCCTCCCCGTGTCGGGTCGCATGTAACACAAATGGTATATGGTGCTTCTTTTAACCCTTCCACTTTCAAACTAAGAAACTTATTTTCTTTACCTCCTTCATAATGAATAGCGAGGGCCCTTCTTTCTTTATCCGCTGCCCATGCCAAACTGTCCTTTGTTTCCTGAGACGAAATCACGATGAAACTCCAAGGCTGCATGAATCCTACAGACGGCGCATGATGTGCAGCATCCAAAATTCTGCGGAGTATATCCTTTGAAATAGGCTTTGGCAAAAAACTCCTGATATCCCTGCGGTTATAAATGGCTTTATATACGGCAGCTTGTTCTTCATTAGTAAACATAGTTTCCCCCCTGTTTCCGGCTCCCCGGAAATTCATCTAAACATACAATATATTTTATAGGTAAACCCTTACAATTAAAATATCCTCTGGCTCAGCTCATTCCGTCCACAACAAGATCCGCTCTTTCTTGAGGCCTTTGCACACCCACATAGAGATCTTCATGAACCATCCAATTATCCTCCCACATTTGACGCGCATCTTCACCATCCCGCTCAAGGCCACGTTTCAAACGCTGATCACGGGGACATTCCACCCAAATCGTGAAATCAGGGTACCCTGCCAATTCTTTACGGATAGAATACGTTCCTTCTATAATGACAAGGCCCCCAGCAGGAACTTCATGCCATTCGGCCATAGTGTCCGTTTCCCAATCATACCTTTGATATCTTGCTTCTTTCCCCTTTGTAAGAGGTTTTAGGATTTGGTTACAAACCCGTTCCCAATCATAATCCGCCCCGATAGGCTTTTGGGATGGAGGCAGTTGAACCCTTTCCGATGACGGCAAATAAAAATCATCCATATGAACGGCCACGCTACCTGGACATTCTGCTTGGATACGGGCAGCGAGTGTACTTTTTCCAGATCCGCCCCGGCCATCTATGGCCAATATATAGAGTGAGCGTTTTTTGGAAATTTCGTGAATTTCAGCTATAAGACTGCTGATCGTATACTGTCCATTGAGTGTTGGAAAGTTCATAAGCATTCCCCCTATACTACTTATTTCTATTAATCCTCCCTTAAACTCCTTCCTTGAGGGGATAATTTAAAAAAATAAGCAGAAGATGCTGGCATTGAATAAAATCCAATTTGCTCCCAAGCTTCATGTCTGATTAAAGAAACAGAGAAGGAAAAGGCCCCTTTCCCTCCACTTCATGGAGAAACTGTCTACGATCAAACGGCCAGGACTTTCCATGTAATGGACTTGAAAACTTCTTGTTATAGACATATATATCGGAGAAAGGCCTTCGAAGGTTCGAATGCGACTTGATGCAATGTTATATAATGACCATCGATTTGAATACGCCATTCGGATCTGCGATTGAAACCTGATCGGGTCAGCAAATAAAATGGCTTATCGGCATTATGCTGCCAATTCGGACTTGCCGAAGAAAATGATTTGGCTTTTTCTCGCAGATCCTGAACTTCAACTTAGCTTTCCATGGATACTAATGGCCGCTTCCCAATAGGTTTTCCTGTTCTGCGAGCATTACGGCTATCTTATCCTGGATTGCCGTAATGCCTTTTTCTTCTACAAAATTATTAAGGATGATTGAAAATATGATTTTTTCCCCTCTTTTGGTCGTCACATAACCTGATAAGGAGCTCGTACCTGAAATTGTCCCTGTTTTCGCGCGGACATTCCCGGCTGCAAGTGTCCCTTTCATCCTCTTTCTAAGCGTACCGCCCACCATCCGATTTTCGTTGCCTGCAATCGGTAAAGCATTCAAGTAAGCAGGAAACCACGTTTTTTCCTGAATGGCATACAGCAGCTTCGTTATTTCATTCGCTGGAATCATATTGACTTGGGAAATTCCAGACCCATCACGCATCATGATCGTTTGCATATCGAGACCCATACTCTTCAGCTGATTTCGAGCAACCTTCAAACCATCCTTCCAGCTTCCCTCCCCATCTGCCTCTTTGCCCATTTCCTTCACCAAAACCTCGGCATGGCTGTTATTGCTCAATTTCATGAAAGGAATAAGCAGCTGTGAAAGCGGCATGGACTGATGAGTGGCAATCATGTCCGCTCCTACTGGCGTTTTCCCTTTTTCCCTTTTTCCCAACACTTTAATTCCATGTTTCTTCATTGATTTTTCAAATAGGCTCAAGGCATATTCTGTGGGATCTTCCACCGAGATCCACTCTTTGGTCACCCCGGCATCTTCCGGAATGGTCCCGGTCACCGTAATGACTTGTGTGCCATGAGACCGTTCGATTTCAATTTTATTATTAGCATCTGCCGATACAGTTTTCGTTTTGTTGATGACCTTCACGTGATCGGTTTCAGGCTCCAGCTTTACCGTTGCCCTCTTTCCAGCCTTTTCCCCAGGGGCTATCTCCACGATGACGGTACCGGTATCGTAATCTTCATTCGGGGAAGCAGTTAAAGCCGAAACGGCTGCACCGTAATATTCCTGTTCATCGCTCCAAACCAAGTCTTGGGAATAACGAACATCATCATACCAAGAATCGTCCCCTATAAGATCCCCATGAACGAACTTAACGTGCCTTTGCTTCAGTGAAGCTGCCAGCTCATCAAAATCCTTTTCCAATAATGTGGGATCCCCTTTTCCCTTCAGGTATACATTGCCCTGCAGAACTTGGCCAACCTGCACTCCTTTTATGTATAGTTCCGTTTGAAAAGCATGATCTTCCCCTAAAGTTTCCAACGCAGCTGCTGCTGTCAAAAGCTTAAGATTCGAAGCAGGCCGCAATCTCGTTTGCGATCCCCGTTCATAAATCATTTCCCCCGTTTTAGCTGAACGGATGGAAATTCCCGTCAACGCCCCAGCCAATCCTGGCGATTGCTCCAATATTCGTTGAATTTCCTGCCCTAGGTTTCCATCATCATTCGCAGCCTGCATCGATTCTCCATTAAAAAAACAAATCAAAAACAGGAAGAATATAAAACTCAACTTCCTTTTATACGTCAAACCTATCACTCCCACTTTAGAAACTCACCACTTCTATCTTGTCCATTATTCGGTCATATAAAAAGAAAAGATCCACTAGAAAACTCCTTATTTATACATACTCGGGAAACTGCACGATTATTCGCCCGCCACTCCACGGCATGGGCTGCATAATTTCTATACATATACCTTTAATAGGGAACTTTTTTGCAAGATAATCCGTATAAGTATAAAGACATAGTAAGGAGTGAATATATGTATTCCAAGATACAGCCACCAACGAAGAAAATATCCAAAGAATCAGTGAAGGTGTGGCGGATGACTGAAGCCATTACCAATCTCATTATCCTCGCCGTCCTTGGCATCCTATTATTTGTTGATGATTATTTCACTTGGAAAGAATGGATTGGATGGATTTTAAACGGACTTATCGTATTATCTTTTTTCCATGCTATCTGGTCCATCTTCATTGAACCGATACTTTTGCAAAAGTATTGGCGTTACGACGTGAACGAAGAATTCATTCAAACAAAACGTGGAGCATGGAGTGAAACGCATGAACTCATTCCGATGACGAAGGTTCAATCTGTCAAATTGAACCAAGGACCGTTTTTGCGAAAATACAACCTTTATTCCCTAAGCATCGGAACAATGGGCGACTCTCATGACATACCAGCCATCCCCGAGAAAGAGGCGTATGAATTACGAGATAAAATTGCCCATTTCGCAAAAATTAAGGAAGTGGATTAATGATGGAAGAACACGCAAAACGATTACACCCTATCAAAATCCCTTTCGAATTTTGGAAATTGCTGAAAGGAAATGTATTTTTCATAATCATGCTTTATGTCCTGAATTTCGGTTCTGAAAAGATGTATATGAAGGTACTCCAAATCGGCTTTCTAGTTTATTTGGTTTGGAAAGTCATTTCTGTCATCCTTAGATGGTATACATACAAATACCAAATCAAAGAAGGTACCTTATACATTACTTCAGGGCTTGTCTCGAAATCGTATCGAACTGTCCCGCTTCATAAGGTTCAGAATGTCCAGCAACGCACGACGTTATTTCATAAGATTTTCAGATTGACCTCTTTAACATTCGAAACGGGGATGACTGGTGATCAGGGTAGCGTACCTTTCGAGATGATTTCCCGAAAAGAGGCCGAACGGCTTGAGGGGGAATATGCTTCAAAACAGGAACTTCCGGTTATTGAAGCGGATATTCCCGAAGAACGAATTGCTGAGGATATGGAACCAGCCAATGAAAAAACGATCCATTTCACTCCAAGCAAACATGATGTGCTGAAAGCTTCCTTTACATCACTCAGTTTCCTGGCTCTTATCCCGATATTGGCTACGTTATATAATACACTCGATGATTTTTTCGATTTGGAGAACGCCGAAGGGTTTCTTGCCAAGTTATTGGATACATGGTGGATCATTACCATCGTTATTGCAGGCCTCATATGTGTCGCCGTTGCCTTCGGAATCGTTTCCACATTCGTTAGATATGGAAAATATGAAATTTCATCCGATCACGAGCGCATATATATCAAGAAAGGTGTTCTGGACGAATCTGCTTTTTCCATTCGCAAAGAAAAAGTACAAGCAGTCGAAATCACCCAATCAATCATTAAAAGAGTGCTGGGGTTGGCAGAAGTGAAACTGATCAGTGCAGGAAGCACCGGTGATGAAGAGCTGGAAACGAACACCCTCTATCCTTTTTTATCAATTGAACGGGCATATGGGATGGTAGAAGAGATTTTACCCGCTTACAAAGTGGAACGATCAATGAGGTCACTATCGAAACAGGCCTTCAAAATCCGAATGCTGCGGCCCAGCTTTTTCTGGATTCTCACAACATTGGCGATTTATTACTTCAAACCCTCCCTATGGTATATCTCGCTGATTCTACTCGTCCTCATTTATACATTGAGAATAATGGATTACAAAAATAGCCGTTACTTGTTAAATGATGAGTTCATTCAGTTCAAATCCGGAAGTTTGGAAACATCACTATTCATTACCAAAAGAAGCAAGGTCATTCAAATTGAGGTGGAACGTTCGAAGCTGCAAAAGCTTTTCGGGCTTGCCACAATTGAAACGATCAACCGCTCCAAGCCTGTACACCATACAAAGCTCCAAGATGTATCCGTTGAATATGCAGACGAATTTTACACATGGTATATGGACAGGACAAAAAATATCCAATTCGAATAGTATTCAATGAATGAAAGAGTTGACCATGGCAGTCAGCTCTTTTTTTATCCACTATATTCCACCCCCTTCCCACCTTTGCACTTCACGACAAAATTAATATTGGAATTCTCTAACTTGTCCCTTCAAAAAAAGCGAAAGAAGACCGAAATATCAAATAGAAGTCAAAATTAATTTGAAGTATATAAGGAGAATTTTAAAGATGAAAAGACTGACAGACTGGTATTTTAATTCGCTAAAAAAACAAATATTGATTCCCTTTTTAGCTTTGATCATGATAAGCGGAATGGCCATTTCCTACATGAGCTATAAAAATAGTATCGAGTTGACGACCAAGGAACTTACCGGAACGACGGAAGAGCAAGTCAAGTCAATGAACGATTCTTTCGAGACCTTCTTTCAAAAAACGGAAAACCAATTGGATAGAATCAGTAAATATCCTATTATGATTTCTTATGATAAGAACCTCGAATCCATAATGGATGAATTTTCTTATACGCAAACCAGTAACTCTGAAATAAATGGTATATATCTCGGCACAGAGAAAGATGGAAAAGCATTTATATTCCCAGAAACTGAATTGCCGGCTGACTACGACCCAAGACAGAGGGATTGGTATCAATCCGCATTAAAACAAAAAAACAAGACCATTTGGACGGAACCTTATACCGATCAGGCTACGAATGAACTTGTCATTACGGCAGCAAAAGCCATATATGATGATCGTGATGAATTAATAGGCGTGCTAGGTGTCGACATCTCGATCGATACATTGATCACGATGGTCAATCAAACGAAATTCGGCGAAACGGGCTATACGGTTTTGCTTGATCAGAAAGGGTCATTCGTTACACATCCAGACAAGGAAAAAATTCAACAGGATATATCAAAGGAAAATATTTTCAAAAAAATGAAAGGTGAATCCGGATCAATGATCGAGGAATTTGAAGGGCAAAGCCGGATCGTCGGATACGCCACAAATCCTACCACCGGATGGAGAATAGCAGGGGTAATGGAGGAAAATGAAGTGAAAGTCCGGGCAAGCCCGATGATAATCGATAATGTCATCACACTATTGATTGTCTTTACCGTCACTGCACTATCTACCATCTTCATCACCCGTTCTTTAACGAATCCCATTAAAAAGCTGCAGGAATCCATACGGAAAATGGCTGACGGCGATTTCACCTCCTGGAATTCCATTTCCAGAAAAGATGAGATTGGCCAACTTGCAGAAGACACCAGCTTAATGACCAGGAATATGAGTCATATGTTAGGGGTTGTCAACAACCTTTCCGATAAAGTATCTGATTCCTCCATGACGCTAGTGGCCAGTGCCGATGAAAATTCAGCAGCAGCTAACGAAGTGGCCATGACGATGGAACAAATAGCAGCCGGTGCCATAGACCAAATCGAAGTCGGGCAGAATAACGAAATGGCCGTAAAGCTATTGGCTGACAAAATCAATGATCTTGAGGCGCAAACGGGAAAAATGGCCACGGAATCCGAAAATATGTTCAAGGCTTCCGAAAACGGAATCACTCAAGTACAAGGCCTGAAACAACAATTCAATGAAACGTCCCAGATATCCAATAAGATGAGCACGGCAGTCAAATCATTGGATGCACGATCCAATGATATCAGTGCGATCGTAAAAACCATAAGCGGGATTGCAGGACAAACGAATTTACTCGCCCTGAACGCTGCCATCGAAGCAGCGAGGGCTGGTGAACACGGAAAAGGGTTTGCAGTTGTTGCCGATGAAGTGAAGAAATTGGCCGAACAAACGGAAAAATCACTGAAAGAAATCTCTGAAATCATTCAAGCCATGCAAAACGATACAACCAATACCGTTCATTTGATTGATCAAGTCAATCAAAAAATCCATCTTCAGGATACTTCTGTAACGGATACGGAAAATGCTTTCAGTCACATTGCATCCATCATCGCGAACACATTCAGCAATTTTGACGAAATAAAAGAGATGATGAACGATATGGTAAACGAAGTCACACGGATGGCGGGCAATGCAGAAAAATTAAATTCAATCAGTCAGGAAACTGCGGCAGGAACCGAAGAGGTATCAGCTTCCGTAGAACAAACGAATGCTTCCATGGAACAATTAAATGCCCTGGCTAGTGAATTGGATGCCCTATCCCAGGAAATGCACAAAGAAATAAAGAAATTCACATTCTAATCAAAAAAAGGACGGCCCCTAAGGGATCCGTCCTTTTTAAAATGACGCCTTATAGAGTTCTTCTGCCATTCGTCAGCGTTGCATCGGTTTCGGTTATTCCCGAGTAAGAAGAACTGGATTTTCTCGCATCCGAATCGACTAACACAAGCAATTTGCCGCTCTTTACATCCGCTTCATAACTATTCGCTTCGTCTTCAGGTATGCCCATTCCGATTAATGTACCGGCCAATCCTCCTGTTCCAGCGCCTACAGCCGCTCCGGCTAATGTTGCAGCAAGCGGTCCTGCAGCCAGTACCGGCCCGATTCCCGGAATCGCCAACGCACCCACACCTGCCAATAATCCGGCAGCACCGCCCAAAATACCGCCAGTCGCCGCACCAGCTGCGAGCCCCTCTTCAACTTTTGTACCCGTTTCTTCATTCACTGCATTTAATTCTTCTTTATCTTTAGCTACCACTGAAATATCTTCACGATTATACCCTTGGGCCTGTAATGACTCAACAGCCTTTATAGCTTCTTCTCCAGTTTCATATACACCAATTATACGTTTATCCATATCTATCATCCTCCTTAAAGAATGTAAATTGTCGCTCCCCCTTTACATACCCCAGGGGATGAAAGTGCTAAACGTTATTTAACAGGAAAATATTTTCGAGTTAACCCTTATTCAGAAAGGGTATATATAATAGTAGTATGCATATTTTTAGGAGGTTTTCTTTTTGCTCATCGAGTTACTTAAAGATTTAGTATCTATCGACAGTTCATCGAAAGAAGGAGCCAACCAAGCGGTTGATTACTGTGCGGACTGGCTTAAAGATCAAGGACTTACCGTGAATGTGATTGTAAATAACGGTTATAAAATGCTTGTTAGCGAGATTGGCAGCGGGGAAAAAACCCTAATTTGGAATGGCCATGTCGATGTTGTCAGCGGTACGCCGGATCAATTTTTCCCTGAGGTTCATGAAGGAAATTTATATGGACGCGGAACAGCCGATATGAAAGCTGGAGTTGCAGGGATGATGTGTGCATTTACCGAACTGAAAGATAAGGACTTAGGTTTAAAAATCCAGCTACAGATCGTATCCGATGAAGAGATTGGCGGGTTGAACTGTTCCGGATATTTAGCGAAACATGGTTATCGGGGGGACTTTGTAATCTGTGCTGAACCGACGCAACTGGGAATCGGACTCCAGGCAAAGGGTGCCCTTCGTCTCGATATTGAAGTATCCGGCAAATCTGCACACGGAAGCCGTCCATGGGAAGGCGTGAATGCAATTGAAAAGGCCTATGATCTCTATCAAAAAATAAAGGAACTTCCTTTCACCCGGGATCATACTCCCCTTTACTCTTCCCCTTCACTTAACCTAGCAAAAATAAAAGGCGGGGATGTCTATAATAAGGTACCGGATGCTTGTTTGCTAAGTCTTGATATTCGCTATCTTCCTACGCAAACAATGGAAGAAATCATTGCTCAGATCGAAAGTGTGACAGGAAATAATGTTCTCCTTAATATGTACAGTAAACCTGTAAAAACCGAAGAATCAGACCCATTCATCACTTTGCTCCGACCGATTATCGAAAGAAACACCAAGCAAGATGCTGTCATTTTTGGACAACATGGCTCTGCAGATACCGTCTTTTTTGCGGCATATGATATCCCAGCGATTGAATTCGGACCAAAAGGCGAGAACTGGCATGGAGATAGGGAATGCGTCAATCTTGAATCAGTAGCAGTCTACCAAAAAATGCTGGTCGATTTCGCTTCTGAATTTATTTTACATTAATCCAAATCATGAAAAAAGCCGGCATCACATATAGACAAAAGGAAGTCTATCTACATTTTAAAAACAAAGTTGATTGAAACGAAAGGTGCGAGACTCCTGCGGGAAAAGCGCGTCCAAGGGAGACCCCACAGGCGCAAAGGCGCCGAGGGGCTCCCGGACCGCCCGCGGAAAGCGAGTGCCTGGAGTGGAAATCAATGTTCGAATTTTAACAAGCTCTCAAAAAAACTTAGACAAACTCGATTTTCATCGATTTTGTCTAAGTTTGAGCCGGCATCACATAGATGTCGGCTTTTTTCATGTTCCGAATATCCTCTCCCACTAAAATAAACAGCATTCAATCGTCTATTATTACGTTGTTTTTTTACAAAATATACAGGACTTTAAAACCAGGGATTTAACATCCATATGTTACCTCATCATACAGGATGTGCCATTACATCAACACTATTTAACAAAAATATGCTTATACTGACATAATAAATAATATATTCACATTTAACTGATAAGTACTTTTGACCTAGTTTATATTACATTTATTTATCAAGGGAAACCTTTTTGTAACACAATTACTATTCCACCGAAACATTATTGTCATAAAGACCTGTTATTCTAAGTCTACGATTTAAAACAAAGGAGACTATTCATTTTGAAAAAAATACTACTTCCACTATTCACTGCTTTCTTTTTGGTATTTAGTTTTTCCGGAGTTTCATCGGCTGCTACTACTACATACAAAGTTAAAAGCGGCGACACACTATGGGGTATCGCCAATAAACATAATATAACAGTCAATCAACTCAAAAGTTGGAACAACCTGAAAAAAGATAACATCCATCCAAAACAAGTTTTAAAGGTCAAGAAAACATCGACCTCTGCTAAACCTAAAGCTAAAGCAAAAACATCATCATCATCCAAGAAATATAAAACGATCACGGTGAAGGCAACAGCTTACACTGCGAACTGCAAAGGCTGCAGCGGGATTACAGCATCTGGTCTTAACTTAAAGAAAAACCCTAACGTAAAAGCCATCTCGGTCGACCCTAAGGTCATTCCACTAGGAACAAAAGTTCATGTAGAAGGATACGGGGATGCCATTGCGGCAGATAAAGGCGGCGCAATCAAAGGGAATAAAATTGACGTCTTCTACTCTTCTCACTCAAAAGCTATCAATTGGGGCAGAAAAACCGTTAAAGTAAAAATCTATAAATAATGATAAGCACCAGCCTGAAACCTTTCAGGCTGGTCTTTTGTTTTTCCCATTCTTACAAACATCTAAACAACCAGTTGACCTTCAAACGGAAATATTTACTGAAATTTCAGTCAATGTTATGATTAGTACATCTTAATCAAAAGAGAGGTGTGCGCTTTGAATATTGTCATTATAGGGGCCGGGGCACTCGGCTCCTACTTTGGGGGCAGGTTGCAGCAGGCCGGACAGGATGTTCAATACCTTGTCCGAAAAAACCGCGCCAAACAATTGAAGGAAAACGGGATCAGCATAACCAGCCCACATGGAAACTACCAATTCAACGACCTTCATATCACAGAGAATGTAAATGATATAGAAAAGGTCGACCTCGTGATTCTCGCCGTAAAAGGACAGCATCTGCAAGGCACTCTTACAGATTTAAAGGTCCTTGTTGAAAAGGGCGCAAAGGTCCTCCCGCTTTTGAATGGATTGGAGCATATATCCATTTTACAGGAGGCGCTGGGCGATGAAGCCGTCTTGGGAGGAAGTGCCTTCATCATCGCCACCCTTGATGAAAAAGGTCATGTCATTCACTCCAATGAAAATCACGATTTAATCTATGGCCCGCTTCATCCGTCACAAAAAAAGATTTGTGATGAATTCGAACAGGCGGCGGGATCAGCTATCATGAAGGTAAGCAGAACGGAAAACATATTGATCAGGATGTGGATCAAATACATGTTCATCACCGCATTTTCCGGTGTGACAACAGCATTGAACCTCCCTATCGGCACGATACGGAGATACCCGGAAACCAATGGATTGCTAGAAAAGGTCCTTGTTGAAATGAAGGAGCTTGCAAATGCTTATGACGTCGGAATTACTGTGGAGAATATTGCTCAAGCGTTGGAAAACATGGCAGGCTTACCTGATGAATCCACCTCTTCGATGCACCAGGACCGCCGGAAGGGCCTAACCCTCGAAGTGGAACATTTACAGGGCGGTGCACTGCGCCTAGCCGACAAGGTCGGTTTGAAACTTCCTGTGATTGGAACCCTATATGCACTAATAAAACCATTTGAAAATTGATTTTCGCCAATACCGGTGCTCCACCGGTATTTTTTTACGGCTTAGTAATCTCTTTATATCCTAATCTTCACTTTTAATTCCTCTTCAGTTATTCAAAATCCCCAAGACCAAAAAGAACAAAAAGAAAACAATATCACCAAAAGAATATTCTGATTCTTTCTTCTGTTACACTATTATCAAGTTAAGAAAGCGCTATCATATAACAAAGGAGAATGCCCCTTGAAAATATTAAAAAATTTAACAGTTCAGGTCATCATCGGTATCATTCTGGGTATAACAGTCGGTTTCTTCTTCCCTGCTTTCGGTGAACAACTGAAGATATTGGCTGATTTATTTATTAAAATGATTAAAATGGTCATCGCACCAATCATCTTCTTAACCGTCGTAATCGGAATTGGCGGTATGGGTGATATGAAAAAGGTTGGCCGCATCGGCGGTAAGGCCCTGCTTTATTTTGAAATCGTTACCACTTTCGCACTTGCCATCGGAATCATCGTGGTCAATCTGCTGGGACCTGGTAAAGGCTTTAACATCGATTCAGTCGAGGGCGGAGATGTATCACAATATACGACAGCCGCTTCCGAAACGGAACATGGCGCCGTTGCTTTCATTTCTAATATCATTCCTGATAATGCCGTTGCCGCACTGGCTGGCGGAGACTTACTCCCTATTCTATTCTTTGCCGTATTATTCGGATTATCAATGGCGGCAATGGGACCGAGAGTGCAGCCAGTCGTTTCTTTCTTTCAGCATATTGCCGACATTTTCTTCGGCATCGTCGGTATGATCATGAAAGTTTCTCCATTGGCCGCATTTGGAGCAATGGCTTATACAATCGGTAAGTTTGGCCTTGGTTCTTTAACCTCGTTAGGACAATTAATGGGCAGTGTTTATATCACAATGGCACTTTTCATTGTTCTTATCCTTGGCTCGATTGCAAAAATGTATGGCTTTAATATTTTCAAGTTCATTGCCTATATAAAAGAAGAGATCCTCTTAGTTTTAGGAACCTCTTCATCGGAATCCGCCCTGCCAAGCGTGATGAAAAAACTCGAAAAATACGGTTGCTCAAAATCGGTAGTCGGTTTGGTTGTCCCAACCGGTTATTCTTTCAACCTTGATGGCACTTCCATCTACTTATCCATGGCTGCGATTTTCATCGCCCAAGCCTATGGTGTCGATTTAAGCATCTGGCAGGAGTTGACCCTTCTAGGAATCTTGATGTTAACATCCAAAGGTGCTGCCGGTGTAACGGGATCCGGTTTCATCACACTTGCTGCAACATTAGCTGCCTTCCCAATGATTCCAGTTGAAGGAATGGCATTACTGCTTGGGGTCGACCGCTTCATGTCAGAAGCACGCGCCATCACCAATCTTATCGGTAACAGTGTCGCTACAGTGGTCATTTCTAAATCAGAAGGTGAATTCAATCCAAACCAAGCCATCTCAGGTGATATGAGTGAAGTGGCTGTCTCATCGGAAAAATAATTGAACCTTGAATGAAGAGGTGTGCAACTTGCACCTCTTTTTTGTGTATTTCTCCCTTTCTAGCAATGAAAGCCATTTTTCTATAAATAGCCAATCAAATAAATTTCAGAATCACTGAAAAGTGTTTATACTTTTATGTAACAGGTAAAAGTATAAAGTATAAAGTTTAAAGTTTTAGTAGTTTGATGGATTTAACCAAATTAGGAGGTTTTATCATGAAGGATTACGGATTATTTATTAACGGTGAGTGGTCGGATTTTGGATTGGATAAAATTGAAGTGAGAAACCCGGCAACGGATGAAGTAGTTGCCACCGTTCCTAAAGGCGGTGCAACTGAAGCGGCGAAGGCTGCAGATGCCGCATATGAAGCCTTTACGGGCTGGGCTGCACTCTCAGTCTACGAACGCGCTGAACTAATTTGGAAATGGCATCGATTGATTGATGATCATAAAGAAGAACTGGCAAAAATCATGACTGAAGAGCAAGGAAAGCCCCTTAAAGAAGCTCTTGGTGAAATGACATATGCCAATGGCTTTTTATCTTGGTTTGCCGAAGAAGGAAAAAGGGTATACGGCGAAACGATTCCTGCTTCCGTGTCCAATAAGCGGCTTTTCGTGACTAAACAGCCTGTCGGAGTTGTAGCTGTCATTACGCCTTGGAACTTTCCTGCAGCCATGATTACAAGAAAAGTGGCACCAGCGCTTGCCGTCGGCTGCACAGTCGTCATTAAACCGGCAAACCTTACTCCCATAACAGCTTTAAAAATGGCTGAATTAGCTGAAGAAGCCGGCATTCCAAAAGGAGTCATCAACGTCGTGACAGGAAAATCCTCAGAAATCGGCGAAACTTGGCTTCAAGATACGAGGGTTCGTAAATTGACGTTTACCGGTTCTACAGAAGTCGGCAAAACCCTGATGAGGGGCTCAGCAGACACGGTAAAGAAAATCTCGCTTGAACTCGGAGGTCACGCACCAGCAATCGTTCTTGAGGATGCCGACCTTAATAAAGCGGTTGATGGCATCATCAGTTCAAAATTCCGTAACGCAGGACAAACATGCGTCTGTTCAAATCGCATTTATGTCCACGAAGCCATTCAAGAGGCCTTCATCGAAAAGCTCGTTGCCAAGGTCAAGGAACTAAAGGTAGGAAATGGACTGGAAGATGGCGTCGATATCGGTCCGCTTATCGATCAAAATGCAGTGGATAAGGTTCAAAAACAAATTGATGAAGCAATCAGCAGCGGCGCTAAGCTCGAAGCTGGCGGCAAATCAATAAGCGGCCTTTTTCTTGAACCGACCGTATTGTCCAACATTGATGACAGCATGCTCTGCATGAAGGAAGAAACATTTGGTCCACTAGCTCCCATTGCCTCCTTTAAGACTGATGAAGAGGCAATCAAGAGGGCAAATGACTCCATCTTCGGTTTGGCAGCTTACGTCTTCACTGAAAACATCACAAAGGGCATCAAATTCACCGAGGCACTTGAATTCGGTATTGTTGGCTTGAACGATGGACTTCCTTCCGTTCCGCAAGCTCCATTTGGCGGATTCAAGCAAAGCGGACTCGGCCGTGAAGGCGGACACCAGGGCATCGAAGAATTCTTGGAAGTAAAATATATTTCCTTAGGTTTGTGACCTATTTACCACACTAAGAAAACGGGCCCGACTCAATTGAGTCGGGCCCGTTTTTTCATTCCAATATATCTTCTTCAAGCTTTTCCTCTTTTCGGATCCTGATGAATTTAACGATATTCAATACTATCGTTTTAACAACCGAGTAGGTCGGAACGGCCAAAATCATGCCGATGATACCGGCAATGTTTCCGGCCACGAGCAATAGGATGATGATGGTCAGCGGATGTGTGTTCAATTTTTTCCCGATGACTAGCGGTGAAATGAAATTACCATCCAATTGCTGAATGACCGTTACCACCAGAATGACCAATAATGCCTCTGTCGGTGAATGAATCAATGCCACAATGACAGCAGGAGCAGCTCCGATAAACGGGCCTACATATGGAATGATATTGGTTACAGCACCAATCAGCGCGAATAAGAACGCGTAAGGCAAACCAATGATCAAATACCCAATGAACGTTCCGATCCCGACAAACATGCAAACAAGAATCTGCCCTTGTATGTATGTAGTAAGCGTCCCGCCAGTTTCCTGAAGTACTGTTAAAGCTGGTTTTCTATAGCGAACCGGTACGAATTTCATAATGGCGGCCGGAAGCTTATCCCCATCCTTCAACATATAAAACAGGATGAAAGGAACCGTTACGACCACTAAAGTAATATTCGTCACCACGCTGAAAACGGAAGTTAAACTGTTCGTTATATTACTAGGTAAGTTGGTCAAATATTTTTGCAGCGAATCCCCTACTTCTTGCAGAGGTACATAATCTTGTTCCACCGTCCATAAAAACCATTTTGACTCCGCAGAATCTTCAATGAACTTCCTTGTTTGATTGAAATAATCCGGAAGGTTATTGATTAAGTCCGTAACCTGTTTGGAAAGTGACGGGCCAACCAGACCGACCAGTAAACTAATCAACCCAAGGAAAAATACGTAAAGCAATAAAATCGCCAATCCCCTTGGCACTCTCCTTTTAACGAGGAAATCAACGGTAGGGTTGAACAAAAAGTAGAGAAAACCCGAAATCAAGATTGGAAAGAACAATGTAGATGTAAAAATGACTATTGGTTCAAAAAGAAAAGAAATCTTTGTACCAACATAAAAAAGTAAAGACAATAGTAATAACTCTAACGTCCAAAAATGCAGTTTTTGCTTGAACAAATTATCTCCTCCACTATAAGCAATTCTATATAACTCCCTATTTCTAAGGAAACAACATCATGAATGTGAAAAATTCTATGTATGATAATCTTTCATTGTTAGCAGTTTACCATATTTCTATAACTTGAATGAATAATTATATACAAAAATAAAAGAAAAAAGCCTAAAGATACAGTTCCCTATCCATTTGATGGTTAAGCATCATTTTACACTTTAAATCTGTTATTTGTCGCAGGAAAAAGAATCAATAGGAAACACCATACAAATTACTTAGGAGAAATAATCTATTTACCTTTCAATATTCCATTGATGTGACGAAAGATTCATTGGTTTTCACCTATACCGGAGACGGACCCAAATAAAAAACCCCGCTGTATTGGCGGGGTTTTGAGTCTTAATTTTGATCTTGAAGAACCACTTCAAGCATCGTACCGTTTTTAGCTAGGTTCGTATGCCATGAAAATGCTTTTTCAAGTATGTGCGGAGTTTGATGCCCGCCCGTTTGCGCAACAGCTTCAGTGAAGTATGCACGTAGCTGTGGACGGTAGTCAGGATGAGCACAGTTTTCTATGATTAACTCTACGCGCTCTTTTGGTGCCAAGCCACGTAAATCAGCGATCCCTTGCTCTGTCACTAATACATCCACATCATGTTCAGTATGATCCACATGCGAAACGAAAGGAACGATACTGGAAATTTTGCCGCCTTTTGCATATGATTTCGTTACGAAAATGCCTAGGCGTGAATTACGGGCAAAATCTCCTGATCCGCCGATTCCATTCATCATTCTTGTCCCAGAAACATGTGTCGAGTTTACATTACCATAGATATCGCACTCTAACGCTGTATTGATTGAAATCAAGCCCAAACGACGGATGATTTCAGGATGGTTAGATATTTCCTGTGGACGAAGAACTAGTTTATCACGGTATTTTTCAAGCTCACCGTAAACTTGTTTCCCTTTTTCTTCAGCTAATGTAATCGAACACCCTGAAGCGAATTTAACCTTTCCAGCATCGATTAAATCAAATACCGCATCTTGCAGCACTTCTGAATAAACTTCCAAATCCTTGAATTCAGAATCAAGGAAGCCAGCGAATACTGCATTTGCCACTGAACCTACACCCGACTGAAGCGGAGCAAGGCTTTCAGTTAAACGGCCAGCCTTGATTTCTCCACGAAGGAAGTTAATGAGGTGGTTGGCGATTGTTGCAGTTTCTTCATCCGGCGGCACGATTGTAGAAGGTGCATCAAGATCTGTAGAAACGACGATTCCCATTACTTTTTCAGGATCAACCGCAATGCCTATCGATCCAAGGCGATCACTTGCTTTAGTCATAGGAATCGGTTCGCGTTCCCCTTGTTTAGCCGGTGTATATATATCATGCATCCCTTCCAATCCTTCTGGATGGGATACGTTCAATTCAATGATCACATGTTTAGCTTCTTGAACGAATATGGCTGAGTTGCCTACAGAAGTTGTCGGGATGATCAATCCATCTTCCGTAATCGCCAATGCTTCGATGATTGCAAAATCTATCGGTCCGACAATGCCTTGACGAACTTGTTCAGCTGTATGAGACAAATGCTGATCCACATAAGTTACTTCATCAGCATTGATTTTATTGCGAATGCCTTTATCCGCTTGGAACGGCAAACGTTTATTTATGATACCTGCTTCCGCCATATGTTGGTCGACTTCCGGTCCTAATGAGGCACCAGTATATACGTCAACTTTGAATTTTTCAGTTTTAGCTCTTTCAACTAGAGCCATCGGAATAACTTTAGCATCACCAGCACGGGTAAATCCACTCATACCTAGTTTCATCCCATTTTTAATCCATGAAGCTGCTTCTTCCGCTGTAACTACTTTCCCCTTAAATTGTTCGTTGCGAATTTTTTTGAAAACGCTTTCGTTCATACAAAAGACCCCCATTTTTCGCTTTTCTTACACTTAATTTTACCAATCCTGTGTAATCGTCACATTCATTTTCGAATGAAAAGCCTTAAATTGGGCATAAACCAGCATTTCTTTCACACAAAGGAGAATCACTAAAACCCCAAAGCCCTCCTGAATTGACTTGCATATGTTTGACTGACCTGGATTTTGGAGTTATCTTTCATTATCAATAAAAATGTAGAATGGAAATCAGGAAGGATCTCTTTTATATAGTTGATATTGACGATGTACGAACGGTGCACACGAATGAATAAATCACTAGGTAAAATGAATTCCAATTCACTTAAATTCATTTTATGAAATCCACTCACACGTTCGGACTGAATTTTAGTTTTCCTATTTTGAGCTTCCAGATACATAATTTCAACATATGGAAGCGGTATCCAGCGGTCATCTGTTTTAATGGTCAGGAATGATGTCGGTAAAATTAATGGCTTTGACGGCAAGATGGCCGTTACCGCCCCTAAAGGATTGCCCTCGTCCATGATAGGAACACTCAGCCCATAGTAAGGTACGCCAAATACATTACTTTCAACTTGCACCCCTATTTTTTTACGGACGCTCAGCGCTTTATATGTCGCCGTATTTTCACTGATTAAATCACCTGGTTTTATTCTTAAGTCCACTTGTTTGCTCGGTTGATAATAAATGTATTTTTCGGAATCAGCCACAGAAATTGAAGCATCCTTCGGAACAAACTCCCTGATGATATTTAAAACGGATTCGACCGTAAATTGATCCATTTCCTTTCACCTCTTAAAAGAACATATTAATAATTTCCCTATTATTAAGCAGGGGCATTCATGAAGTAATTCATAGTTTTTTGGTAAATTTACATTTTTTTGAATTTTCTTTTCGGAAAATTAAAGAAAAATTGAAGTAACTAAGCGAAAAGCGTCGAAAAAAGCAAAAAAATCGTATTTAAATTTATATCCTTATTCATTATAGTTGGAATGCTCCGCGATTTCCATGGGGGATTCAAGAAAAAAGGTTTCCTTAATATACTAATATTTAAATGTCACAATCCAGCTGGACATCAAACAAAAAAAGCCGCTCTCCCCTAGGATAACGGCTGAAAGGTTATTTTTTTGAACGGGGATTTTGAAACGTGGATTTTAATCGGAGTGATAAAATCTCTTCTAAATTTTTCAGTGGCAATTCCAATAAAAAGGGTCTGTCATCAGGTTGATATACATCCTCTGAAATGAGCGTATTAACGATCTTCTGTTTTTTTGCATTAACAATTCGGACCAGTCTCCCCATTTTCAGCTCCCTTTCTTTTATCTTCTGTATCCGGCGGAATTGATCATCAGATGTCATTCTTTAACGCATCATGACCTTCTTTACCGGTACGGATATTCACAACATTCGCCAATTCATATATGAAGATTTTACCGTCACCCGGTTTACCGGTACTCAAGAATTTCCTTGCTACATCCACAACATCCTGAACTGGCACTTCACACACGACGATTTCGATTTTCATTCGATCATGCAATGACATTTCACGATTTCTGCCTCTATATGTTTCCACATAACTTTTCTGAAGACCCGTTCCTTTTACTTCCGATACTGTCATTCCGCTTACCCCTATTTTTGCAAGTTCCGCTTTGAATTGTTCAAATTGGATAGGACGTGTAATGATTTCTATTTTCGTTAAAATCTCGGACATATGAGCACCCCCATTTAAATGGATTCGTGATAAGCTTTTTCTCCATGAAGTGTAAGATCAAGCCCCATTGACTCATCTTCTTCACTGACACGCAACGGTACGAAAAGGTTAATGGCTTTAGCAACGATATAAGTGACCACGGCAACGAAGATATATGTCGCAATGATCGCTACAAGCTGCTTCCACAACAAGTTGAAATCTCCATAGAATAAACCATTTGCACCGCTTTCGTTTACGGAAGTTGTCGCGAACAAACCTGTAGCGATGCCACCCCATGTCCCGCCGATTCCATGTAACCCGAAAGCATCAAGCGCATCGTCGTAACCCAGTTTATTCTTCAGGAAGAATACGCCCCAGAAACAAACGGCACCGCCGATGACACCGATGATGATTGATGAAGCGGGCGTTACGAATCCGCAAGCGGGTGTAATGGCCACCAAGCCAGAAATGGCTCCGGATACTGCACCCAGCAATGTTGCCTTTTTATTAGCCATATACTCGACGATCAGCCATCCAATGATACCAGCAGCTGCTGCAACAGCTGTATTAACGAATACATTCATCGCCACTTCATTGATTGTCAGTGCGCTTCCGACGTTGAAGCCATACCAACCGAACCAAATTAATGATCCTCCAAGAAATGTTAAAGGAAGATTATGCGGTGCACTGTCCCCCGACTCTTTCCTTTTACCTAACATGATTGCTAATACCAAACCTGCAACCCCTGAAGATATATGAACAACGTTGCCACCTGCAAAGTCAAGTGTACCCAGTTCCGCTAACCAGCCTCCCCCCCATACCCAGTGTGCAACGGGAGCATATACGAATAAAGACCATAGGATCGTAAAAATCAGGAATGCTGAAAACTTCATCCGTTCGGCAATGCCACCCGCAATGATCGAGACCGTTAAAACGGCAAAAGTCATTTGGAATAACATGAACAAACTATGGGGAATTGTTTCGCTGTAAGGTCCAGGTGCAAAACCCACATCCTTTAAACCAACCCAGTCCAGACCGCCCAGAAGTGAATTACCAGGTGAAAATGATAATGAATACCCAATCAGCACCCAAAGAATAGAAATGACAGCCAGAGGCATATAACTATGCATTGCCGTATTCAAGACATTTTTACTTTTTACCATACCTCCATAAAATAGGGCAATTCCTGGTGTCATTAGCCAAACCATCATCGTCGCCAAAAACATGAATACCGAATCTGCCATTTGCATACTGTTTTTTCCCCCTTATTTTTTATATATGTTATGTTTACTAACACTATTATGTTATATTTTTTATCATATACTTAATTTTCTAATAATTCAACTTAATTTTTGTATTTTTCATAAAAAATGTTAGATTATATAACATCAATAAGAATAAAGGATCAGCAAATGTGATTTTTTTGGTTAATAGTCACTTTTCCACATCTTCACGACTCCATGGCTGTTACATTTCACCCTCCACTTATTCCCCCTCGAAAAAACCATTAAAAAAAGGGCCCTCCTATTGAGGACCCTTCAATAAATATTCATTAACAGCAACGAGACACTTTCCCCCCCTTTGCGTTATACCGTTCATCCTGGGCTTCGCAGAAAAATTCTTTCCTGGTTTTCACGGGATCTTCAGGATGATGCTTTCTCATATGTGCCACATACGTATCATAACTTGGCACGCCGACGAGCAAACTGATGAATTGCTTTCTGTAGCTGAGAATTGTAATTATTCTTTTCAACATCGCTTTCCCTCCCTTATGACGACCTTGATACATAAGGCGTTTCATGTAAATCTATTTTCTGGTTCTTCAAGACTTTTATCCATAACCTAATGGCAGAAATCAGGACCGTGATCACCACGATCATGAAGATGGCACATAGGGCAGCATCCACATAATCATTGACGATAACCCGCTTCATCTCGGCCAGATTGGCTGCCGGAGCAAGAACTTCCCCGCTATCATAAGCCTCTTTAAATTTATCCTTATGTGCTAAAAAGCCAATTGCCGGGTTTTCGTGGAACAGCTTTTGCCACCCTGCCGTCATGGTCACTATCAACAAGAATGTAGTGGGCACAAGAGTGACCCATGTGTACGCTTTTTTGCCCATTTTGAAAAGGACCGTCGTCCCAAGCAGCAATGCAATGGCGGAAAGCATCTGATTCGCAATTCCAAACAATGGCCAAAGGGTATTGATTCCGCCAAGAGGATCAATGACCCCTTGATAAAGGAAGTACCCCCAACCGATTACACAAATGGCAGTCGCAATTATATTGGGCAGCCATTTATTCGTTTCGGCAAATGGTTTGTAAAAGGTGCCGATGATATCCTGTATCATAAAACGTCCCACCCTGGTTCCTGCATCAATCGTGGTTAATATGAACAATGCCTCGAACAGTATCGCGAAATGATACCAGAACGCCATCAGGGACGCACCCCCAATCACTTGGGAGAAGATATGGGCCATGCCGATTGCAAAGGTTGGAGCTCCTCCAGTACGGGATATAATTGTCTCTTCCCCAACATCGTCTGCAAGGCCGGTAATCATCTCAGGTGTCACAAGGAAACCCCAATCTGATATCGTAGCAGCCACTTGCGCTGGTTCCGTTCCCACAACGGCCCCCGGGCTGTTAATGGCAAAATAGATGCCTGGCGTCAATACACAGGCGGCAATCATCGCCATGATGGCTACAAAGGATTCAGTCAACATCGCCCCGTATCCGATTGGACGTGCATGTGATTCGCGTTCAATCATTTTAGGAGTTGTACCTGAGGAAACGAGTGCATGGAATCCCGATACCGCTCCACAAGCGATCGTAATGAATAGGAACGGGAATAAATTGCCGGAAAATACAGGTCCCGTTCCATCGATGAATTGAGTGACGGCAGGCATTTCAAGGCTCGGCATGACAATAAAGATACCAAGTGCAAGTCCGATGATCGTACCGATTTTCAAGAATGTACTTAAATAATCACGCGGTGCCAATAACATCCATACAGGCAAAACGGAGGCAACGAAACCATAGACAATCAACATGATGGCAATCGTTTCCCCGCTGAAAGTGAACATTGGCGCCAATGTTGCACTCTCGGCTACAAAGCGGCCGAAATATAACGCGAGCATCAAAAGTATGATTCCGATAATCGACCCTTCACCAACCCGTCCCGGCCTTATATAACGCATGTAAATGCCCATCAGGACTGCAATCGGTATGGTCGAGGCAATCGTGAACATTCCCCACGGACTGCCCACCAGCGCTTTTACGACAACCAGGGCAAGTACCGCCAGTAAAATGATCATGATACCGAGGATACCGATCATCGCTATCAAGCCTGTAATCGGTCCAATCTCCTCTTTGATCATCTCTCCCAAAGATTTGCCGTTACGGCGCATCGAACCGAAAAGAATGATGAAATCCTGTACGGCACCAGCCAAAACAACTCCGACTACAAGCCATAGCGTCCCTGGCAAATATCCCATCTGCGCTGCAAGGATAGGGCCTACGAGAGGTCCAGCTCCGGCAATTGCTGCAAAGTGGTGGCCAAACAACACCCATTTGTTTGTAGGTACATAATCTTTCCCATCATTATTCGCTTCCGATGGAGTCTGGCGATTGTCATCTAGCTCAAACACTTTCCGTGCAATGAATTTACTATAAAAGCGGTATGCAATTGAATAAACACAGAGTGCCGCAGTAACAATCCACATGGCATTGATGCTTTCCCCCCGGTTTAGCGCGACGAAACCAAAGCTCACCGCACCCAATGCAGATATGATCCCCCAAAGAATAACAGACTTAAGCGCTTTCATTTTTTTCCATCTCCTCTCTATCGATCTAGTGTACAACTATAAAAAACCTTCATTTATAAGGGGTCAGGGCAGTATTTCTCCCCGTACCCATTAAATTTAAAGAATTTTATATATATTCTGAATTATATGTTACCATAAGGTTTTTTAGCAATAGCAATTTAGTCAATTTGTAAAGTATTTTCCATTATTTTGTCGATAATTCCCTCCTTTCCCACTTTGGTGGAATCAATGATTTCCATGCTTTATAAAAATCGTATTGTGTGAACGCATTTTTAGAAGATTCATCATTAAATGAACGGGATGCAATCCCCAAGTTTATGATGCTCATTATGGGACCAACACAAAAAATGCGCGCCGGATGGCACACATTTTTTCTTTATCCTATCTGATTTTCCCTTAATGAGCTGCGGTTTAGATCGTAATAAAAACCCCTCTGCCGCAACAATTCATCATGGGATCCTTTTTCAATGATCCTTCCTTCATCAAGTACGAGGATTTGATCACTTTGCTGAATTGTATTCAATCTGTGGGCAATGACAAAACTTGTCCTTCCCTCCATCAAGCGCTGTAATGCTTCCTGGATTTTAAGCTCGGTTATCGTATCTATGCTACTTGTCGCTTCATCCAAAATCAATAAAACGGGATCCGCTAAAATAGCCCTGGCAATCGATATTAGCTGGCGCTGCCCCTGACTTATTCCACTGCCATCTTGATTCAAGATGGTATCGTATCGATCTGGCAGTTTCATGATAAAGGAATGGGCATTGGCAAGCTTGGCTGCATTCACCACTTCTTCATCTTCCGCCTCCAGCCGGCCGTAGCGGATATTTTCACGAATCGTACCTTGAAACAAGAAGGAATCCTGTAAAACGAAGCCCATATGCTTACGGAGACTGGACCTCGTCACCTGTTGGATATCCTGGCCGTCAATCAATATCCGGCCGCTGTTCGGCTCGTAAAAACGGGCAAGAAGATTAATGATCGTGGTCTTACCTGCCCCCGTGGGACCTACAAGCGCGACGGTCTCCCCTTTTTTTGCATGGAAACTAACATCATATATCGTTTGCTCCTCATCATTATACGAAAAGGAAACACCCTCAAAGTCCACCTCACCGCGGACTTCACGAAGTTCAGAAGCCTGTTTCTCATCCACTTCTTCTTCTTTTTCATCAAGTATGGCGAAAACCCGTTCAGCACCGGCAACAGCTGAGAGGAGTGTATTGAATTGGTTAGCCAGGTCATTGAGCGGACGGGTGAATTGCCTTGAGTACTCTGTGAAGATGACAATGACCCCGATGGAAACCGTACCTATGCCACTCAGCGCCAAAAACCCGCCGACAGCGGCTATTACCGTGAAACTTAAGTTGTTCAGTAAATTCATCAGTTTTGGGATCAGCCCTGAGTATGATTGTGATAGGAATCCGGCTTTCTTTAAATTTTCACTCCGGATGATAAAATCACGGATCACTTTATCTTCCTGTGAAAAAGCCTTTACGATCCGTTGTCCGGAAATCGTTTCTTCTATAAACCCATTCAGTTCTCCAAGGTTCTTCTGCTGTGCTTTAAACAGCTTTCCCGTCCTGTTCGTTATCCACTTCAGACCGAAGAACATGAGAGGAACGATGAATAAGGTTAAAATAGTTAATAAAGGGCTCAAATACAGCATGACTCCGATCGTCCCGACAAGTGTCAGCACACTTGAAAAGATCTGGATGACGGAACTATTCAAAGTGGAACTGACATTTTCAATATCATTCGTGACCCTACTCATCAACTCCCCGTGCTGACGCCGATCAAAAAAGGGAATGGACAACTGGTGAAGCTTTTTGAATAGTTGATTGCGCATCGCATAAACCGTATCCTGTGCAATTCCGATCATCCAATAATTCTGAAGCCACATGGAAAGGGAATAAAATATGTAGACTCCGAGAAGCCCTAAAAGAAGGCTGATCAGCCCCCCGCTATCTCTTGTGACAATATAATCATCAATGGCCATCCCAACAAGAAAGGGTCCAAGCAATCCCAAAACCGAGCTTATCAGTACCATGAAAAGGACACAAAATAGCAGGCTTTTATTCGTTGCCAAGTAGGGAATGATCCTTTTTACCGTATTCCAGGAGTTGACCGGTTTAGACTTTGCCTTATCGGGGGATATTCTTCGACTCAAGCGAAATCCCCTCCTCCCCAAACTGTGAGTGAACGATTTTTCGATAAAGATCGCTTGTTTGCATCAAATCCTGATGTTTCCCCAGCGCAAGGACTTGACCGCTTTCCAGCAACAAGATTTTGTCAGCCTCCATGGCTGTACTGATTTTTTGTGTAATGATGAGCGTTGTGCATGTATAGTCCTTTAAAGCGGCAAGCAATTTACTTTCCGTCTTCAAATCCAAGGCACTTGTACTATCATCCAGAAGGAGAATCTTCGGTTTGCGCACCAATGCTCTTGCAATCGATAAGCGCTGCTTTTGCCCTCCCGAAAGGTTCACTCCTTTTTGCCCTAACTGGGTTTCATATTGCTTCGGAAGTTTCATTACGGTCTCATGGACCTGAGCATGCATGGCCGCAGCCATGATTTCCTCCATCGAGGCACCCTCTTTTCCCCAAGCGACATTATTTTTTATGGTCCCCGAAAAAAGCAGGGCCTCTTGCGGTACATAGCCGATCCTGTTCCGCAGCGAATTCAAGGGAATATCTTTCAGATCTTGGCCATCAATTTGAATGGAGCCGATTTCAACTTCATATAATCTCGGAATCAGCTGAAACAGTGATGTTTTCCCTGATCCTGTCGCTCCTATGATGGCAAGCGATTCTCCCGGATCGATGGAGAAGGTCAGGTTTTTCAATATCGGGGTTTCGGTTCCAGGATAGCGGAAAGATACATCCAGAAACTTAATGCCTCCCCCATTGACGGCCCCACTCTTGCTTTCCGCCTTACCTTCATCAATATCTATCGGGGTTTCAAATATTTCCGTCACACGTTCCGCTGAAGCCTTTGCACGGGAAATGACCATGATCAGCCATGAAAAAACGGAAAGGGATGCCGCGATCCTCGTGGCATAGTTGACAATCGCCACAACTTCCCCTACCTGTATATCTCCCGTTGTTATAAATTCACTTCCAAGCCAGAGAATGATCAGAATCGCCACATTCATGACAAGCATCAGCACAGGCATCGTCGTTTCAATTAAACGAAGGGAAGACACAGTCTTTCTTTTCAACTCTTCATTCGCATCGTCAAATCGGCCGATTTCATGCTCCTTACGAAGAAAAGCTTTGATCAAGCGCATGCCTATCAGGTTTTCCCTCATGACTCCATTGACATTATCGAGTTTTTTCTGGACGAGCTTAAACAGATTAGCCGCCCGCTTCATAACCCATCCCAAGAAGAAAACCAGAACCGGAATTGAAATGACCAATACGAGGGATAATTTCAAATCGACCGCAATAGCCATGATCGCTCCGCCGATTACGATCAACGGCGCCCTTGCCATGATACGCAAGCCCATAAAAATCGTATTTTGAAGTTGGGTAACATCATTCGTCATCCTTGTGATCAACGAGGAAGTCGGGATATTATTCAAGTTCGCAAAAGAAAACGCCTGTATTTTACCAAAAAGGCTTTTCCTGACATCATGTCCAAAGCTTTGACTTACATGTGATGCCGTAAATGAATTAACGATCCCGCCAAGAAATGAAAAAACGGAAAGTCCAACCATGACACTTCCCCATTTAATCACCACCGATAAATCTTTCTGCAAAATGCCATCATCAATGATTTTTGCTATAAATAGAGGTTGTAATAGCTCTACCCCGAGCTCGACAATCATTAAGGATAAAGCAAGAATGATCAAAAGCCAGTATGGCTTAAGAAATGAGGACAATTTTTTCATCTATGACACCTTCGATTCTCCGTATGTAAATAGCATCTTTTCATCCTCTCATTATACATTTTTATACAGATTTTTTAAAAGATTTTAACTGTTTTAAAGCATTGGTAAATATCTTGAATTTTTTTTATAAATACCCTTGACAAATAACAGGAAATAAGCGAAAATTCTAATTGATAATGATTTTCAATTTCATTATCGATCTCTGAAATTTGATAAGCAATTACGATATTCTCTTATCGTACCCTTTTGATATTGTACATAGATACAATGTCGCCCCGGCTTCTCTGTGCCTAGTAAAATTATATGCTCATTAGCGAATGCAAGTCACTAGAATATTGCCCCCTCTTTATTCAAGTAATTTATTCACATTGGAAGCATATTAGGCAGCCGGGGATTATTTTTTTCAACTATTAAACTTACATATATGATTAAAGGAGCAGGATGATCATGAAACTAGAAGATATCATTAAAGAACGGCGCAGCATCAAACGATTTAAGGACATTCCTGTTCCTATTGATACCATCCAATCATTATTGGAAACTTCGACATGGGCACCGAACCATAAAATGACCCAGCCATGGCGCTTCGTCGTGGTGCATGGTGATAGCCGTTTAAAACTCGCAGAAGCAACACGTGCATTCATGGAAGGCAAAGAGAAGGACCCTGAAAAGAAAAAAGCAGCCGGACAGCGAGGATATAATAAACTCATAGGTGTACCGATGTTTGTCGCAGTGATCATGGAAGAGAATCCGAATCCCATGACACGTGAAGAAGATTATGCGGCTACAAGTGCCTTGATCCAGAATTTCAGCCTGCTTGCCTGGGAACAGGGAATCGGGATGATATGGGAAACATACGGCATGATACACAGCATGGAGTTTCGTGAAGCTTTGGGCGTGAACCCAGGCGAGAAGATCGTCGGCAGCCTTCACGTTGGCTATCCCGATATGATCCCTGCCCCGCGTCCAAGGAACGCGATCGATCAACTCCTGACCATTATGGACTAACATAAAAGGAAAGCCTCCAATCTTCCAGTTGGAGTCTCAGACTGTAGACAAACTTGAACTGCCCCGTAAATGTTAGACACCAAACTAACATTTACGGGGTGTTTTTTATGGCTAATTTTTCTGCCGAACAGAAAATATTCATTGTACGACTTTACCTTGAAGAAAAGCACAGCTATATGGATCTTCAGAAAATATTTGAAGTTTCGTATCAAATGATTCAAGGATGGGTTCGTTTATACCAAATTCAAGGAGCCGATGGATTTAAGAAATCCTATACAAGTTATTCTACGGAGTTTAAAATGGATGTACTTA
>NZ_JBFTMS010000008.1:0-191597 GCF_056397085.1 Peribacillus sp. 05N428 | reverse complement strand
AAAGCAGAGGGGAGTCCCCTCTGCTTTAGAGCATTATCTAAAAGTACACACTGTAATATAAATTGAAACGCCGTATACGCGAACCGTACGTACGGTGTTGTGAGAGGGGCGAAAATAATACATTTATTTTCCCTCTACTCGATTATGGAACTAAAGGGACAGGTTAGTTCAAAAATTACTACAAAAGAAATTCATTTTAAGGATATAAGGCTTACTCTAGAAGATATATTTATATAGCTTGCAAATACCTTAGTATGGGGATACCCACATGTATTTGAGTTATATGATATCTAGTTTATTTGCGATAGGTAATCACTCAGAAAGATTAGAACTTGGCTTTGATACTTCAGATCTTATTGGAGAGTTAATAATACACGGATTAATGAAAAGGGAGCCGGGACTGAACTTGGACAAGCCTTTACTCTTGAAGTACGCTGCGCCTCGAATTAATTCGGGGTTTTCTTTTGTATGTTTATAGAACGTTTGTTCGTGTTATAATATCGTTATCCATACGAAGGGACTGACGTATTATGACGTTACGTGACCGCGGAAAATTAAAGTGGGCGCAGGCCGCATTTCTTCCGGAATATACGAAGATGCTGCGTGATTTGGATACGGATTATCACCGACAACAAAAACCGATTATAGACGAGTTTCAATATGAAGAGTTCGACCAACGTATCTGCTACGCGATGGAACATAATTTTGCGGTTAAGATTACGAAGTGGGTGGACGGCTTTAATTACGAAATAGTTGGACGCATACATTACGTCGATCCTGTACATAAGGAAGTGCGTCTGAAAACGGAAGCTGACGAAGTGGATCGCGTGAAGATGTCGGAAATTATTGCTGTGGAGGTTAACGAATAAATTCTGCATATATTTCCGTGTTTCTACCTATTATATTAGCGTTAAAAAGAGGGCCGAGAGTTAATAGTTGTTATTGCTTTCCGCAGCCCGTCCGTGTACAATTACGTTAAAGTGATACAATCGTACGCATCGTAATACTCGTAAATACTGAACGATAATATATAAACGCTGACGTCACCGATCTCTACTCGTTAGGGAAACGGTGACTCTTTATAGCACGACTCAAAATCGTGTTCCTCTGGAGTGCCGGTTCGACCCCGGCCACCGGTTTCATGAAAGCTTATAGAATCAAGGTCTCAACTTAATTGTTGAGGCCTTTTTTCTTTGTCTTTTACACGACAAAAATAACTAAGAATCGTGTGCTGCGAATCGTGTGCGTAGGAGGTCGTAATGAGAAGACGTAAAGAATTAACGGGAAGATGAACTAAGAATTATTAAGAAGAGATTTCAGATGATGAAGCATATGAAGCCTTTTTAAGGACTGCTATTTAAGAAACTTAAGACCAGCGGCGATTGAATACTACAAAAATGAATTTCATGGAGCAAAGAAGATAATTAATAAGCAGCTCGTTGAATGGGTACAAAAGGACGTAAAAAGCTTAATTCTTCAGAGTAAGGAACTAATGAAAGTTACTACTATTAATACCCTGTTGAGAGCTCTAAGAGCATTCTATAACTTTTTATGTAAGCAAATCGTTAAGAACCCAATGAGGAACATCAAATTATTAGGAGATAGACAAAAGACAATTGAAACAATAAAGAAGAAATTGAGAAACTTATAAGGACAATTAGAAAAGAAAAAACGTTTATATCCTTTAGAGATGAAGTAATCATACTTGTTTTCCTAGATACTGGAGTCAGATTGTCTGAACTTGTAGGCATTGAAGTAGATGATGTTAGGGGGAACATTATCATTATTAGAAGAACAAAAAATCTCTTTGAAAGAACGGTTTACTTATCTGAAACGACACAAGAGGCAGCTAAGCAGATATATAAAGATAAGAGGGGACGTTGAGACGACCAAACTGTTCATAAGCCAGGATAATAAAGAATTAAATCGACATAGCATACTAAGTATGGGAAGGAAACAATGATAAATAAGCGAGTTTGTCCTCATACATTTAGACATACGATGGCTAAGAGGATGATTGTTTCAGGTGTGGATGCATTCTCTTTAATGCATTTAACTTGGTCATACAGATATCGCTGTTACTAAAAGATATGTGAATTTAGGGGGACAAGATCTGGAGCAAAAGCATAAGTTGCACGGAGCATTAAGAGGATTAAAAACATAGGTAATATATCCCAACCTATACTTTACAAACGAATGTTCGGTGTCTTTTAATAATAAAAGAGATGGCAAATGCGGCTCTACCATCTCTACACAAAAAACAGAAGAATTAACTTCTAATGACAAAAGTGGTAACCCTAGCAATAACAAAAGAGCAATCCAAGCCTGTACAAAAGTTACCAGCTTATAAAAGGAAAAATAAAAAAGAACAATATAAAAATATTAATAATTATTTTGTTAACAAGAAATTGGTTAACAACGATGAAATAACATAAAAGAGGTAGAAGCAAATCGTGAAATAGATAACTTTGGAGTTTACTTTAGAACTTGCTTAGAAAACACCTTATATAAAAGCCAATTGAAGCATGGACAAATTGATCTTTATGAGATATTTGAAGGAAGATTAAATGATTCCAATGTTCAATTAATGAACTGGTAAGATTTATATAATCCTTAGAAGTCTCAGGATGCTCTGTATTGGTTTCTAATAAATTTTAATATAGAATTTATATAGGGAATAGTTTAATGGCCAATACAGAGTGATTATTAATCCCATCTAATCAATTTAGATTTAGATGATTTTGAGGATTAATAACTTATGCTCAATTTTTTTATTATAAGATATATATTTTTTATCTATCTATATGGTTACTTAATAGTTTAAGATTATTTGTTAATAGTTTATGTTAATATAATAATGGTTAGCTTATCATAAAAGGATGTAACTGAAATGAGTGATAATCGAACTATGACTCGGAGGATTTTATAATGAATAAATTTAGATGGTCAATGTTTGGACTTATAGTAGCTGCCGCAGCTATCTCAGTAATAATAACAATCAATCAGAATGCTAAAAATTATGAAGAAACGCAAGAAGATACATCTCCTGTTTTGGAGACAACGGACTTTGAGACAACTGACGAAGAATATACGGAAGAACCAGCTTTAGAAAATGAAGAAGTTCTATATGAACTAGGACTTGGACCAGCTTCAAAAAGAGAAGACGTTATGAAAACAATGCATAGTATGACTCATCAAAAAGTAGTTTCTGAAGAAAAGTGGTACAACCTTGAAATGAATTCTGAAAACATCAATGCACTCTATAATTTCATTGATGATAGTGAAATGATCGACTATAAAAGTGAATTGCTGAGAATCGTAGGAAAATGGAAAGAAGGAAACTTCGACGATATAGTGGAAGAACACAATTACCTTTGGGGAGAACAAAATGGAAATGTCGGTAAAGCAACCGGAGTTCTTACTCCTGAAGAAGAAGTTCAATTTGTTAAATTAAACTTTGAATAAGCAGTAAAAAAACGAGCCTATCGAGTAGGCTTATTTTTTATTTTAAAATCAATATTTTATATTTAGATAAAAAAACCTTTTAATTTAAATAGACCACTTGATTGTGGTCTGAGTCCTTTGTCTTAAACTTAGTTATCCATTAGTTAGTTTATAGCCTTTTTGAAATACCTTCACATCAATAATTTTCTAATCTAGATTCTTTTCTATTCTCCCAATCACAAATAAGCCCATCTATAAAATCCTCATCTTGATATTTATTTGTTAGTTCTATTATGGCTGGCTTTTCTCCATAAAAACTCACATATGCATTTAACCTATTACTTCTTGCACATATAATTACATAATGAGCTTTATCGGGGAATTTTTTGACATATGTTTTAATTTCTGGATCATCCAAATCTTTATTTGATTGAATAAACTTATCCGTATTGTTTACATTAATAATACTTTCACGAATCTCATCAAATATATCATTACATACATATTTAGCACCCTTGAAAAAAGATAATGCATTAAAAGCTGTTTTTAAATATAAAAAATATAGCTTTATAGCATCTGTATTAATTTCATCTTTAAATTCAGAAACAGATTCATCTATAAATTTTGGTTGTGGCAATGCCTTTTTATCCTTAGATTTCTCTTTCAATTCATATAAGATTGGCAACATATCACCTGCAAAAATATTTAAATTAAGCCTTTTAAAAGAAGTAGCAGCATACCATCTTCCTTGATACAAACCTATATGTATAAAATGTTTGTCTGTTTTAAATGGCATATGCACCAATTTAAATTCTCTTTTCTTGTCTTCTAAGAATTGTATGAGTTTTTCATTTAATTCAATCTGCAAATTATCTACAGACGTTACATTTATATTTGAAGCTAAATAATGGTAAGAAATTGAATTATAATCCATAAAAGTAGTTAGTTGTGGGATGAAAACTGATCGTCCCGCGAATATAAACCCCAACACAAACTCTATGGGACTATGATTAGGATCTTGCCTAATTACCCTCATAATAGGATTTTTAACTTTTTTTATATTAAGACTACCTCTTTTGCCCGGACCATTATTCATTCTATTAAGACCAATAAAAGAATTTCTTAGTATTACCAGCTCTTCTTTAGAAAACTTTGCGTTTGCCTCGTCTGATACAGTTCCTTTTTCAAGTTTTTTTATCCCACCTAACCCTGCTGGAATTATATGTTCTTCATTATCAAATCTCAAATCTTCATCTGTTTTTTTATAATAAATACAGTAGCCCATGTTAATATCACTCCCCGAAACAATAATCATTAAATTTAGTTGGTCTTCCTTATTTTAACATAAAGAACATATCTAACTAATCTATCTACATTTGTTAATTGAAAAAGAATTAATAAAATTCTCATTTTTTTTACTCATATACTGGTTTGTACCTATCCTCAGAAGCTCTACTTTGACCCGTGCTGGACTTAAGCTATCTTCCCAAGGTTATATATTAATCCACTAAAAAAGCTATTAGAATTCATTATTTTTGGCTTTGCTAAACATTAATGTTGATTTTTGAACAAATAAAAGAAGACCACCTATTGAAGTGAACCCAAAAAGTTAGACACTATATTTACTTAGGCAGCCTTGAGGGCCTTAACAATTATGATGCTGCTTGAAACAGGTATAAGGGCATCTGAATGTATAGGAATCAATATAAAAGACATTGATTACTCGCGCTCAAGAATACTGATTCAAAACACAAAGGGATACAAACAACGCTTCGTACCGATTCAAGACAGGATGAAAGACAACTCCAACGATACCTCTCGATTAGAGAGTATTAGAACATGATTTTCTATTTGTAAATATCGACAATGATCCATTAACTAAAAGACAGATGCAATCGCAAATATCCAGATACGGTAAAGCGATAAATATCCAAGCTACTTGTCATAAATTCAGACATACTTTTGCTCGATTATCTGTAGAAGCATCTGCTGGTATCTTTGAACTTCAAGCAATTTTAGGACATACATCAATGGAAATGGTAAAGCACTATGTAAATTTGTTTTCTGATGACGTTATCAGAAAGCACAAAGAGTTTTCACCGATTGAAAATATAAATAAAAAAAGGGTACGAAATTAAGTCGAATGAAAAAAAAGAGACAAGGTACTCGCAATACCCTGCCTCCAAACATTTTAAATCAATAATCCTATAAAACTAAATATGGAATTTCCTTACCCTTATAGTATGGAAAAAAATTCGATGTTGCAAGGTGTCTTTAGTATTGCCTTTTTTAGGGTATTCCCTTGTGCTGCCGTTAAGCACAAGTTAATAGACAAAACAAAGGAAAAAATAGCTGATTTTAAGCAGGAGAAAACTGTTCTACAATTCGATTTTTCTAGCTTTATCGACAGTGAAAAGTTAGAACCGTTTACTGTAGAACTGCCAAAATAATGCACTAGCATCTATTATGTCTACATGCACTTAGTGTTGCAACAAAATATAGTTAGGACCACGAGGACAGCGTACATTTTGGTTAGCTGTCTTTTTTATGGCAAAAGAGAACATTAAATCTAGATACAGTCTATATTATCCTTATTCAAGGGAACTATATAACCAATTAACTTAATCATGTCAGGAGCAGGGGGATTAATAATGAAAGTACTGTCGATGATCCAGCCTTGGGCAAGCTTATTTGTCCTTAGGGAAGCCGAATATGAAACAAGGACTTGGAGAACGCATTATCGGGGTCCTCTTGCTATTCATACGAGCAAAAAAGTAGATAAGCCCGCCTGTAGACAGGATGGAGTTGCCGAGCTGCTGGCTAAGCATGGGTATACAGAAGATAATCTGCCGACCGGAATGATAATTGGAGTCTGCAAGCTGAAAAACTGTTTGAAAATAGAAGAAAACAATGGAAACTGGGCGGTCTTAGAAGATAGTCGGGTTATTTCAGGGAACGACTTGTTTTTAGGGGATTACAGAGTTGGCGGCTATGCCTGGGAAATTGAGGACATGCGGATGCTCGATGAATATATTCCTGCAAAAGGGCAGCTTGGGCTGTGGGAGTTTAGCGGAAAGATATAAGTATCAAACCATAGTGGCACTGAATCTGGAAATTCTATGCTTGTGGTTCTCTTTGGGGTTGCCATTTGATTAGGAATTTACTGTTTTTTTGGTGGTTTTTCATAGTTCTGAGACTAATTTTTGCTTGTTTCCCCATTGCGCGGTTCAAAAAGAGGGAGAAATATGATGGTTTTTAAGGGATATCGGTTTCCGCAAATGGGGAATTTAACATTTTTTAGCCCGACACAAAATCGTGTTCCTCTGGAGTGTTCGGTTCGACCCCGGCCACCGGTATCACCAATAGCGAAGAATCGCTATTACATCAAGCTTCACACTTAATTGTGTGAAGCTTTTTTGTGTTCATGACGCACTACAGAACATGTACAAATAATGTGCGGGGGCATTATGCAATGGTTTTTAATCACTCCAGAATGAAGGGAATTGAAACCAAGGAGCAAACAAAATCGAATGAAACAATTGGCAGCTTATCGGAGTTTAAAAGGTGATAGAATATTATGCACTGAAATCGTTTATTTTATCAACGTTTGTTCTTACAATTAAAAAGAAAAAACGAATGGGTCAAAGAGTATTAACTCTGCCATTCGTTTCGTAAACTTTGTTAATTGATTTAGATTTCAATATTCATAGCATTCAAGTCTGCTTCCGTATAGCCAGAAGCGGAGAGTGCGATTTCAATTTTTTCAGCAGCCTTATAATCAAATAATTTGAATTTAGACATTAATGCGAAAGCATTTTGATTTTCGATCGCCAAGGCAACAGCCTCCACGTCTTGCAGTAACTTCAGGTCTTCAATGTAGAATTGGGCGGTTCTCATAGCTAAATACTCATTCGTTGTAGTCGAACTGTAGAAAAGCCTTGTTAAAGTGGCGATTGCGTTAGGAACGAAAATCTTATTCATAATTACCCCTCCACTATTCATAATATTCTGTCACCTGAGTCATTACTAGTATGAGTCACTCTAAAAATGTTGTCAATCTTTATCTTTTGAGCATTTTTACTCACCAGTTGAAAGTAGGTATATATTGAAATTGAGTAATAAAATATCTGAGACTTTTCCAAAGGCAAAAATCATTGCACAGGGCGCACGAAGTAGGCGAAAGAATGAAGTTTGTTTACGAAACGACCCAAATTATATGTACCATGTTGATTCAAGCTCGATCGTTAGGTCTCAGGCTCGATCATAACCAAATGGATTATATACTTCATCCATTTACTTTATTCAACAAATGGGCCATTTTTTTCAGAATTTCTTTCAATGATGAATTCGTTTCTGTGTTCGAAACTTTTAAACGGTTTATGAAACAGCAGATTCTTATAAACTGTACAGAAGGCGGGCTTCCACATTCCGCAGCTCTCCAGATGAAACACTATCAGCCACAATTATTTGCATGGTTCTCGTAGCTGTCATTCGTTTGTCTGGATACTTCAGTTGTAGCTGCTGTTGTATCGCTCGGAAAAGTTCATTATTTTCTGGACGGTTGGCGTTATAGATTTCTTGTAAACTTTTTGATTTTCCCATGACCTTTCCTACTTTCCATCAAGTGTGAGATACATATGAAAGCTTCTTATGCGATAATATTCGTATGTTCTATATTTCCGTCTTATCGCTTCTAATTCCTTCTTTTTTTAATTAAATCTTTAAAGAACAGAGAAGGTTGCCCCTGTTTTTTTACAAGGCGTTAGCCCACGTGTCTTACAGCTTGACCTTTGTTATATATGTTGTTGTTGTTGTTTTTCAAGATCAAAGTAATTCTGAATCACGATCTGCGTAGGAGAACATTATTGTGAGGATAGAAAATTCATATGAGACATGATGCATTACTCCCGTTATCATCAGCGTTTCAAATGGAAAGAACATGGTTTGGCACAATCATCCACTCTCTGGATACTACAGAAATGGTAAAGGTATTCGGATTGAGGGTGCACATGCGTTCTATGGCAGTGCAAATACTTGATATATAAATAGGGGGACAAGATGTTAAGCGTTGAAAGGGATCCAAAAAATAGAGTTTATCAGGAACTAATTGATTTATGCTTTGAAGTATGTGATGAATTTCATCTAGTTATTAGAACCGATATGGGTGCAATAAAAGACTTAGAGGAAATCATAAATATGTTCAAAGCATCATTAAAAGAAATGAGAAGCGAATCAACATGGGCTAGTACAACTCTTGGTGATAATCAAACTGCAAATGTTTATTATTTTTATGCTGATGGGAATGCAAAATCAATAATAAAAATGATTGCAAAATCTCTTTTTCAGTGGGAAATGCCTAATTTGCCTGAGGATTTGTCTTTTTTTAAACAAGGAAAGGTCTGGCTGGCTACTTCTTCGCATGAAAAACAATGCTTCATTTTCCCTGAGAATGAAACCGAAGCTTCAAAAATTATGGGTATTGAAGGTTTAAGAGTTGAAGAATTGGATGATTAACTTAGAATATATACACATAACAAAAAAAGATGAACCCTATTTGATTCCACCGCAGCATTAAAATCAAGATCTCAACAATAGTGTGAGGTCTTTTTTCTTTTCTTAAACAAGACGAAAATAATTCAGAACCAGATTAGGGAAGTATGGTTGTACCTTACAAAGGGCTAATTAGTATCAATAAGAAGCATTTAAAAATTTCTATAAAGAATTATTATTTAAGAAAACCAAGACCAGGAAAGTAGCCGCTTCGCAGTTTTAATAAATAATATCGATGAAATATGGCAATAAATAAAAAAACAATATCTAGGAACACTTCACAAAACATATTTTCTAAGGGGCGGAAAATTGTGAACAATATGGGATGTCAATGCAGGTCCAATGACGAATTACAGCAACTGGTTGATGAGGCAAAAAAATATACGAGTAACGGAACAGTGGCAGACTATATACCGGCTCTTGAAAAGGCGAATCCTGGGGATTTGTCTGTTGCTATTTACTATCCTGACGGGAAAGGATATTGTGCGGGTGATGTAAGAGGTAAAATGACCCTGCAAAGCATATCAAAAGTTTTGACACTTGCTCTTGTATTAATGGAAAAAGGGGAGGATTATGTTTTTTCCTATGTAGGAAAAGAACCAACTGGCGATCCTTTTAATTCGATTGCCAAGTTAGAGACAAACAAGCCATCCAAACCGTTAAACCCCATGATCAATGCAGGAGCATTGACTGTGACCCACATGATTGAGGGTGCCAGTGTAACCGAGCGATTTGAACGTATTTTACATTTTATCCGGGAGTTGACGCAAAATCCGAATATCGGCTTTAATGAAGATGTTGCCCGGTCAGAATATAATACAGCAGACTTGAATAGGTCGTTAAGCTATTTTTTAAAGCAGCATCATGTAATAAATGAGGATGTGGAGGAGTTAATCGAATTGTATTCGAAGCAGTGTGCCATTGAAATGGACAGTCAGGATTTAGCGAGGATAGGCTGTGTGCTGGCCATGAATGGGAAAGATTTGCTGACGGGAAGGCAAATCATCCCCGGGGACATTGCCCGTATTTGCAAGACATTCATGGTTACCTGCGGCATGTATAACGCATCAGGTGAATTTGCCATTAATGTTGGCATACCAGCTAAAAGCGGTGTGTCAGGGGGAATCATGGGGGCCGTCCCCGGAAAATGCGGGATTGGAATTTATGGTGCAGCGCTGGATGAGAAGGGGAACAGCGTTGCAGGGATAAAAATCTTGGAAATGATGGCGAAAAAGTATTCCTTAAGTATGTTTAATTTGTAAACTTTAAAACCAGTACCGAGTCAGTCGGAAGTTAAATGAGTTCAGTGTAATGCCTTAAGGAAACATATCATTTACTTTCAAGGCAAAAAAAGACCTCTGCACATAAGGGCAAGGTCTTAGGACTATTTCATAACAAGTTGGAGAAAAGAGATACTTTTTTATATAAAGCATTTACCTCTTTATTTCGATGTTCCCCGATTTCATTTTTTAGCTGGTCTTCAATATCGGTCATTAGATCAGCTAACTTCAATGCCTTTTGTCTGTCGGAAATATTGCTGCGAATGATAGATTCATATTTTGCATTGTATTCAGTCAATGACATTTCTTCCGTCCTCCCATAGTGTAAAGTCATTTAAGCTGTCCTCTGTCCCTTCATCAGCAATCCCAATGTACTTAAGTGTAATTACAGGATGTGAATGGTTAAGGATCATTTGTAGCTCAGCAAGATTCTTACTTCGTTTATAGTGCCAGTAACCGAATGTTTTCCGCATGGTATGTGTACCGACGCCCTCGATGTCCACCATGTCCGCTGCTTTATTAAGCTGCCTGTATGCTTGTATCTTACTTATTGGCTTATCGCCCTTGCGTGAGGGGAATAGCCATTCACCATCAATGGTGGCTATATAGGCGGCCAATTCATTACAGACATTGTTAAGCTGTATCATTCTTGGCCTTTTTGTTTTCCCTTCCTCGATGATGACCTCAAACTTTCCTTTAATGTCCGTTATCTTCAGTGATAATAGATCAGTCACCCGTAATCCGGTATTGATGCCTAACAAGAACAATATGTAGTCTCTCTCGCTGCAATGTCTTTTCAATGACCATTTCATATCATCTAATTTTTCCGATGATCTGATTGGTTGCACGTCTATTAAGTGTTCTTTTGGCAAAAGTGATCACCCTTAATTCACGCCAATGAAATCAGTATTTTGAATGTATACTTTTAAGAGTAACACTGAAAAAGGAGGGAAGTCAATTTGAGGGGGATATTGATATTTTTTGGACTGTCCATTTTTAAAGGGTTCGGTGTATTTTTAGTTGTTTATTGGATAAAAGCAATAAAAAACTTCTGGAACTTGATATAATGAAAATAGTAATATTTTTCTAAACTAGTGTTATTGATGGATATTTAATAGATGAATTAATTCATTCTGAATTTATATGCTATAGCAGGATTGGGGAAACCACCATGAAGAGAGTTTTGGCTATATTGAAAAAATTACTGCCTATAATGTCAAGGTTGATTACCATGGCAATTATGGTTTTGGTTTTTTACTGCATGTTCATGTTCGCAGACCTGGATAATGAAAAGTCAGACAGCGAGCGTCATAACGAGCGGTCGGTGAATTTTGAAGAGATGAGCGATCAAGAGTCTGAAGAAATTCCAGCAGGTTCTATGGTGAACTATTGTAAAGATAGCGCTAATGAGAGTCGCTCCTCCAGTTGGTTTGGTATGGAAGTAAACGAAATGGAACCTAGCGAATACACGGTCGAATGCATTGAACACTTGGAATAGCAGCAGAGTTCCTATGGATCGAATTCAGGATTCACAGCAAAGACATCAGGTACGTCACATCCAAGCGTCTGGCTGGCTTATTGGAATGGAGCGGAATGCACGGGAATAATAATTGTTTTCGAAAATAAGGTCTACACTGAAATGATTGGTGACGAACCGGGTACACAGCGGGGGAGGCCATATATTAGCCTGTTTGGATCCTAACCAAACAGGTTTTTAGTATGAAAGGAAATCCAATGGAAAAAATGGAATAGAATATAATGAAGCATGAAGGAAAATTTTTCACCCCCATATCTTTTTCTCTTTCTGAAACGTTTAGAGGATAGAGGGTGTTGAAGGAGTGAGAAAAATGATAAATAAGTTGAGGGAAGATATTGCTGAAGAAAGGGATAACGGTGCAATTTTGCGTGAAGTTTATCCTGAATTGATTCGGTTTTGCCGATTCCTGACCCAAAATAATTGGGATGGGGATGATTTGGCTCAGGAAACGATATTGAAGGCAATGCAGGGCTATGGGAAGAAAACGGTGATAACAACAGCTTTATTGAAGACGATAGCCCGACATTCCTGGATTGATACGATACGAAAAAGGAAAAAAGAATCTTTAGACGATCTGTTGGATACCGAACAACTGGGGGCAGTTGGGAGAAATGTCTTTGAAACGGTTGAATATATAATAAAATCCCTTACCCCGAAACAAGCTGTAGTGTTCATATTAAAGGAAGGATTCCTCTACCGGTCAAAAGAAATCTCAGATTACTTGAACACCACGGAAACGGCTGTAAAGGCAATCTTGAACCGTGTGAAGAAGCGTTTTGAGAATGACGTTGAAGATCGTAGGTTGTCTTGCGTGGAAGATTGGCAGGATGAGGAGGAGCAGCGGCTCATCTCCCTGATGACACAGGCTTTAAAAGCCCAAAATCCGGATATCCTCATTAGAAGCATCCCATCTTTCAAATCCCTGAACAGTGAGTCGATGATTCCTAAACTGATGAATCGTTCGAATCTTTCCAAATCAAGCTTCACTCCTTCAAACACACTCTCAATGGCTGCATAGCCAATATTATTGTTAGGAGGAAGAAGAGATATGACCACCATTCCATATGTAATTGAGCAATCCAGCAAAGGTGAGCGCTCGTACGATATTTATTCCAGACTTCTAAAAGACCGTATCATCATGATTGGGGAAGAGATCACCGATCATTTAGCCAATAGTGTGGTAGCCCAATTGTTATTCTTGGCAGCAGATGCACCTGATAAAGAAATTACCATCTTCATAAACAGTCCGGGGGGATCGACCAGTGCCGGTTTCGCCATTTATGATACGATGCAATATATTAAGCCTGATATCCGGACTGTATGTACGGGGATGGCCGCATCATTCGGTGCCATGCTTTTATTGGCGGGTACGAAAGGGAAAAGGTGCGCTTTGCCAAATAGTGAAATCATGCTTCATCAACCGCTTGGTGGGGCGAGGGGGCAAGCAACGGAAATCGAAATTTCTGCCCGAAGGATTTTGAAGCTAAAGGATCATATCAATCAAATCATCTCCGAAAGGACCGGTCAGCCTATCGAAAAGGTGGCGAAGGACACAGATCGCGATTACTTCTTAAGTGCAAATGAGGCGAAGGATTACGGTATAATCGATGAAATAATCGTTCAGGATAATTAATTCTGATAAAGACGCCGGCTGTACGAAAACGAAAAGAAACTGCCGATATTAGATTGGCAGTTTCTTTTTTACCTTTTTACATTACTCCATCTATTTATCCACAAACCCCCATACCTTATTCCAATACTATTCCAAATCCACTACCTCAGCTTCACAATGCCCGGCACCCGGTATTATCAATTTTTCTTGTCGACTGTTGCTGCATTATATGTGTCATCCAGCATGCAATAAGTGACGAATAAATCTTCTTCAAAAAATAGAATGGGATGTTGGGTAATTATCGATATCTGAAACTATGTAATTTTTATTGAAGAATGAGAGGGGGATGTGTTCCTTTTCTGGATAGTCCATCCATTCAATATGTTAAAATAAATAGTATCTGACATTATCAATCTTGGAGGAAGTTTTTATGAAGAAAACGCAAAAGGTTTTACTTATTAGTGGAATCTCTGCTGTTGCATTATTCGGGGTGGGGGTTGCTTCCTTTAAAATCATGGAGAACTCCAATGAGTACGAAAAAGCTCAACAGGTAATGGAAGCCAGGGAAGCCAAAGAACAAATTGAAAGAGAAAGAGAAGATGAAAAAATCGAAGCCCAAAGGGAAGCGAAAGCTAAAGCGGCGGAACTTGAAGCGAAAACAGCGATATATGCTGGGATTGAATTTGAAACAGGACTTGATGAAGGCTCAACCGAAACGGAAGTCATGGACGTCATGCATAAAATGACTCATCAAAAGGTTCGCTCGCAAGATAAATGGGGAGCTATACCGATGTCCCCTAAGATTATAGAAGAAGTTTATAAAATAGTTGATTCAAGTGATTTTCAGCATAGAGATCGATTGCTGTCCATCGCTGCCCGGTGGCGAGACTTTGATTTTAGCACGATCGTTCAGGACCATAACTTCTTTTGGGAAGACAAAGAAGGCACCGTTGGAAAAGCCCATGGAACATTAAGTCGGGCAGAAGAGGTTGAATTCATTGAAGTTAATTTTAAATGAGGGGAAAGTACTGAAAAGACCAAAGGGCGAGTTGGCAAGTCCTGCTCAATAAAGAAAACACTCAAACTTCCTGCAATAAGGCCGTTTGAATGTTTTCATTCGCTTATGGGGCAGTCAAGTAATGGAAGCTTACCTTCGATACAGGAGTTTTATTTCTTAATAATTAGTCTGCTGGACTCGTTCTCCTTGTTTACGGGAACGTCTTTTCCTACTGTGACCCTGCGAACGACGCGGTGCTGGTCCCCGTAATCGGCAATAGCGTAATGCTGCGTGGCTAGGTTATCCCAAATGGCCACGTCGCCTTCACTCCATTGCCAACGCACGGTATTTTCTAAGCGCGTGACGTATGAATCGAAGATGCTTAATAATCTTTCGGATTCACTTGTTGTATAGCCTTCCACTCTACCAGCAAAGCCACCTAATAACAAATGCCTTTTTCCGGTTTCGGCGTGCACATGAACGACTGGGTGCCTTGTTTTATAAATGGTCGATTCGAATATATCACGATACTTCTTTTTAACCTCATCATCAATGTTTTCGGCTGGTTTGAATTGAGCATAATCATATTCATTTGTATGGATTGCCCATAGTCCGTCCGCTAATTTCTTCAATCCATCCGGCAGGTCCTCATATGCTTCATTCGTATTGGCCCAAACTGTATCTCCGCCGACATCAGGGATGGTTACCCCTCTTAAAACAGAGTATTTAGGAACCTCTGGAACGAAAGTGACATCAGTGTGCCAATGGTTTGCTTTAGCACCGCGTTCGGAGTCAAGCTCGAAAATATAGTTAGTATTGTCTTTGACCGGTACTGTAGGATGTGCATAAGGTTCACCCAATAGTTTGGCAAATGCTTCTTGGCTGGCATCGTCCAAATGATTTTGACCTTTGAAGAATATGACTTTATGATCGTTTAACGCTTGTTTGATTTCATTGAAAATAGGTAAATCCAAGTCCCCGCTTAATTGCACTCCTTGAATTTCCGCTCCAATCCTTCCTGCTACCGGTATCACTTTCAATTGTTGTGTTTTAGTTTCCGTCATAATCAATCTCCTCCTGTATGGTTAGTTTTTTTATTATTTAAAGGCTTCATCAATGTATTCATTGTTGATGTGATTTTTAAAATTAAATGATTTCTTGATATAACCCACACCAGCTAAAGTATCGATGGATTCTTGTTGTGCTTTGATGGCATCTTCGGTAAAGAAGATATTTGGTTCTTCGGCCGTTATTATTGTCTTTACCGTGCTCACAGGCAATTTAGTTTCTTTCGAATAAATTTCAGATGCTTCATCTGGATTCTCAATTTGCCAATCGGCAGCTTTTTTATAAACCTTTAAATAGGCCTCGACAATTTCAGGATGCTCTTCGGCAAAGCCGTTACGTGCAATGATTGCACCAGGAGCTAATATTTTTCCTTTTACTTTAAGTGCGACAGCATTCCCTTTTTCAATATTATTAAGGTAATAGGGGTTCCATATTGCCCAGGCGTCCAATTTTTTGGTTTCAAAAGCCGCTTGAGCATCATCTGGTTGCAAATTGATGAGTTTAATGTCATCAGTCGTTAAACCATGGGCTTTCAACGCCTTGATTAAATACACATGCCCCGTTGTCCCCGAAGCAACACCGACCGTTTTCCCCTTTAAGTCTTCAATCTGCTTTATGTTACCTTTCGCTTGAGCCAGAATCCGAACAGATGACTCACCCCGGCCTGTTTGGGCAATCACTTCGAATGGCAGATTCTTATCAATGCCGGCAATCAGTGCACCATCCCCTAAAAAAGACAGATCAACCCGATTGGAAGCAAGGGATTCCAAAAGCGGGGGACCACTCTGGAATTCACTCCACTCGATTTGGGCATCCAGTTTAGAAAACTCTTCGTTGAACAATCCCTTTTCCTTTGCAATGACCAATGGTCCCATTTTGCCATTTAAGGCAATATGAACTTTCAGTGGATCACTTTTCCCGGAAGCTTTGCTGGCATCGGAATTACAGCCTGCCAATACAGCGATGCTAATGAAGGCAAGTAGTACTGCGGTTAGATGTTTACGATATTCCTTCATGAATTCCCTCCTTTTTTACAGCTATACACATCTGGATAGTCAGATTAATGACAAAAAAGAGATTCAACGAAGAGTTTGCTTGGTTACTCTTCATTGAATCTCCGGTAGTCCAGTTGATTCACATGACCTTTATTTAATTGGCTCCAGTGTGAAGCGGATTTGTGTATGAATGCATCTTAACAGCTGTTAGAATTATCTGTCAATTATTTTTTTACGATTAATCCGATAAAATAAATTGGTATTAAGTGTTGATTATAAATAATCGATAAGTTAATATAAAATGAAATATTGAATCGACTAGTTAACTAGAGATTCAGCAAAGGGACAATTTGTGCCTTATTGCTGGATCTCTATTTTTTTATTTGAGAAAGGGTGAGGGGATTGGTTGCGACATTAGAAATTAATCAAGTAAGCAAAACATTTAAGAATGAGAATGGAAGTGTCCATGTTTTGGATCATTTAAATCTGACCGTCAACAATGGTGAGTTCGTTACCATCATTGGTCCGAGCGGCTGCGGGAAAAGCACATTATTAAAGTTGATCGCAGGACTTGATTCAGACTTTGATGGCACGATCATGGCAGGGGATCTTTCGGTTAGCGGACCTTCTAAAGACCGTGGTTTCATTTTTCAGGAGCATCGCTTATTTCCATGGCTAAACGTGGAGAAGAATATTGCAGGTAACCTTCCATTAAAGAAACCGGACATTCGAAAAAGGGTGGATGATTTGATTTCACTTGTCAAACTTAAAGGTTTTGAGAAGGCGTATCCACGCCAATTATCCGGAGGAATGTCGCAGCGTGTTGCCATTGCCAGGGCCTTATTGCGTAATCCTGAAGTTTTATTGCTGGATGAGCCATTCGGTGCATTGGATGCATTCACGCGAACGCATCTTCAAGAGGCTTTACTAGAAATATGGGAGAGGAATAAGACAACGATGGTGCTTGTCACCCATGATATTGATGAATCCATCTTTTTATCGAGGAAGGTGGTCGTCATGGATGCAAAGCCTGGACGGATTAAAGCTATCGTTCCGATTGATTTGCCATACCCAAGAACCCGAACAAGCAAAACGTTCCAGGAATTCAGGTCCGTCATATTAACCCAACTTGAACATCATCCAGTAGAGGTGGAAGATTGGAGCATTTAATTGAATTTTTGAAAAAGGAAGGATGAAAATTATGTCTACACAGACCGTTGCACAAAACAAGCACCTTGTCATAAGGGAAACGACAAAACAATCCAAACTTGCCAAATCGGCATTGCGGGGTTCGGTCCTTCCCGTTGTCGTGTTGATTGCATGGCAAGCATTAGGTTCGGTTGGCATCCTGCCTGCCCAATTGTTCTCATCCCCTTTATTGATCGTCATGACGTTCATTGATCTCGTCCAGTCGGGGGAAATGGGCATGCATTTACAAATCAGCTTAACGCGGGCTTTTCTTGGCTTTGCCTTAGGTGGTTTTTTAGGCTTATTGCTAGGGGTCATCGTTGGGATGCAAAAAAAATCCGAAGAGTATCTTAACCCAAGCATTCAAATGTTACGAACGGTTCCTTTACTCGCGATCACGCCTTTATTCATTATGTGGTTCGGGTTTGGTGAACTATCCAAAGTGCTGCTTATTGCTTTAGGTGCTTTTTTTCCTCTATATCTACAAACTTTTTTGGGTCTTCGAAATGTGGATAAAAAACTCTACGATGTTGCCCTAATCTTGGAGTTTAGCCGTCGGGAACAAATAACGAAGCTCATGATTCCGGCAGCATTGCCTAACATATTACTTGGTATCCGTTTAGCCTTAAGTGCGGCTTGGATGTGCCTGGTCGTCGCTGAATTGCTCGGTGCGGATAGAGGGGTGGGCTTCATGATCCAGGATGCCCGTTCATTCATGCAAACGGACGTCGTATTCGTAGGCATCATCATTTTTGCCCTTGCTGGTAAAATCTCAGACTCATTTGTCCGCTTTTTAGAAAATCATTTGCTGAAATGGCAAGATAGTTTTAAAGCCTAATTGAAAAAGGATGACCGCCCGGTGATGGGTGGTCATCCTTTTTCTTATTAGGTATGTATGTTTAATCTATTTCTTTATATAAGGGCAAATAAATGGTGAACGATGTTCCTTTGTTCACTTCGCTCTGTACCACGATTTTCCCTTTGTATTTTTGAACGATGGAATAACAAACGGTCAGACCGATACCGGTTCCCCTATCTTTAAGCGAGTAAAATGGGGTGCCGAGTATTTCAAGCTGTTCTTTTGATAGGCCTATTCCTGTATCCGTTATTCGTATTTTTGCCATAGTGCGTTCCTGCTCTGTTTCAACCTTGATGAATCCGGGTTTGTTCATTGACTCAATACCATTTTTCATGATATTGACCAGTATCTGTTTAAGCTCGATGGGATTCATGTTAATGTGCAGGTCGTCACGGAAATCGAGAAGAAAGCCGATGTTGCGATTATTGGCAAAACTGGTTAATAGGTCGGAAATCTTTTGGATTTCATCATTTAAAGGAATGACCTGTACATTATCCGTTTGCGGTTTTGCTAAAGACAAATAGTCATTGATAATCACTTGTGTATATTCAAGTTCCGTAAGCATGGTCTGTACATAAAATTTTTCCGTTTCATTCAGTTCCTTCTCTTGATCTAATAGCTGGGCAAACCCTTTAACGACTGTAATCGGATTACGTATCTCATGTGCAATGGTGGCAGCTAGCTGTCCGACTGAGTTCAATTGCTTGGCCTGCTGTATTTCCTTATGAAATGCATTATTGGATTCCATCCTATTATTGGTTCCTATGAATACGAATGCCAATATGATTTGTATAGCGATGAAATTAAGCGTGTTGCCGAAACTATCCAAAGCGACATATTCATAAGTGTGTTGAAGATCCGTTTTTGAAATGATCAAGATGGAAGCGGGACCTAATATGATATTTAAAGTGGCCACAATATAAAAACCGATTTTATCAAAGAGAAAAATGGGAAACAAGGGTGCTATAGCAAATAAGGCCAGCATGATGGCAGTATCCGGGAATATCCAAAATTTGCTATAAAAATAAACAGTAATTAAGAAAATGAATAGGGTTTTATAAAAATTGACTTCTGTTTTTAAGAAAAATAACAGAGAAATTATCATCCCCGATATTAAAATGACCTGTAATGTCATCTCGTAGGGATTATCTTTCCAACTTATAGGTGATACAGAAATCCCAACTAATAGTAAAAAGGATATCATTGCCATGAAAGCCTTCAGTATAAATCGGTGTTTGTTTTGATAATATTGATAATTTTTTAACATAATTCCCCTTAGTATTAATATTCTGTTTGCTTAATAGTAATATGATACTAGTTTTTTGTAAATCAGAAAAAGATAGATTTTGTCATCGATAACCTTTCTATCTATATTATGGAAAGGTGAAGGGTTTGAGGAAAACATCCTATCAGGACCCCAAAAGTCTGGAATTTAGATATGGAAGACTTAAATTGTTTGAATAAGAAGCATGACTTGCATAAAAGCGGAGTAAGGAGTTAAGGGTTTGGAAATATTTAGTTATACTCATTTGGATGACCGTTTTTTTCCTACTATTTCAATATGTACATGCTAAGAAACATTTTATATTTTCATGGATTACCATTACCCATATATAGCACATTATTCATTTACGATTTTTTTAGAAAAAGAGGCTTTGGGAGACTTCTTATCATTACAATAAAATTTTCATTCAACTTTTTGGTTGGGTAGAACGAACTGCATGAATGCCCTGTTTTTGATAGGTTATTTTAACCATTTTAACTACTATATTATTTCTTTACATTATATTCGCTGTAGATTCACATTCCCCTTTTAAAATAATGGTAATAATAGGAGGGAGAGAGGGAAATGAAAACGAATCTAAAGAAATTCGGTTTTTGTATGATGAGTGCGGCCTTTATATTGCAGGCTACTTCAATGGGGGCCTCCGCTGCAAATGGAAATCATTCCAATTCATCTATTTATGAGAAGAAAATTGTGAATGTCGCACATAGGGGAGCTTCTGGTTATGCACCTGAACATACCATTCCTGCTTATCAAATGGGAGAACAAATGAAAGGCGACTACATAGAAATCGATCTGCAAATGACCAAAGATGGTAGATTGGTAGCAATGCATGATGAAAAAGTGGATCGTACAACGAATGGTACTGGCCTTGTGAAGGATTTAACGCTGGCAGAAATTAAGAAACTGGACGCTGGTACTTGGTTCAATGAAAAATATCCACAATTGGCAAAAGAGGTATATGAAGGGTTAAAGGTTCCTACTCTTGAAGAAGTCTTTAAGAAGTTTGGAAAGAAGGCCAATTACTATATCGAAACAAAGTCCCCTGATGTGTATCCAGGGATGGAAGAAGAACTTCTGCAGGTTCTGGAAGAATATAAAATGGTGGATTCCAAGGGCCGTACAAAGAATGTATTAATACAATCGTTCAGTAAAGAAAGCCTTATGAAGGTTCATGACTTGAATCCAAAGTTACCTCTTGTGCAACTTTTTTCTTACAAGAACCAAGCAACCATTTCCGATGAAGAATTGGAATCCATAAAGGAATATGCAGTTGGCGTTGGCCCGAACTTCAGTAAAGTTGACGGACAATATGTGAAGATGGTTCGAAACCATGACCTCCAATTCCATCCATATACAGTAAATGAAAGAGCCGATATGAAAAAGGCGCTTGAGTGGGGTGCAACGGGGCTGTTTACGAATTATCCGGATGTGTTCAACGAGGTACTAAGTGAGTATAAACACAAAGATAATGGAAATAAAGTTACTAAATAAATGGTTTCAAATGTGAGTTCCGGTTTCCGGGGCTTTTTTTTTGTCATCCTGGTGCAGCATAATGGGCGATTAATTCTTGGGGAAATTAGATGTCCATAGGCTTAGTGGTCTTTCGGATGGGTATATAAAATAAATCAAGAATATTTTAGGAGGTAGATTATGAAGGCTGTAACTTTTCAAGGAGCAAAAGATATACAAGTAAAACAAGTTGAAGATCCGAAACTTCAGCAAAAGGATGATATCATCGTCCGAGTGACTTCAACAGCTATATGCGGGTCCGACCTCCATATATATCAGGGTGCTTTGCCGACGCATAAAGATTATGTCATTGGCCATGAACCGATGGGCATCATAGAAGAAGTGGGTCCGGAAGTGACAAAGGTGAAAAAAGGGGACAGGGTTGTCCTGCCTTTCAACATTTCTTGCGGGCACTGTTATTATTGTGAACATGATATGGAGAGTCAATGTGATAATTCCAACCCTAATGAAGCGGTGGATACAGGCGGGTACTTTGGTTTTACGGAACGATATGGGAACTATCCAGGCGGGCAGGCAGAATATTTAAGGGTACCATATGGAAACTTCATGCCGTTTGTCATCCCAGAGTCATGTGAACTAGAAGATGAGGCGCTTTTGTTCATGTCCGATGTGCTGCCAACCGCATATTGGAGTGTAGAGAACGCTGGCGTCAATAAAGATGATACGGTAGCGGTATTGGGCTGTGGGCCGATTGGCTTGATGGTTCAGAAGTTCGCTTGGATGAAAGGAGCAAAAAGGGTCATCGCCATCGATAATCTACCTTATAGACTCAATAAGGCTAAACAGATGAATAAGGTAGAGGCGTATAACTTCGATGAATATAACGATATGGGCAGCTACATTAAGGAAATCACTTCAGGCGGGGCCGATGTGGTCATAGATTGTGTTGGAATGGATGGGAAGAAATCGACGATAGAGGCGATTGAGCAAAAGCTGAAACTTCAGGGTGGAACGTTAAGTGCGATTGAGATTGCCCTTAACGCCGTACGTAAATTCGGCACGATCCAATTGACTGGCGTATACGGATCGAAATATAATATGTTCCCATTAGGCGATTTATTTGAGCGGAACATTAACCTGAAAATGGGACAAGCACCGGTCATTCACTACATGCCCAAACTTTTTGATAAAATTACGGCTGGAGAGATCGACCCTACGGAAATCATATCCCATAAAGTCCCTCTCGAAAAAGCGAGTGAGGCTTATCAAATCTTTAACGATCATGAAGATGAATGTATTAAAGTGGTGCTAAAGCCATAATGTGAAGCTATAAAAATCCAATGCCCCTGAGCTGCATTGGATTTTTTAGTTGAGTTCATAAATAGATCAAAGTGTATGGTGCATGATCGATAAACGTATAAATGACGCGTGATAAATGCTCATCATACCCGTGAACTGAGGAAATCAGGGTTACACTGTTTTTTTTTACTATGATGCCGTTTAAAGGGGATTCCGAGAAAGTGACGATTGACCCTTCCGATGATGATGGAGAGATGCAGTGCCGAGTGATCTTGAATAAGGGTTTTTGGTAAGGGAATGGAGTATTTATATTATATAATGATAGTGACAAAAGGAGGATGTTCAGATGGTATATAACTCGGCAGCAGAACTTTGTGAAGGGTTTGGTTATCCGCCCGTTCACGTTAAATTGACGATAGAGATCATCGATAAGAGATTGGGACCTGTAAAGGCAGAAGCAGAGATAGCCATCAAGCCTGTTAAGGCAAAGGGATATCTGGAAGTATTGGTGGAAGAATTGGAATCGGAGCATATCTTTGCCGATGAAAATGGCAGTATCTATGGCAGCTTTGGCATCGATCAAAGCATCCAGATATATGATGAAATCCTGACTACCATTCCGTTCGAAGAGATAATGGGAAATGAAAATTGGAAAGAGACAGTTGAGGAATCCATCACGGCGGATAAACTAAAGGAACAACTGGGGAAATCCCTAAATGATTATCAATTCAGTGATTTGAGCGGGAAATATAAATTCAGGAAAAGATGTACGATAACAGAACTCCAATTCATAGATTAAACGAAAGGAGAAGGCGATATGCTTTCTCTTTTTTACATATGGCCATGATATTTTTCCTTATGATAATTAAATGCTTGCAGTGACACAATCTGTGAGAACCTTTGACCAGGTTTTAATGGTTTCAACTTGCATTTATTATATTGCTTTACATAGGTTAATATATTGTTAAGGGCTTTTATAAGAAATAGAAACGAATATTTTAAAAGATAAAAAGGAGAATATATGAAAATTGGTTTGGTACGGCATTTTAAGGTGGCACATGAATTTCCTACTGGGAAATCTGTGACGGCGGATGATATGAAGCAATGGTTTGTGGACTATGATGCAGCGGATATTATTTATGGAACGACTTTATTTGGCGTGGAGGAATGGCAGGAATGTTATTGCAGTGATATGTCGAGAGCCGTCAAGACAGCGGAACACATCTATCCAGGCACGGTTCATCGGATGGAGGAGCTGCGGGAAATACCTTCGCCCCCTTTGAGAGGAAGGATTAAGCTGCCGTTCATCCTTTGGGCCATCTGGATTCGCTGCTGCTCGGTGATCAACAAGCAGACAAGGGCGGAAATTAAGATTGCAGAGCAAAGAATCAATAAAGTATTGGATGAAGTCTTTGCAAAGGGGGAAAGGAATGTTCTGATCGTGAGTCATGCCGCCCTCATGGTATATATGAGGAAAGAGCTGATCCGACGGGGGTTCACCGGTCCAAAGTTCAAGATTGCCAGTAATGGAAAATTGTATATATTTGAAAGCGGAAAAGGGAAATGAATATATGGTTCCCACCGGAAAAGGTAAGCCATTTTGCGAAGAAAGAGGCAGGCATTTTCCGAATAGTTATTCTTTTTTTATTGGTTGTGGTTTATTATTGTAATAGTGTAATTTTTACGAATTCAATATTGGGGAAAGAGGGGTGGACATTTTGCTGAAGGCAGTTTTTTTTGATTTAGATGATACATTACTATGGGATCAGAAAAGTGTAAAAGAAGCTTTTGTGGCCACATGCGAAGTTGCCAAGGAGAAATATGGTCTGAATGTCGACGAGTTTGAAGAAGCGGTGCGGAAGGAAGCGCGTGATCTTTATTCTTCTTACGATACATATGCATTCACTCAAATGATCGGAATCAACCCATTTGAGGGACTATGGGGGAATTTTCAGGATGATCATGATGAATTCCGGAAGATGGCCGGGATTGCACCGGCTTATCGGAAAGAAGCGTGGACGAGGGGCTTGAAGGCATTAGGGATCGATGACCCGGAATTTGGGCTTGAACTGGCAGAACGTTTCCCGGCCGAAAGACGCAAAAAGCCATTTATCTATGAAGAAACATTCCGTGTTCTGGATGAATTAAAAGGGAAGTACAAATTGCTATTGCTAACGAACGGATCTCCTGAACTGCAAAATACCAAACTTGAAATAACGCCTGAACTGGTTCCTTATTTCGACCAAATCGTGATTTCAGGCGCATTTGGACGAGGTAAACCGGATGCCTCCATTTTTGAGCACGCTTTGGAAATCATGGAGCTTGATAAGGATGAAGTATTGATGGTCGGCGATAATTTAATGACCGATATCCTTGGAGCATCACGGGTAGGCATAAAGTCGGTTTGGATAAATCGCCATGATAAGGAACGGAATGAAGTGCTTCCAACCTATGAAATCAAGCATTTAGAGGAGCTTTTCCCTATCCTTGAGAGCCTGGGGAATTAATTGGCGGTCCTCCTCCAAATAACAAATTTTAAATGATTGCAGAGAAAATATTAGGTCTTTCAAATTATTTACAGAATGAAAAGGGTGAGATATAGTTACCCTGTAATCAATTAAATTATTCAGACTAGGGGTGTCCAATAAAAGTTGGGCTGAGAGAGAAGCGCTTAAGCTTCTTAACCCTCAGGACCTGATCTGGTTCATACCAGCGTGGGGAAGTTAGAATCTACTAAACGATGACATTTCAATCGGTCATTTCTGTAGTCATACTAACGTTAGCCGGGTCTTAAATATGAGACCTGGCTTTTTCGTGCGAAATGGATTGGATTTTGTCCTTTTTAAATGAACTTAAAAAGGAGAAATGAAATCATGAAGAGTAATTCAGTAAATGACATGAACGTTTCAATTATGTCCAGTTTTGCCGGGAGTAAAAAAGTGTATGTTGAGGGATCTAGACCCGATATTAAAGTACCTATGCGTGAAATTGAGCTAAGTCCGACAACAGGGGCATTCGGCGAAGAGGAGAATCCGCCTTTACGTGTATATGATACAAGCGGCTTCTATACGGATTCAGAATATCCGATTGATATTCATAAAGGCCTTGCCCCGATTAGACGCAGCTGGGTTCTGGAACGGGAAGATGTTGAAGAGTATGAAGGGCGTGAAATAAAGCCTGAAGATAACGGATATAGAAAAGTGGAGTCACAATCCAATGCCGAAGTTTTTCCGGGATTGAAAAGAAAACCATTGCGTGCGGTGAAAGGGAAAAACGTAACCCAGCTCCATTATGCCCGCAAAGGGATCATTACTCCAGAAATGGAGTTCATTTCGATCAGGGAAAATGTAGCCCCTGAGTTTGTAAGGGAAGAGGTAGCTAGCGGGCGGGCAATCATTCCGGCAAATATTAACCATCCTGAAAGTGAGCCCATGATCATCGGACGTAATTTTCACGTGAAGATAAATGCGAATATAGGAAATTCAGCTGTCAGTTCATCGATCGAAGCTGAAGTGGAGAAAATGACTTGGGCTACACGATGGGGTGCAGACAACATAATGGATCTTTCCACAGGAAAGAATATTCACACGACGCGGGAATGGATTATCAGGAATTCACCTGTGCCGGTTGGGACGGTTCCGATATATCAAGCATTGGAAAAAGTGAATGGGGTCGCGGAAGATTTAAATTGGGAAGTTTTCCGGGATACATTAATCGAGCAGGCTGAGCAAGGTGTCGATTACTTCACCATACACGCTGGTGTACTTTTGCGATACATCCCCATGACAGCAAAGCGAGTTACGGGTATTGTTTCCCGGGGAGGCTCCATCATGGCACAATGGTGCTTGGCCCACCACCAAGAAAGTTTTCTCTATACACACTTTGAAGAGATTTGTGAAATCATGAAGACGTATGATGTTTCTTTCTCATTAGGTGACGGTCTCCGTCCGGGATCCATTGCAGATGCAAACGATGAGGCACAATTTGCGGAATTGGAAACACTTGGGGAATTGACGAAGATTGCTTGGAAGCACGACGTTCAAGTCATGGTGGAGGGACCCGGCCACGTACCGATGCATTTGATTAAAGAAAATATGGATAAGCAGCTGGAAGTCTGTCAAGAAGCACCATTCTATACCCTGGGACCATTGACGACGGATATAGCTCCTGGATACGACCATATCACTTCTGCGATTGGTGCTGCCATGATTGGATGGTTTGGAACTGCCATGCTTTGCTATGTGACACCGAAAGAGCATTTGGGACTGCCGAATAAAGAGGATGTTCGGGTAGGGGTCATTACTTATAAAATTGCAGCACACGCAGCTGATCTTGCAAAAGGCCATCCGCAGGCAAGAAAACGGGATGATGCCCTTTCGAAGGCTAGATTCGAATTCCGTTGGAGAGATCAATTCAATCTTTCCCTTGATCCTGAAAGGGCGGTTGAGTATCACGATGAAACTCTTCCGGCAGAAGGGGCCAAAACAGCCCATTTCTGTTCAATGTGCGGACCGAAATTCTGCAGTATGAGAATCTCTCAGGACATTCGTGATTTGGCGAAGGAAAAGGGTCTGGGTTTTGAGTCGGTAATCGATGAAGGGCTTAAAGAAAAAGCGAATGAATTTAGGAAAACGGATGGGGAAATCTATCAATGATTCCGACGAGAGGGAGAATTCGATGAATCGGGTAATCCAGATAAAAGTTGAAATGAAACAGTTGGAAACTCAATTGGAGCAGCTGAAAAGGGAGCTGAACATTTTTCGGGAGAATTGTAACCATGAATTTGTGAAAAATGATTATAGTCAACAATGTACAAAGTGCCACTTGATCGAAAGTCTGCAATGGTAATGATTCCATAATCGTCCTTATGGAATGACTCCCTTAATCATGTTGGACATTCAATCACAAAACATGATTAAGGGGATCTTTCATTACTATTTACATACTTGTTTTATTAATATGAAGAGGAGGAGGGACAAGCCATCCTTTTTCCTTATTCAATCTAAGGAAGTCAGCACCCAATGCAGCTTTGTTGGTATGGAATTGCGCAAACATCTGTGCAATATCCTCGCGGATGCATTGACCCATCATTTGGCTGCAAGCAACTAATCCTGCATTAATATCGATTGATACTGAAGCGGAGATTTCAGGATCTTGAAGACGTGCCCCGACGGGAATATCCTCCAAATTAGCTTTAGGCCTTTCAGGTGGTGAGGGAGGCAGTCCTACGTTATTTTATTTTAATAATGATTCAAGTTGGTCATGTTCCTGTTTTTCTTGATTGATCACTTCAACAAGCAATTTATGCAGGTCCTTGTCGCCAGTATGATTAAGCATGGTTTGATGACAGGCAATCAACCCTTTTGTAGTGGTTAGAAATGCCCATGTTCCAAATACCTCTCCGTAATGCATAGGCTCATCTTTCGGATTTCCGCTTAAAATTCCCATAACCATCCTCCTTGAAATTCATTAACGCATTTAAGTTACCCTGAATTCATCCAAGCATGCATCGTTGATGTTTGGGAAAGGTTAGAGGGCTTTTAATGCTTACCCTTTTATTCCTTGCAGCCATTCTTGATAACATTCATCACAGAGCATTTCATTTCTATCCGTGTCAGTAACTTGAAATGTTACGACATGGATTTTTTTTTCTTCCGTGACATCACTACAATAGAAGCATTGATGTGTCATTAGAAATCCTCCCATGTATATAAAGTGTTTATAGTTTAAAGCGCCACGGTTTTTTTATACAGAAAAAATGGTTCAGCAGCTTATTGGTCTTCTTGGAAGAGTTTAGACTGAATAATCCGGTTGGGGTTTAACATACTAAACGTGTTCGCTTGATTGATAAAATGAGGAGGGAAATACAATGCAAAACCAAAATCAACAAGGTCAAGTACACCAGAACATGCAAACGGGTGCCATTCCCCCACAATTGAATCACGGTGGTCACGAAGTATTCGATGTACATGAAGTGCTGTCGGGAGCGATTGGTACTTTAAACACGTATACTCTTTTGCGTCAGCATGTCCAAGATCAGGAATTACTCGACATTCTGGATCGTCAATATCAGTTCATCCAAGATGAATATAATATTTCATTGGAGTGCTTCCAAACGGGCCAGGATCCTTCTAAACCGACTCAGAGCTACAAAATGAATCAAGGTAACGATTTTATATATGGATTGACACCGACTCAGCCAAAGAAACCTTTGCAATCCGTATCGGAAATTACGGATGAATGCATTTCAGGCTTGATGCTTGGAGCTGTTAAGTCTGCAGCATCCATGAAGGCGATGGCAGCGCTTGAAATAACGAATCCGGTGGTTCGCCGCGTATTTGCAGATTCCGTTCCGAACTGCATTGAAATGGCTTATGAGATTTCGATATATCAAAACAAACATCATTATTACCAAGTTCCTCAGCTTGCACAGCAGGATATGCAGCAAATGATGAATTCGTATGCCCCCGCACAAGGAAATAACAACAACATGAGTCATTAAAAGCATTTTTAAGAACATAAAGAAGGGATAGGACTGATTCTCCTATCCCTTCTTTATCATTGTTTCATCTGATTTATTTCCTGAATGCATTCCTGGACGAGGGTAACAGCCTGACTCATGGTTGCTCCTCCGCCAAATGCCGCGGTCACACCAATTGCTTCAAGAATTTCTTGTTCGGAACAGCCTTGATCAAGACATCCTTTTGTATGATAGATAATACAGTATTCATCTTGTGAATATAAGCTTATTCCTAGTGCGATAAGCTGTTTTTCTTTCTTGGACAATTGACCTTCTTTAAAGCACTCTTCCGTAAACGAATTGAATTTCTCAGCAAGATCTGGCATTTTATGCGTAAAGACACCGATTCCAGCTTTATAATCACGAAGAGCATTTTCAGTAGAATTATTCGCTTCATATTCCATTTTTCATTCAGCTCCATCAAAAAATTTTTTCATCAAAAATTAGTATGAGCTAAATGTTGGACGATTAAACAGAAACGCAGGAGTTTACCGAAGTAATCGTGGAACCGCCTTCCTACAAGGCTAGTGACCCCTTGGGCCGGGTGGCTTTGAACCATTGATAGCAAAGGATGCATATAAGTGCAACGTCAATCGCATCACCGGCATAGTACATTAACATTCCGCCATTTTCCGCTTGTACCTTGGTGACTCCGCTTGGCGGGTGGGCAAAAATATATTTAGAAAGGATATCATGGCCGGCCAGTGAAACTGTAAATACGATAGCTCGAAACAAGAAGCTGAACCTGTAGGGGGCAGGGTCCATATAAATCATAGACGCAGTGAATAGATAGCCAGCTATGAACACGTGAAAATGCACGAATGCATGCAGAAGGGCATTCTGATGCATCAACCCGTACAGACCAGTCGTATAAAGGATCCAAAGCCCTCCAATATTAAGCGCAGCGGCAGTGATTGGATTGCTTAAAAACCGCAGCGGCCAACTTTTCAACACCTTTGAAAGGCTTCTTGCTGATTGTACCTCAAGTGTTCGCAGTGCAAGCGTAATGGGTGCAGCAAGCACGAGCAGGATGGGTGCAATCATTCCAAGCAGTAAATGACCAACCATATGCGCCGTGAAGTCCATATGCGCGCGATTGGCTATTGGGCCTATGATTGCAGAGGCTGCACAGAGAGTGCCAAGAATCCAAAAGAAGGTACGGTATAAAGGCCATTTTTTATAGCGGCGGTTCGAAATGATGGCAGCTGCGATATAAATCACTATAACCAGCATGAGTAGCATCAATAAAATCGGTTCAAAACCAGTTCCATTATCATGAATATGTCCATTACTGTGCATTGCTGGCGTCTTCTTTCATTTTAAGTAAGCTGCGCCTTGTTTGAATGACGAGGGTAATGCCGATCAAGATCATGATTGTGGCAGCAATGTTCCAAGTCAAGTCGTATGGGAAAATATCGACATTGTAACGGATTTGATGGAGGCGCATGAGCTTGTGCTGGATGATTCCGTCATATAACTGGAAAGAACCTGCCCCGAGCAAAACTCCCCCAATCCACCTTTTCAGCCATAATCCCTTTCGACGGCGAAGGTCAGCGAACATGAATAACGACCCGACCGTTGCGAACCAGCTTAGAGCATGAAATAAACCATCCGAGACAAGCCCGATACTGGTTGTGGACTTGTCATAGAAATGGTGCCAATGTAATAGTTGATGAAAGATGGCTTCATCGATGAAAGCAACCAATCCGATCCCGAATAGAAAACCGGACCATAAGTTACGAGCGGAATAAGTATAACGTAGTTCTGAAATGGATTGATCTCTTTGATTTCGAGGCTTGAAATCCATTTTTCATCCTCCTTTTTCCTATATATGGTTCTTTCTACTTTACCCTGTATTTTAAAGTTATAGACAGGTAAATGGACCTTTTATATATCTTATTTATTGAGGGATTCATAGCACAAAGAAATCCTTGGCTTTTTAGTTCAGTCATCAATGTTAATGGTATGTAAATTTCTTCTAATTATTGTTCATTATAACTGAATTATGGTTTTAAGCATGTAAAGGCGGGTAATAAAAAACCGTACATCATATAAAAAAAGGAGGAGTTAATATGTTTCGCCATCAAAAAGAATTGCAATTTGAAGTTAAGGTAGATCGACCAGATCCGATGCTTGCCCGTCAAATTCAGGAAGTGTTAGGTGGACAGTTTGGGGAAATGACTGTCATGATGCAATATCTTTTTCAGGGATTTAACTGTCGTGGAGAAGAAAAATACAAAGATATGCTGATGGATATCGGTACAGAGGAAATTGGACATGTAGAGATGCTTTGTTCACTCATTAGTCAATTGCTTGATGGCGCTTCTCCGGAAGATCAAGCAGAAGCCGCAAAAGATCCTGCTACAGCAGCGATCATGGGTGGTATCAATCCCCAGCATTTGCTCGTAAGCGGTCTTGGCGGACTGCCAACCAACTCGAATGGGGTGCCTTGGAACGGATCTTATATCGTAGCCAGCGGAAATTTATTAGCGGACATGCGATCCAATCTGCATGCTGAAAGCCAAGGACGCCTTCAAGTGGCCCGTTTATATCATATGACCAAAGATGAAGGGGTACGTGCTACCTTCCGTAAAATGTTAGCCCGTGATCGTTACCACCAATATCAATGGATGGCGGCCATTGCAGAACTTGAAGAAAAAAATGGCGTGGTTGTTCCCGCATCATTCCCACCGGAAGCGGAAATGGAATCTCAACCGGAAGCGTACGAATTCTGGAACTTGTCGGAAGGTAATGAATCGGCAGACGGCCTGTGGGCAAAAGGAAGCGCCCCAGATGGTACGGGAGATTTTGTTTATGTAGCTGAACCAGTTGCAAAAGGACAGATTCCTAACCCTAAGGTTCCGGCAGCACAATTGCATCATGACCTGGATAGAAGTCAATCGCTTAATAAAAGGTAATAAAAACTTTTCAAAAAAAGCTCGATGGCCCTGAAGGGGACATCGGCTTTTTTATTCTATCTTGTTTGCAAAACCTAATTATTTGCTTGTGGATATTTTTTGGAGTAGGATAGTTTCCATCTTCAAGACAAACCATTTTAAAAGGATGGTCACTAATTTAATGGTAAGGAGTGGGGCAAATGAAAGCAGTAGTGGTTAAAGAACCGGGTGGTGCAGAACAATTACTATTAAAAGATTTTTCAAAGCCCGTGCCCGGTAAAGGGGAAATATTAATAAAGGTTAAAGCCTCTGCGATAAATAGAACGGATATTGTTTCCCGGGAAGGAAAATCCGGTTATATGGCCAATCCAATATTGGGGATTGAAGTTTCTGGGGAAGTGGTGGAAACAGGGGAAGGTGCAAATATACAAACGGGGACGAGGGTGATGGGCCTGGTAAACGGCGGCGGTTATGCTCAATATGCCTTGATGCCGGCTGATCGTGCAATGAAGATTCCGGATAACCTGTCATTTGAAGAAGCGGCAGCGATACCTGAGGTATTCTTGACTGCGTACCAAACCTTGTTTTGGTTAGGTGAATTGACGGATCAAGAAACGGTATTGATTCATGCTGGCGGAAGCGGTGTAGGCACTGCAGCTATCCAACTGGCAAAAAAACTGACAAAAGCGAAAATCATCACTACAGCCGGCTCAAAGGAAAAATTGGATTTCTGTCACTCACTAGGAGCGGATATCTGTATCAACTATAAAGAACAATCTTTTGATGAGGAAATCCTGAAAGCTACAAATAATCAAGGAGTGGATGTTATCCTGGATTTCATCGGTGCTTCTTACTGGGAGAAAAACCTTAAAAGCATAAAAACTGATGGACGATGGGTATTTATAGGCATTCTAGGCGGAACGGTAGTCGAGAAGGTGAACCTGATGGAACTTCTCTTAAAAAGAGTTCAATTAAAAGGCACTCTACTAACTCCTCGGAGTGATGAATATAAAAAAGAGTTAACGGAAGAATTCGTTAAAAAGGCAATGCCGTTGTTCCGCAAAAATGAAATCAAGGCAATCGTGGACCATGTCTTCCCTTTTGAAGAGGTACAAAGAGCGCATGAACATATGGAAGCCAATAAGAATGTAGGTAAAATCATCTTACAGATTAATGAATGATTAAAGAAAAACTGCCTCGGTGCATGAATGGGGGAGGTTGCCCAGGATTAAGACTTGATTGGGCGACTTCTTTTCAGGTGATGAGGAAAAGGTGGAGCTGATGGCAGATTGATTGAAGAAAGAAATATGGACAAAGTATAATGAATATATACAAAGTCAAGATACGCTTCGCCGGTATCTGTCTAAGGGGGAATCTTAATGAATGAACTGAATGCATTATTCAGGAAAAGAATAGGGCTCCAGGAAGATGTGAAACTGACATTTGAGAAATTAGACGAAATTCTGGATAAGACAGCGAAAACCATTCCTTTTGAAAACTTATCAATCATGGCATCCCATCTGAGTGATATCGATAAAGCGAATATCATGAACAAAGTCCTCGTGAGGAATGAGGGGGGATTATGCTATGAATTGAATTCAGCCCTTTATTTTTTCCTGATGGAAAATGACTTTGATGTATCTTTGGCTCGTGGTGTCATCTATAATCAGGGGTGGATGACCATAGGAAGGACACATGTCACCATTCTATTGAACCATGAGGGCCAAACCTATTTGATTGATACGGGTTTTGGCGGGAATCTGCCATTAAAACCAGTTCCGTTGAACGGAGAAACGGTCGTTTCCCGAAATGGCGAATTCAGGATAAAAAAAGAAAGTACCGACCATGGAGATCATATCCTTGAATTAAAACTGAAACATAAAGATCGCGATTGGAGAATAGGCTATGCTTTCGATTCTTCACAACCCGTGGGAAATGTAGCGGAACTTAATGAGGTCCAAACAATCATCAGGGAAAATCCCCAATCACCATTCAATAAGCATCCATTAATCACCCGTTTGACAAACAGCGGGAACATCACTTTAACCGATACTTCCTTTACACAGTGGGAAAATGGAAAAGTGACGAAAGAAGAAATAGATGGAGCACGATTTAAAGAGTTACTGAAACAGCACTTCGATAGATAGTGGAAAAAGATCTGAATATCAAAGGCATCCTTATCGAAAGATTGTCCATTCTTGACAGTTTTTTTATGAATTGTATGATCATTCCATGGGATGTCATTGATATGCAAGACATAGAAAACTATTACTATAATGAAGAAATTTGCGAAAATCCTGCCGAATAGCTGGCAAGTCGAGAACCCGCTGAATGCTTTTTGGCGGAAAGAGAGCGAATTTCTGAGAACACTTGAAAACTGTAGGCAAACTGGCTTTCTACAAATTTGCTACAATCTGAAACATCCATTATGGATGTTTTACTATTTATTCAATAGATTCGAATTCAGTGGGGTGAGAAGGATATGGAGAAGAAGAACCGATTGGTTTTTACTAGGTCGAATGCAGCTGCTAAACGAAAATTCGATGAAGCCATCACCATTTTGGAATATAGTGTAATGCTTGTTGAATTCTTTGGATTACAAGAATTCAACAATATAATTGCCGGACAGTTAAGGCTGATTCTATGTGAAACGAAAAATACGCGAATAAAACGGGAAAAGGTCACAATTGACCAATCCTTAATAAAGAAAATCAATCCTAACCCGAAATTGTATCCCATTAAAGACTCCAATCAAATGAGCAATGATCATATATCGGAAGAACTCTTCGATTATACTAAACAAAGGATTGAGCTAAAGCTTTGGAGAAATCAAATTATCTATAAAATCGATATCGAAGGAAAAACCCAGGAAATTAAAGTCATTGATTTTATTAAGGAAACAGCTAATAAAATTGGCGGTGCACATGCTGAATCAAGTTTCCCTAATAAGTCATTTATTTCGGATGGACATACGAAAATCATGTTAATAGATATAGCAAAAGGGTTATTCAAATCAATAGGCAGGGATTATAAAAAACATGCCTCCATGAACCTTTCACATATCATGCAAAAAATCGAACAATCAACTTTGGAAGACTAGACAGAGGAAGGACTTTTGACCAAGTCCTTCTTGCTTGATTTCCAAGCACCCGGCAGGATTGAATACCTCAAATAACCACTATCACTAAACCATTCTTTTTCCTCGTTAAACCACGCTCGATGGCTGTTCACTTTTATCCAGAACGCCATCAGGTTAAATTCAGTCACGAGTATACTCCATATTTTCTGCATATTTAATTGGTAAGATGGGTGTAATCATAAAGGAGGTTTTATTCAATATGAAAAAAAGAACAAAATTGCCTACCATCTTATCCCTATTTGCAGCCCTGTTTTTAGTCCTTGGAGCATGTTCCAACAGCGATGATAAAAGCAAAGAAGAGAAGGAAGAAAATGAACATAGTGAAATGGACATGAACCATTCTAGCTCGGGTGATGTTCCGGAGGGATTAAAAGCGGCAGAAAATCCAACTTATGAAGTTGGAAGTCAAGCGATTATCGAATCAGGTCATATGGAAAGCATGAAAGGGGCGGAAGCAACAATAGTGGGTGCCTTTGATACGACTGCTTATGCAATTTCGTATACGCCTGCAACCGGCGGAGAAAAAGTGGAAAATCATAAATGGATCATTCACGAAGAAATCAAAGATGCAGGTGAAGTGACGTATGAACCCGGAGCGGAGGTCACAGTAAATGCTTCTCATATGGAAGGGATGAACGGGGCAGTCGCTGAAGTTGAATCTGCCGAAAAAACGACTGTTTATATGGTCGATTTCACACCGACTACGGGTGGAGAAAAAGTGAAGAACCATAAATGGGTAACTGAAAGCGAATTATCAGCGTCTAAATGATTTAACATCATGAGTTCAAAAACAGAAGAAAATAGGATTGGAAACTCCTTCAGTTTGTGACAAAAGTGGATTTGGAATAGTCTCATCCAGAACCATAATATTCAAACAAGACTAGATGATCATTGATGTTTTTTTATTGTAAGCCTCATTGGATTGAAGAGATTTGCGACACTCCTGCCGAATAACTGGCTAACCAAGACCCCTGAGGCGCTTGCTTTGATATGGCTTGGCAGAAAGTCGGCGGAAAGGGAGCGGATTTCTGAAAGGGGTATGTGTAATGATTTCCACTCCAGGCACTCGCTTTCCGCGGGCGGTCCGCCCGCGGCGTCGCCTGCGGGGTCTCCCTGGCCACGCTTTTCCCGCAGGAGTCTCGTACCTTCCGTTCCAATCAACTGGAATTTTATAAAAGAAATATTGTAGGGAAACAGGCTCTTTTCCAATTGGTTTACAGTTTGGCTGATCCATCAATTTTTTGACAAAAGGGAGTTCGGATTGGTCCCACCCCAAACCATGAAATTAAAACAAGATTAGATTATCCTTATGTTTTTATTCTATAATCCTTATGGGATTGAAGAAATTGCGACTGTTAAATAACTGGCTAACCAAGACCCCGGAGGCGCTTGCTTTGATATGGCTTGGCAGAAAGTCGGCGGAGAGGGTGTGAATCTCTGAATCAACTGAACTATTCAAATAAAAAATGCAGGCAAACTGAGTCTTCATCTAGTTTATCTACAAAAGGAGATTCGGAATGCTCTCATCCCGAACCATAATATTCAAACAAGCTAGATGATCATTGATATTTTTTTACTGTAAGCCTCATTGGATTGAAGAGATTTGCGACACTCCTGCCGAAATACTGGCTAGCCTAGACCCCGCAGGCGCTTGTGCCGAGGAGGCTTGGCAGTCAGTCGGCGGAAAGGGAGTGAATCTCTGAAATCAACTGAACCATTCAAATAAAAAATGCAGGCAAACTTGATTTTTTCATTGAGTCTGTTTACAGTCTGAAGGAATGGTAAACAAAACCATTCCTTTTTACGTGACTTTATCAGAAATGTGAAAATGGGGTGCAAGTATGATGGCTGGATTAATTATTAGACCTTTTATGGAAACTGACCATGAGGCGCTGAGCAATTATTGTTTACCTATAGAACAAGCAATCTATACTTCTTTACCTTTAAAAGTTATCGAAGACTTCAGGAAGGATAAATATAACCTCCCCATGGTCATTTATTTAGATAAGGATTTGATTGGTTGTTTTGCCTTATATACGGATAAAGCGGGAAATCAATATACAAGTAATGAGAATGCGATTCTTCTTAAATCATTCTCCTTGGATTTGCGCCATCAAAAAAAAGGGCTAGCTTTTAAGACGTTAAAAGTGTTGCCTGATATGATCAAACTAAGTCATCCAGATAAAGATGAGATTATTCTAACGGTGCATCATTCGAATGTCCCAGCGATAAATTTATATAAAAAAGCTGGATTCATTGACAAAGGATACAGATTTAATGGGGAAGAAGGGGAGGAATTCATTTTCCACTTTGCTCTGGATTAAGGGGAATATAGATAACTTCCGGAATGCTTCGACCCGATAGGAAAAAGCATGTAATTAAACGACAGTATACAGTCAGCTTAAATATGATGAAGTGGTTAAACGCAAAATAAGCATCAAAACGATGCTTATTTTTTTGGAAAGTATTCCTTACGATATGATTAAGAATTCATGGAATCCATCCTACAATTTCTAGAATCGTCAGAAGAATCTCAAAGACAATGAGAATTACAATGATCCATTCAACGAATAGTCCCCTGATCGAATGGCTGATGTTAGAAAACCCATCCATAATGTTATATAAAATTTCGGTTTTACTTTTCAGGATTTTATACCGATCATTCAATTCAAAAAATTCAAGCATTCTGTCATAAAATTCGCCGGCAATGCTGCTTGTCCATGTAATATCAGGTTTATCCAGAATCATGATATATGCCAGGGTATTGTACTCGTGACGTACGATTTTCGCCGTCGTCCTCGCTAGTTCCTTGTTACCGATTCTGAGCTTGCCTTTTTCCAGTCGGTCAATCATGGCTTCAAGCTTGTCGTGGATTGTTCCTAGTTGTTCCTCAGTCTTTTCAAGAGCCACCGATTTTGCGAGAATGGTGGATATTAATTCAGGGTAGAAAAATTCATATTTAGGAACAACTACATATTCGTCTGTCAAATTGATGTTTTCAGTTTCACTGAAGTGAAGGCTGTAATCATCCGTATATCTATCTACATTGACGAGATCAATGTCCGGCTCGAATGATTGGATAAAGGAGGAAAATGCCTTGATCTCATCCTCATGTGAGTAATTGATGAATACGATGCTGCCAAAGGAAAAAACCAGCACCTGCTGCGATTCGTCCACATTTTTATAAAGGATGGAACGTAGAATATCGCCTTTAAGAATTAAAGGCTCTTCCCAGGTGAATTTTTTGGGGATGCCGCAATGAATGGCGATTTTGTTCAAATCGATTTCATTAGTGATTGCACATGCTTTAAAGGTAATTTCTTCCATCCATATCACTCTCTTCAGCAAATTGGTCTTTTTTCGATTCTATTCTATTCTTACAAAAACATGCTTGAATAATTCTGGAAGGTAGAAAAAAGTCAACTTACTGGTAACTAAACCAATAACCCCATTATGGATATAAAAATAATCAAGTCTAAGCTTTGGGGAAATATATAAGAGGGCGCTTCCGGTAACTGGATCGCCCTTCTTTATTTTGCTTGTTTATACATACTGAAACTTTACAAAAACATATAAAAGTTCATGAAAACTTTACTTTTATTTACAGAATTCTCACATTGATGTCAATATTCAGTAATACATGTTTGTTATAATCGATTGACGGTTTTAAAAGTGGTTGGAAAAGGGTCTTTTAAAAATCCTTCATTTACAGATAAGTAGCAGGCTGATTGAAGATGACTGAATAGTAGGAGTGAACAAAAATGGAGGAATCTATAAATCTATATGAGCTTACATTTAGTGAAAAAGATAGATATGTGATCATTACGAATGCTTATCCACATGAAGATCAGCTATATCGGAATGGGTTTATCCACCGAAGAGTCAAGGCTTATCTGGATGAGGGTTTGAAGGTGGATGTCTTTGTTTTGCATCCTGCCTATAAAAAAGCGGAAAAGTATACGTATGAAGATGTGCCTGTTTATCGAGGAACTGAACAGCATTTGCGCATTTTCTTAAATCATAAAATACATAAAAAAGCGCTCATTCATTTTGTTAATCCAAAAATGGTACAAGCGATAAAAGAAACGAACACGGATTTACCGATTATCACCTGGATACATGGATTTGAAACGGAGGCATGGCATAGAAGATGGTTTAATTTTCTTGAAAGCCCTGAAAGCTTGAGGAAGATACTTGAAATGTCGGACGACTATTATGTATCACAGCTTTCTTTTATGAATTGGTTTTATCAAACGAATGAATTGGATACAACCTTTGTTCATATTTCCAAATGGTTCAAAGAGCATATAGCGGAATGTGATGCAAGAGCAGAATCGAAAAATTCAGTAATCATTCCCAATGTCATAGATGATAATCTGTTTACCTTTATTGAAAAGCCAGCTGAAATGCGGACAAAAGTCCTTTCAATCAGGCCATACGCTTCACGAAAATACGCCAATGACCTATCGGTGAAAGCAGTGCTGGAACTATCGAAGAGACCATACTTCGATAAGTTGGAATTTGCATTTTATGGCGATGGAAAATTGTTCGATCAAACCGTTGAGCCAATCCGGGATTTTGAGAATGTAACGATTCATAAAGGTTTCCTATCTCAGGAGAAAATCGCTGCATTACATAAGGAGTATGGAATTTTCCTTTGCCCGACCCGTTTGGATTCTCAAGGGGTTTCCATGTGTGAGGCAATGTCGAGCGGACTAGTGCCGATTTCAACAGATATTACGGCAATTCCGGAATTCGTTAAACATGACGTTTCTGGCCTTCTAACAAAACCTGAGTCTCCTACCGATATTGCCGATGCAATAGAGCGCTTATATTACAACTCGGACGTATTTTTAAGAGTGTCAAAACAAGCTTCTCAGTCGATTCGGGAAAAATGCGCTGTAGATGTTGTTATAAAAAGAGAATTGGAGATCATCCAAGGTTAATGGAGGGGAGTTTTTTCAATATGGACGAACGAAACGAATATTGGAAAACGATGTATGAGGAACTCGAATTACAAATGAAAGACATGATGTCCATGACATTGGAACTCATAGAGAGCAATGGCATGGAAAAACAAAAAACCATTGAGAACGTTACAAAAGAAAATAATAGGCTGCGAGAAGAAGTAGAAAAAAGTAAGATGGCCCAAATCGAAAATATTAAGCTTAACAAAGAAATACGAAGACTTAAGTTGTTAGAACATAAATTCAACGTTACATATGCAGGGAAATTCACATTAAAATATCTTGCGCTTAAATCATCTATTAAAGAACAAATAAAGAAATAAAAATTCATATCAGATTTCAGTCATTGGAGTGAAAACTTTGAATTCACATGAACTAGTTGAAAACAGAAAAATGAAGGTACTTCTATTTGGCTTTATTGACATGAATTCAATGGATGGATCTGCAGTATTTTTATCTTCCTTAGCATCGACCATTGCGTTAGATTCCAACATCGAAGTTGATTTACTTTTAGCTAGCCCGGTCAAACGTGATATCTTACTTCAGCCACTTGAGAAATTTGATAATATAACCATTCTCAATCCTTTTGTCGATCCTTTTTTTAATGCCGCCGGTGATGAATGGGTAAAAAAAGGAGTCATTGATTTCGATGTAGCAGAAATGCTCATTTCTCATTATTGGAGTCAAAATGACTATGATTGGCTATTTGTTAGAAGCATTGAGACTGTTGAAAAAATCGCAAAGCATAAGCAAATCATAAAGAATACATTAGTTTATGCTACAGGATTGACTCACATAGGTCAGGATGTTAATGAAGAAAAATTCGAGAGCATCAAAAATATATATGATCAGTGTGCGTATTTCTTATGTCAAACAGAAGAGATGTGCGAATTTGTCATTGAGATCCTTAATTTGAATAAAGAAAAAAACAAAGTTTCCCTGCTTACCCCGATGATACCAAACGTTGAATCAGCGGAAGGGCAGACCCGGTTAAAAAACAAACTTGTATATACAGGGAAATTCGACCCGGATTGGAAGACCATTCCCATTATTACTGCTTTTAAAGAATTAAAACGTGAGATCCCGAATCTATCACTTGATGTGGCGGGGGATAAATTCAAATGGGTTAAAGATGATTCTCAGTTTAAGGAAGAAGCGGCATACCTCCTTAAAAATACGGATGGGCTTACATGGTACGGTGCTTTGACAAGGGAGAATGCCCAACAATTAATCGTGAACAGTGATATTGGGATAACCTGGAGAAGTGAGGAAATGGACAGCAGTCTGGAACTGTCTACAAAGCTATTGGAGTATGGGATTTTAAGAAAGGCTGTAATAATGAATCCAACCAAAATGCATATGAAGCTTTTTGGCGAAGATTACCCGTTATATGCTGTTACAGAGAAGGATTTCCGTGACGCTGTCAAATTAGCATTATGTAATAAGGATATATATGAGTTTGCGGCACAACGAATGTATCAAGTTAGCAGGCAGTTTTTATTTTCAGAAGCAATAAAAAAACTGCAAGGACCATTATGGAGCAAGCGCATTACCGATTATGTGAATGAAAGTGCGAATATGTTTTATATTGATGAAGCTGACTTTGATGAATTGATTAGGCATACATCATTAAATAAAGTGAAAATATTGCCTGCGGAGTTTAATGTTGACGAAGTTTTCACCTATATTGTCAAAAACATACCTGAAGAAATAAAACGAGTCGAAAAACTGTTTAAACTGTCTGGGTATGGTCAAATCATTTCAGCAGAAAAAGCTGGATGTTATACATTTCTCCACATCCATAAAAGGTATGGAACCTTTGAACAAAATTTTCAAAATAACATCCCCTATTTAAAAACGATAGGATTTGAAACCTTTGGCAATCCTAAACTAAAACCAAAAGATGTGGAGATTTCAATCAAAGAACGGGCAATTGTTGATAAAGAAAAATATGATATGAAAGGGAAAAATAAAGAATTAGCTAAAGAAGTAAAGCAATTAAAAAAACTGAACAAAGTTCAACTTAAACAAATTACTAAGCTAGAAAAACAAAATCAAGCACTTGGACGTAAATATGATTCACTTTCGAAGTCGAAAATGGGTAAAATGACATTCAAGTATTGGGATTTAAGAAAAAGGCTTAACTTTTAAGAAGGTAAACCTGCAACAAAATAATAGATACACTTCTTAACTATATATATTTTCAAATGAAAGCCCCTGAATGCTGCTTGCTAACAGGGGCTTTTGTCAATTATATGGAGTAAAGGAGCAGGGATTCTTACAAACTTTTTTTCGATTAAAGCTGCCTCAGGTTACTATTCTATGAAAATAAAACTTGGTAGTACCCTCAATAAAGATTCATGGAATTTCAAAAAACTAACTTTTCAGCATGTATCCAAATAGACCCCTTATTCTTTAATGGTGTTATAATATTCTGAAAAAGGGGGAGAGATGATGGAGGAGAATGTGCTAAAAGCGATTCAAGATGATTATCCGGATGCATTTGCATGGTGTTATGGATGCGGTCGCTTGAACAAAGATGGTCATCATTTTCGAACAGGTTGGCAAGACGAGCAAACAAGGACTATCTATACACCACGTCCAGAGCATATTGCAATTCCAGGATTTGTTTATGGCGGCTTGATTGCCTCTTTAATTGATTGTCACGGAACAGGTTCCGCTGCATTGGCTTTACACCGTAAAAACGGTCATGAAGTTGGAGATGGAGTTGAACCACCCAGGTTCGTGACTGCGTCACTGAATGTGGAGTTCGTAAAGCCAACACCAAATGATGTGCCATTAATGGCCGTTGGGACGATTCATGAAATTCATCCTAAAAAATGGAGAATCGAAACAGAGGTATTTGCACTCGATAAACTTTGCGCCCGTGGAGAGGTAATCGCTGTGGTGATGCCAAGTACTTTTACAAGTAAAGAGTGATCTTCATTAATGTAAACGCATCGAATCCGGAATTAGATGTACTATCAAAGGGCCGTCCAATTATTTGGACGGTTATTTAGTGTATCTGAGTATCCATTTCAAGCATGTTATCGTAATAAAGTGGCATGTAGCTGGAAATTACAAGCCAAATATTAAGATATTAATATACATACATTATAAGCAAAGGGAGGTCGCATAGATGAAAATAAACGTAGAGATAGATGAGGAGATCAGGCGATAGAGGTGCTTATCCGCAATCATGAATGGAATGAGGAAGTGCAGGAATTGATGGAACGCTTGAAGGAGAGGAAAAGACCGTATTTTGTCGGGAGAAAAGGAGAAATGCAGCATGTTTTCCGGGCAGAAGAAATCATCTGTTTGTTCACAGAGCAAGATTCCATAATGGTGCGGACGAAACAGGGGATTTTCGAAATGAAAGAAAGGTTATATGAACTGGAAAGGGACCTTCCAGGTGCTTTTCTGGTGAGTTTGGGGCAATTACTCGTGAGTTTAGTGCTTTTCTGGTGAGTTTGGGGCAATTACTCGAGAGATTGGAGCGAATACTCGTGAGTTTGGTGCTTATACTCGTGAATTTGGAGAAATTACTCGTGATACACAGAAACGAACATGCCTTTTACCTTTGTTATGTAGGATGTATCTTGAATTCAAGGAAGAGTTCGTTGTATTGACCAGCCAGCTTCATGACACTTGTATTAACTGAGTTAGGTTCAATTGTAAAAGTTGCAAAACGGTGATTTAACTCCATTGTGAGGGCAATAAAGAATAATGGGAACAGATGCCGTGAATCGTCTGGAATTTCGACGAAAGCCCTTATACCTGCTCGATCTACGGTCATTTCATTTTTCCTGAGGTATTCATCCTTGCTTTGGAATGTAAATAAAGAGACACCGTTTCCTGTTGCATCGGAGTCTCTTAATATTTTATCAATTTTGTATCATTATCATTTCATCATAGATTAAGTTTTGTCTAAGCTCAGTTGCTGTTTGCATGGATATTTGCTCATCTTCAACCATTTGCGCAATGATATCACGTTCGATTTGCATCGCATTCAACTGAAATTGACTCACCATCTCTTCAAAGCGTTTTGCTTCTTTTTCACTTAATGTTCCGAACGGATTCAAATAACGATTATATCTTTGGATGACAAGCATGACCTCATGGCGGTTTTCAGGTGCAGTTTGTTGTTTGATCAATAAAATGGCTTCCTTGGAAGCTTCTTTTTGTGCTTTACGGAACTCCCTGATCAGGTCCGCATTTTTAACGATGGAGTTCTCTAATTTCGCTTTCCATTTCTTATCCCATTTGACATTGATTTGTTTCTTGAAAAGAATGGCCTGCAAATTGATCCAAGCCCTTTTCAGGGAGGATTTTTGCATATAATTCGAGGTTCTTGAAAGATACACTTTATATAGTTCAAAGGCTGTTTCAGATATAGTCCCTTTTTCGACTAATCCAGAAACGACTTCCAATTCCTTATTGGCTCCTAGCTCCACTAATTCGCGTATTGTCCGATCATCCGGTCGATTCGTTATTCCCCGTTCCAAATCTATCAGTTGTTCATTTAAATCTTCCATTACTTGATGGACCGCTTTCTGATTTTCGATGGTTGTTTCTTTGCTCAGCTGATTGATCGTTTTATTTAAAACAATTTTATAAGCTTCCTCAGAGGTTAGCCGCTCATCTTTGAATTCAGTCGGTGTCTTTACCAGTAGTGGCAAGAGAACCGTAGCCAAGGTGACGCTTAACAATATTACGCAAGCTGCGATGAACAAGACTGTATTACGCATCGGGAATAAAGTGTCATCCCGCATGAAATATGGTATGGATAAAGCTGTAGCTAATGTAATGGTTCCATGAATGCCGCAAACGGATGTCAAAAATGCAAATCGGGATCTTGAAACATTCTCCTCATCGGTGTCATTGCTATCTTCTGGATGAACCCTGGACATAATGAATTGCTCTAATGGATTCACTCTGTTTTTCGTAAAAGTATCATGCAGGATGTATACCCATATAAAACGGATCACCAATAATAAAAGAACGATCAAGACACTTATCCCAAAAAGAATGCCCCTATTTAAGTTGGACTCAATTTCCTGATAAACACTCGGCAACATAAATCCTAACAAAGCAAATACAAGTCCATTCAAGACATAACCTAATACAGACCATGTATTAGTTGATACAATTTGCAATTTAGTCGTGGAACTCTGAAGGCGATCCCGCTCGATGCCATGAATGACACCTGCAGCAACCACTGCCAAGATTCCGGAGACATGGAATTCTTCAGCTGCCATATAGATGGCAAAAGGCGTAATTAGTTCAATGACAATAGACATTGGGATTTCTTCAAGTCCATGAACCCGTAAAAATAATCGTAATTTAACGATTAAATAGCCCAATAGGATCCCTATAAAGATACCGCCTAAAGCGACAAATATAAAATTAAGCGAAGCATCTTTTATAGAAAACACTCCAGTTAAGGCAGCTGCCAGGGCAACTTTAAAAGCAACGATTCCGGCAGCATCATTGAAAAGTGATTCACCCTCAAGGATGGGCATCATGTTTCCAGGCAATTTCAATCCTTTTGTAATCGATTGTACCGCTACCGCATCCGTAGGGGTAATGGTTGCTGCTAAAGCAAAAGCCACAGCCATCGGCATATCAGGTATTAACCAGTGGATGAAAAAGCCTCCTGCAAAAACCGTCACAAATACTAACCCAAAGGCTAATAATAGAATAGGCTTACGCAATTCAAGCATTTCTTTTCTGGACGTATTTTTTCCTTCTGTAAAGAGCAGCGGAGCAATGACACAGATCATAAATAATTCTGAATGAAAATCAAATGATAATTGAAATGGTAATAATGAGAACACTGCTCCCATGGATATCTGATATATCGGAAGTGGGATACGAGGCCATATAGCATTTAATATTGTAGCGATTATTGTGGACACCAATAATCCGAGCAATGTGATTAATAATGACATAGAATCTCCCTTATCTTCTAATGTTTTAGTCTGATTGCCCATGCAATGTATAAAAAAACAGAGGTATTTTTAAAAGCAATATCCATCCTTTAAAAAGTAACCCCTACTTTATGGTCCTGTGTAGCTTATTCAAAATACAATACTTAGCCAGAGACAGTGTTTTCGACTAATATATAGCCTCGGTTTTTGATATACCCTTTAGTCATTAATTACAAACAGGATATCACAAGAGTTTACGGTTTATTCAAAATCAACTAATAACATAGCTTTTCCATGAAAATTAGTTCATGCCGGAAACAGGATTTCCTGTATAAAATACCCTTAATGAAGAAACATAGAAAAATGGAGTTAGAGCGACCTGCAAAAAAATGGGGGTATTCAGCTTGATTCGTAATGTAGGTAGATTGTTAAGGAAAACGAAAGAAAAAAAATCCAGTGTACAGAATAATTACCAGGATTCTAAGCCTGCAGATGTACTTGCTGCGAATTTCAGTCAAAATGTAGAAACACTTCGTTCTATTTATGATAATTGCTCGGATGTGATGTTCCGTTCGTTTTTACTTTTCGGAAAGACGAGGGCCATGCTTATTTACATTGCGGGACTCTCAGACATCGAGGCGATAGAGCAATATGTGCTATCTCCACTCATGCAAGAGTCATCAAAAGAGCCACAGCCATTAAATGAGTTTATTGAACATAAAATGCCCGTCCCTAAAGTGGTAAAAGTGAATATGTTGGCGGATTGTATTGAATCGATTTCCTCTGGAAACCCGATCCTTCTATATGAAGGGGAAAGCGATGGATTTTCTTTAGGATTGTCCAAATGGGAAAAGCGGGCGATTGAAGAACCTATGGCAGAGGGGGGAGTTAGGGGGTCACGAGAGGGATTTATTGAATCTCTGGAAGTAAATACGTCCCAATTGCGACGTATTATTAAAAGTCCTGCCCTTAAAATACAATCAATGAAGATTGGAACTCTTACCAGGACGAATGTTTCGATTGCTTATATTGATGGCCTTGCGGATAAAACACTGATTGAAGAGATTACAACCCGGTTGGAACGAATTAAAATAGACGGAATTTTAGAAAGCGAGTACATCGAGGAAATGATTGAGGACAATCCGTATTCACCTTTCCCTCAGATCATGACGACAGAACGGCCGGATGTAGCCTGTTCAAGCTTGCTCGAGGGACGGGCTGTCATTCTTGTGGAGGGAACTCCCTTTACTCTGATTGCTCCAATATCCTTCTTTTCTTTAATTCAATCACAAGAGGATTATGCTCAACGTTTTATGGCAGCCACTTTTATCCGTTGGTTACGTTTTATTTTTATGGGATTATCTCTTTTGCTTCCGTCCCTATATGTTGCTATTTTGACGTTCCATCATGAGGCGGTCCCAACCGCACTCCTGCTAAGCAGCGCGGCATCCCGGGAATCGGTCCCTTTTCCTGCAATTGTAGAGGCATTGGCTATGGAAATTACCTTTGAAGCACTAAGAGAGGCAGGGGTTCGATTGCCGAAGCAGGTAGGTTCTGCTGTCAGCATTGTTGGCGCTCTAGTGATTGGTCAAGCTTCCGTACAAGCAGGGTTGGTTTCAGCGCCAATGGTCATTGTGGTTGCGATTACGGGAATCGCTTCTTTTATGATGCCTCGTTATATTGCCGGAATTGCTTTCCGGATGCTGCGTTTTCCAATGATGCTGCTTGCCGGTACCTTAGGACTGCTCGGCATCATGATGGGGATCATTGCCATAGTCATTCACTTATGCAGCTTGCGTTCTTTTGGCGTTCCCTACTTAACGCCACTGGCACCGTTAAAAGGACAAGAGCTGAAAGATGTGCTGTGGAGAGCTCCTTGGTGGATGATGGATACACGCCCGCGCCTCACAGGGGATTCTAATGTATACCGTCAAGCCCCGGAACAGAGTCCAAATCCAAATAGGGGGAGTGAAACGGAGTGAATAATGGTTGGAGGAGAACAAAGATATGGGGGAAAGTAAAGAGGCGTCATTTCTTGAAAAGCGTCCTTCTTTTGCTCGGTATTAGTGGAACAACCCCTTTTCTAAGCGGTTGTTGGGATCGAACAGAAATCACTGATTTGGCGATTGTCACAGCAGCAGCCATCGATAAGAAGGATAATAATCAAATCGAACTATCCATCCAAGTCTTTATCCCAAGTTCAATAAGTGGTGGAGGGGGCGGTCAAGGAGGAGGGAGCAGTCAAGGAGGGGGTGCGGTTACGACATTGGTAAGATATGAAAAAGGCTCCAATATTTCAGATGCATTGTCTAAGCTTCAGAGCAAGCTTCCGCGAAAAGTATTTTGGGGACATTGTAAAATATTTGTATTCGGTGAACAGTTAGCGAAGGAAGGAATTCAAGAGCAGCTGGATTTTTTACTGCGTCATCCGCAGCCAAGAGAGAAAGCAAATGTGTATGTCAGCAAAGGGAAAGCAAAGCCTATCCTTGAATCTTTGCCACCCCTGGAAAACTATTCAGGGGAAGTGCTTAGAGAACTATCAGATTTACATATCGGGATGCTGGTCACAATGCAGGATTTAGATGAAATGTTAACGGGTATACCTCAAGCGGCCGCACTTCCATTCGTTAAAATTTTACCACCAGGGAAAGGTCAAACGAAATTACAGGGAATTCCTTACATTGTCGGGACAGCCGTATTCAAAAAAGATAAAATGACTGGGATGATGACGGAAAAAGAAACAAGAGGGCTATTGTGGTTAAGGGATGAAGTGGAATCATATACCGTGACCATAAAACCCAAAGGGGTGAAAGGGAAGATATCTTTAAGTCCAGTGTCAGCCAAAGTCAAGATCATTCCGCAAATTATCAATGAAAAATGGAAATTATTAGTGAGGGTGAATACAGATGGATCTGTTATACAAAATGGAACGAATTTAAACCTTTCAAATCCTAAGTCTCTAAAAGCTGCAGAACGAGCATATCAAAAAGATATAGAAAAACGCATCGAGATGGCTTTTCTGAATACTCAGCATAAGAAAGCGGACATTTTAGGGTTAGGTAAAGATTTCTATCGGAAATATCCTAAACAGTTTAATAAGGTCGATAACCACTGGGATGAGATATTCGCAGAAATGGAAGTGGAAGTCGATGTTGCGGCCCATATTCGAAGACAGGGCTATATAAACAAACCGGCAGGATTGTCTGAGGAAGAGGTGAAGGACAAATGAGATGGGGAGCTTTTTTTTGTACAAGCGTGGTTGTAGCTCTAATCATTTTGTATGAATGGCCGAGAATGAAACAGAATCCTAAAAAAGATAAAATGGCCTTTCTTACACTGCTCCTCACTGGCTTGATTCTGTCCATGTTCAATCTCCCACAGATGTCAGGACCCACTCAATGGATCGAAGCTCTTTTCAGGCCATTTGGAGAGTTTATGGAAAAGTGAGTCTATCAGTCGGTTGCATGATTTCAAATTATGACAGAAGGGAGGAAGCAGATGGAGAAAGGGAAAATTTCATCATTACAGATGGCATTCTTGATGTATCCGACGATTGTGGCAACGGCCATTCTCGGGGTTCCAAGCATCACAGCGAAATATGCCAAAACTGATTTATGGCTGTCTCCCATTTTTGCTGCGCTCATAGGGTATCTGACGGTGTATATCGCTTATAAACTGCACCAGCTGTATCCAAAACAAACGGTGATCCAATTCACTGAAAAGATCATTGGTCGGATTCCGGGGAAAATTTTCGGTTTTTTACTCATGTTTTTTTATATCCAGAACACGGGGCTACTCCTTAGAGGCTACGCAGAATTTGTTGTCGGCTCTTTTCTGGTAAATACCCCGATTAGTGTGATCATGGCATCGATGGTGCTTCTGTGTGCGTTCATCGTACGCGGGGGAATAGAAGTGTTGGGGCGAGCTGCCCAATTGTTTGTACCTGTTTTCATTTTTCCAATCTGTATCTTAATCCTTTTGCTGATTCCCGATCTTGAATTCAAGAATATATTCCCGATATTGGCGGATGGTATAATGCCCCCAATCAAGGGTGCGATTGTACCGGGGGGATGGTTCAGCGAGTTTTTCCTGATCATTTTCCTCCTTCCTTTTTTGGCGGATATGAAAAAAGGGATGAAATCCGGTATGAAGTCTGTTTTTGCCGTGATGATGACGTTAATTGTGGTGAATCTTACGGTTCTTTTTGTACTCGGGTCAACAACATCCACAAAGCTTTACCCCTTGATGAATGTATCTCGATACATCAGTTTTGCCGACTTTTTTGAACATGTAGAGTCCGCCGTCATGGCGGTATGGATAGTGGGGGCGTTTGTAAAAATTTCAGTTTTTTATTATGCATCTGCTTTAGGTACAGCACAGTGGCTGAATCTCTCCGACTATCGTCCTGTTGTATGGCCGATAGGGATTTTGATTGTCATATTCAGTTTGTGGTCGTTGCCTAGCTCTGTGGATGTCAGTCGTAATGATGTCAACGTCTTCCCTTTACAAGGAATTTTGATGCAAACGATTATTCCTCTGTTATTGTTGGTGATTGCTGTTGTAAGAAAAAGAAATCGTAAAGGAACTTAAACAAGCTGACTGGGCATTTTTTATGCTAAATATCCTATCGTTTAGGTGCTACACATGTCGTACTCGCGCAGAAGGCAGGACGTACTGAATGGATTAATCTCTTTATGAAGCCGTTTGAAGAGTTTATGAAAAAGTAAATCTATCGGTCGGTTGCGTGATTTAAAATTTACATACTATCACAGAAGGGAGGAAGATGATGGAGAAAGGGAGAATTTCATCTCTGCAGATGGCATTCATGATGTATCCGACGATTGTGGCAACGGCTATTCTCGGTGTTCCAAGCATCACAGCGAAATATGCCAAAACTGATTTATGGCTGTCCCCCATTTTGGCGTCTCTCATCGGATATGCGACGGTGTATATCGCTTATAAACTGCACAAACTTTATCCGAAACAAACGGTTATCCAATTCAGTGAACAGATCATTGGGCGGATTCCGGGGAAAATTCTCGGTTTTTTATTCTTGTTTTTTTATATCCCGATCACAGGGCAAATCCTAAGAAGTTACGGAGAATATATTGTCGACTCTTTTCTGGTCAAAACCCCAATTAGCGTGGTCATGGCATCGATGATACTCCTCTGTGCCTTTATCGTATGCGGAGGGATAGAAGTGTTGGGGAGAGCTGCCCAATTGTTTGTTCCTGTTTTTATCATTCCAATCCTCCTCTTAATCATCTTACTGGGCCCTGATCTTGAATTTAAGAATATATTCCCGGTATTGGGGAATGGAATTATGCCTCCAATCAAGGGTTCAATTGTACCGGGTGGATGGTTCAGCGAGTTTTTTCTGATCATTTTTCTACTCCCTTTTTTAGCGGATATGAAAAAAGGAATGAAACACGGGATGATGACTGTGTTTGCCGTGATGGTGACGTTAGTTGTAGTGAATCTTATCGTTCTTTTTGTACTCGGATCAACAACATCTACAAAGAATTATCCCCTGATGAATGTATCTCGGTACATCAGTTTAGCCGACTTTTTTGAACATTTGGAGTCCGCCATCATGGCCGTATGGATAGTAGGAGCGTTTGTCAAAATTTCTGTGTTTTATTATGCGGCTGCTTTGGGTACCGCGCAGTGGCTGAATCTCTCCGACTATCGTCCTGTGGTATGGCCGATAGGGATTTTAATTGTAGAATTCAGCTTTTGGTCGTATCCTAGCGCTATGGATGTCAGCCGTTTTGATATCATCGCCTTCCCTTTTTATGGGGTTTTGATGCAAACGTTGATTCCTCTGTTATTGTTGGTGATAGCTGTTGTTAAAAGAAATAGACAGAGAAAAAAGGGAAGCAATTCAAGCTAACCTTTTCTGCCACTTGGTTAAGAGGATTGAAAGAGTATGTAATTAAAGTCATGCCCCATTCGAATGGATACTTTTTCGAATGGGGTGTTTTTGTCGAGAAAAAAGAGAAATGCTTAAAATCATCAGATGTATTTGCAGCAAGTTTAAAAAAATAACAATTTTTTTCAAACCGTTTTGAACTTTGACCCGTTATCTATAGTACAAAGATTTTTTAGAAGGGAGAGAAGAGAGATTTGAAAAAGCTCATTTTTGTTGGATGTTTATCATTAATGCTAGTACTGTTAGGATTTTCACCGGAAATGGTTCCGAAACGGGGCCATGCTGTCGACGGCGTCGTGAAAGTCTATGGACCAGGTGGACCTCTTGGACCTATCAAGGAAGCGGGGGAGCAATTCACCAAAGAAACGGGGATAAAGGTAGAAGTAACAGCGGGACCCGAAGAAAAATGGATTGATCAAGCCAAACAGGATGCGGATATCATATACGGAGGGTCCGAGTATATGCTAACAGATTTTATGCATGATCATCCGGAGCTCCTTGATGAAAAGGACCGTACAGAATTGTATTCACGGTCTGCTGGAATCCTGGTTAGAAAAGGAAACCCAAAGAATATACAGTCTTTGGAGGATTTAACGAAGAAGGGCGTAAAGATTGTTGATGTTAATGGAGCCGGGCAACTGGGGCTATGGGAAGATTTGGCCGGAAGAAAAGGATTGATTCCTGGAATTAGCAGGAATATTGACATTTCAGTGAGATCCAGTGCAGAAGTTATCGATCTATGGAAGGCAAATTCTAAATTAGACGCCTGGATTACATATGAATCCTGGCATTACCGTCTAGCGGATGTGACGGACCTGGTTCAGCTCCCTGAGGAAGACAAGCTTTATAGAGGAACACCGGTAAGCATAACAAGAAAAAGTGATAATAAGAAAAAGGCAAAACAGTTCATTGATTATCTTAAAACGGAAAAATCCCATCAAGTGTTTCAAAAATGGGGATGGAAGTAAATTGACGAGGAGTGAGCGCATATGAAAAAAAAACGGATGGTATTTTCAGTTTTTATGATGGTCCTAGTTTTGGCGGCATGTGGAAATGAAGCTAATGATTCACCTCAAAATGATCAAGTGGTTACTGGTACTGCTAATGAAAAAGCAATGACCCTGAAATTAATGGAAAGTGAAACAACAGGCGAATACCTTGCTGATTCCAAAGGAATGACACTTTATTTTTTCAAGAATGATAAATCAGGAAAAAGCAATTGCATGGGTGATTGTCTGAAAAAATGGCCGCCATTCATGGAAAGGGATTTTGCTGTCCCTAAAGGATTTGAGGAAAAAGACTTTGGAACCATGAAAAGAGAAGATACAGGGGAAGAGCAGGTAACGTACAAAGGATTTCCACTCTACTATTTTGTGAATGATAAGGGAGCGGGAGATGTCAATGGCGAAGGTGTGAAAAATGTTTGGTATATTGTAAATGATAAGACGGTTTTTCCAAAATAAGAAAAAGGAACGATCAGTGATGGTCGTTCCTGTTACACGTTTTTTTCCAAATTTACTTGTGAGGAGTTGCAGGTGCGATTGAAAGAAAAACTTGATAAGGAATTGATGGCATTAGTCATGAAAAAGCATCGTCCTGCTCTGGAAGAACTTTATGACCGGCATATTAAATTAATCTATGGTTTTATTTTTAAGTTCACAAATGGAAATGCTGAAAAAACTAAAGAGATCGTGCAGTTGGTCTTTTTAAAGCTTTGGACCACAAAAAGCAGTTACAATTCCGAAAAGGGGCACTTTGTAAGCTGGCTTTTGACCGTTACACGAAATGTGTGTGTGGATTATGTCCGTAAAGACAGCGTTCATAACCGGAATAACAAACACATGGACATGAGTCATCCGATTGACATAGAAGATCCTAATAATGCTATAGAAAATGGGCTATTATACAGTGAAATCGCCAATGCAAAAAGTAAGTTAAGCAAGCCGCAAAAAAGGCTGATTGATCTACTGTATTGGAAAGGGTACTCGTTAACGGAAATTGCCAAAATTGAAAATGAACCGATTGGTACCATCAAGAGCAGACTTCACCAGTCGCTAAAATTGTTGAAAAAGTATTTGGAAGTAGGTGGTTTGTAAATGAATACAGAGTGCGCTAACCTGCTTTCATTTTTATCGGGTGAACTGGGAGAAAAAGAAAAAAAGGCATTCGCGGAACACTTAATTCAATGCTCTGAATGCACTAGGGAGTATGAACAAATGACGGAAGCCTGGGATTCATTGAAATGGGATTTCGAAGAAATGGAACCTTCTTCTTCCCTGAAATCAGAGGTCATGAATTTTGTCTTTGAGACTGATGATGAAGTTCCGGTGAGAAGGGGAAAGAAATGGAGTGGTTTTTTCTTTAAGCAGTTTACACCAGTAACTTCAGGGCTTTTGTTGGCTGTTCTGGTTTTGTTATTTGTGCTGTTATATTCCAATATTCAACTGAAAAAAGAACTTGCAGCTATCAATCTGCTGCCGACGGAGGTTAAAACGTCGCTATCTTTGCAGCCTGCCAATAAGACGGCAGTAAAGATGAATACGGATGGGGCTGCATACATTTTGCAGCAAGGTGAAGAAAGAAGGTTAATCGTTCAAATTCAGAATTTACCTAGCCTTCAAGAGTCCGAGGTGTATCAGGTGTGGCTGCTGAAAGATGGAAAACGGAGAAATGCAGGCACTTTCAAGCCTGATGAAGCAGGTACAGGATCATTGACATACAAACTGTCCAGAGATGATAAATTCAATCAAATTGGCATAACAAGAGAACCGGACTCAAATAGTACAAAGCCGAGGGGCGAAAAAATAGTGGGATCTTCATAAAAATAAGGGACTTGCCCGCAAAGGGGAAGTCCCTTATTTATTATTCGTACCTGAATTTAATAGCTTAGTTCTTTAAACAAGAAGAAATAGTGATTACAATGGAAGCTCATTTTCATGGTACCTATTTATTCATTAAGTCCTCACAGTACTCCCGGATCAATGCCGAGGCTTTCGTTTGGCTGATAGAGAGGTCCTTCGCGACTTTCCTTGATGATTTGTATGTTTGGTAAGATTTCCTGATCAATATCCGTTTCGTTTCATCAAGTGCTTTATCGAGTGACGTGGGGAGATCAATCTGTGTGACCTGTTCAACGTTCTCGGTTATATTTCAGGCAAGTCGGACATTAGGATAACGGAGTCACTTATTAAGACCAACCGTTCAATCAAGTTTTCGAGCTGGCGTACATTGCCGGGCCATGAATAATGAATTAATAGGTTCAAGCATTCTTCCGAAATGACTTTATTTTCATGATACCTTTCATTGAACTTATTTAAAAAATTGTACGTAAGGGGAATGATATCTTCTTTACGTTCCCGCAATTTTTCCAAGCTTGCAGTATGTATTTACCATGAATTTGCATAATTAATACGAAATTAAAGGAAATGTGTTAAGTTGGACTAAAATGATTATGGGGGCAGCGATGAAATACGAAATTATTTTATTTGATGTTGATGATACTTTGCTAGACTTTGGAATATCGGAAAAGAAAGCAATGCATGAAGCCTTTTTAGAGTTTGGTTTGCCAACAGGGGCGGAGGATTATGCGGGATGCTACCAAGAAATCAGTAAGGTATTATGGAGGGATTTGGAACGGGGGCATATAGATTTAACGATTCTGGGAGTGGAAAGGTTCAAGCGGTTGTTCCTGAAGCATGGGCTTGATATGGATGCGGATGCGTTCAGCCGTGCGTACCTGGGACATTTGGGAAAGGAAATACATCTTCTGCCCGGGGCTATAGAGGTTTGCGAGAAGCTTGGAGGATGCCGGCTTGCTATTATAACGAATGGCTTCACGGCAGTGCAGACAGCAAGAATCGGCGGGTCAGCCCTTTGCAATACCTTTGAGACCTTGATAGTTTCCCAAGAGGCTGGGTTTCAGAAGCCTGATAGAGGGATTTTTGATTATGCATTTTCCAAGTTAAAGATCACAGATAAATCGAAAGCCTTGATAGTGGGTGACTCCTTGACTTCAGATATACAGGGCGGCTTGAATTATGGAATGGATACATGCTGGTACAATCCCCATCAAAAGGATAATGATCTGGGAATCAAGCCCACCTATGAAATCCGGACACTCACTGATCTTTTGGAGATTGTAGGAAGTAAACAAGTATAGGGAGGTATATGCATTGTAAAAAAACAGAGACCGCTTGTCCGAGTGATATGACATGCAGGCCTCTGTTATTAATCACGCCAGAGATTTTAGAATCAGTTCAAATCCAGCTTATGTGGTTTGAGTGTTTGATCCTTTTCTTTTCTTCTGCTGAAATGCGGGGATAATATACAAAGCGCCAAGGAAATCGCGAGACCTGCCATCATGAATCCGCCAAATACCAAAGGGGATGGGCCATATGAATCCGCCATGGCGGTCCAGATGAGCGGACCGAAACCTGCAATGGCTGCCGCGACCTGATAACCGACGGATAATCCAGTATAACGGACCTTGGCTGGAAAGAGCTCCGAGAATAATGTCCCTTGTGTGGAAAAAATGGCTCCCCAGATGACGCCGAGTACAACTGCCTGCATCATGTAGAACCAGCCAACCCCACGACCAATCATTGTGAAATATGGGATGGCCAAGACGAAAAGGAGAGTCAGGCCCCCAAAATAGATGATTTTTCGATCGATGAAATCTGAAATGTAACCAATGACAGGAATGGTAATCAGCATTGTAGCGCAGCCAATCGTTAAACCGGTAAGAGCTGAATCTTGGGAATAACCAAAATACAGCGTAGTAATGACGAGAACATAGGACATGATGAATACACATTGAAGAAGCCGTCCCCAATTTTTAGTCCGATCACTTGCAGCACACTTCTCCAATCGTGTTTCAACGTTTCAATAATGGGAACTTTCGCAAGATCACCGCTATCTTTCTGCGCTTTAAATTCCGGCGTTTCTTCAATGCCACTCCTTACCCAGATTGCCAACCCGATCAGTACACCGCTTAAAAGGAATGGAATCCGCCAACCCCAAGATAAAAATTGGGCATCGGTTGTCAAGGAACTGATGAGGGTTAGGCTGAACGAACCGGCAACCAAGCCGATGGGGACCCCTAGTTGGGGAATGGATCCATATAACCCACGGACACCTTTAGGAGCAGATTCCGTTGCCAATAGGATGGCTCCGCCCCATTCTCCTCCCAAGGAAATTCCTTGAATCAACCTCAGCACCACCAAGATGGCGGGGGCGGCCAACCCAACCTGGGCATAAGTGGGCAGAACACCGATTAGCATTGAACTCCCTCCCATACCAATAAGGGTGAACATGAGTGCTGCCTTCCGTCCGATGCGATCACCCATATGACCGAAAAGGATGCTGCCGATTGGACGGGCCGCGTAACCAGCCCCGAATGTGACAAAGGCGAGAAGAAGTGAAATCGCTGGATCATGATTGGGAAAGAATAGCGTCGTAAAAACCAGGCCCGTTGCAGTCCCGTATAAATAGAAATCGTACCACTCAATAACGGAACCCGCTAAACTAGCGAAAAGAACTCGACTTTTTTTCATGATAAATGCTCCTTTAATGCTAAGTTTTTCATCAAAATTGTTTTCAACGATAAATAAAGCCGAAATGAACAAAAATGATGGTAAATGAATATAAGTAAAAAACTGGATTATTTAGATTATTTTAGAGGGCTTATCCATACCGGTCAATATATTTCTGACTTTTCTGAAAAAAATGAAGCGAATAACTTAGCTCCCTTCACCTGTAATGGAATATAATTAATTCTAAAGTAATGGAAATAAGCGATCCGATCTTCCCAGGTAAAATGACTAAGTGAATAAAAAGAAAATGTGTTACTGGTTAGAAATCCGAATATTTAGAAATTTCGTGTATAGAAGAGTGGCAAAGTGGAAATCATGTGGATAAGGAAATGAAAAATGAAAAAGAGGAAAGGATAAGATTTTAATAAATAATAATAATCTCCAAGTTATTTAGTATAATAGAAAAAAGGTTAAGGAGTTGGTTTCGTATGGAGAAGCAATTGCCAGGAACATCGCTTGAACCTGAAGAGATGGCTGAAATGGTTTTAAAAAAGGCCCTTAGTGATTACCGGAAAGCACAAATCGAAAAAGAAATCGATGACTCATTAAGAAATCGTGATAAGGAAGAGTTCCTACGTTTAACTGAAATATTGAAGGGCATTTCCTGAAATTTTATTCTCTGTGAACAAGACAAGTAGTTATGATATGGAATGTACACTGAAAAGCCAGCACAGCTGATAACCATAAATATGCTGAAGAGAAAACTTCATTTACCTGGAACATACTAAGTAAATAGCAATCTATAGTATTATAATATTTTACATTGTAAGCGCTTTCTTGTATAATCAAATAAAGAAACGATGGAGAGAAGAGTGTAAGTGTGCTAATGGCGGGATTCACAGGTATTAGTTGCTGAAAAGTTCATGCACCGGGATAAAAACTAAAAGGGGGAAAAGTTATGAAAAAGAATGGAGTGTCTTTAGTTGAATTTGTTCAGGAGGATCGATTCGAACTCAGCTCCTACATTACATCTTTATTTAACAAACTGAATGACTATGTTCCCAAAAGTCTTAAAGATAAAAGGTGAGTGACAATAAAAAATGGATCAGGAAGATATGCAAAACTTCCTGATCCATTTTTTATTTTGTTTTTGGGAATCAGAGTTTTAAGTAGTGCACTTAAGTAAAAGTCTCATTAATTGACAATGAGAATCGTTATCGAATAAAATGATTCAATACAAGTATATCGATTGGAGTTGTTCATATTGTTCGTTCAGATGAGAAAAATGGTGGTAAAAGAAGGTAATGCAGAACAAGTAGTAAAACGATTCAGTGGGGAAGGAATCATAGAAAAGCAGGAAGGGTTCATCGATTTAAGTGTAATGGTGAAAAAAGTGCGACGCGGGGATGAAGAGGTCATCATTATGATCAATTGGGAGTCGGAGGCGCATTGGAAGCAGTGGGAAAAGAGTGAAGCCCATATCGCAGGCCATAAAGCAAACCTAGGGAAACCAAAGCCTGAATATATCGTCAGTTCGGAAGGATCATTATATGAAGTGAAGGCTATTAAAAAGGCAGTGAAATAACTGACCTTAAGCAGCCTGTTTTAAATTCCGTACAAATAAGTAACTGGGTGAAATATCCCATTTCTCAATCATCTTGTTAGGATAAGGATACGGAATGGTTAACATTCACATATAATAGCTTACCTTCACTAAAATTCAGGCTCCCATTATGGGTGCCTCTTTTTGTTGATGAAATCTCGGGATAGGTTATGTAACTCCAAGTCTGTTGATATAGTAAAATATCATTTATTTTCATTGAAAAGAAGATATTCATGGAAATGTAAAGAAAAGGGGAGCAGGAAGGTAGTCTGAAAAGTTTACATATTACATATATGAAAGACTAAGGATTTTATTCTTAGGTTATCTGGAATTCCTATGATAAAGTCAATTGAGTTTAGGAATATTAATATACCAAAATACCACTACCGATATCGATAAAGTATTGGTCAGTTTTTAAGACCGCTGAAGATGTTTTTTATTAAATAATCAAGCACATTTCCATATTTATCAATGTTTTGAATGCAGAGAAGATAGAATATTTTAAAAAATGTAAAAAAAGTGTTTACAGGGAAAATTTTTCATTGTAGTATTTCCTTATAAAGTAAATGAAATCGATTTCATCCCGAATCAAGGTTATGTACAAGCTATAACTTAAGGGGGGGTGGATTGGTCCTTACTTTTTCTTAAGGTGGACCCTAGGAAAATAAATGAAATCGATTTCATTCGCAAGAATAGGAGCTTGAATATTAGGATTAAGCTAGAAAATTTATTGATTGATCCTAAAAAAACATGGAAGGATTTCTTCCATAGTCAAATGAAATCGATTTCATTGGCGGCGATTGTTTATACTGGCTTGATGATCTAACAAAATACTTTTTTTAAGGAGGAAAAAACATGTCTTCAGTAACACATGAGGTGAAAAAATTAAAAAATTATATAAATGGAGAGTGGATTGAATCCGCTTCAAAGCAAACGGAAATCGTGTTAAACCCTGCAACTGGTGAGGCAATTGCCGAGGTGCCACTTTCCACTAAGGAAGATGTGGATCGTGCGGTCCAAGTGGCGAATGAGGCATTTAAAAAATGGTCGCAGGTTGCTGTCCCGAAACGGGCTCGCATATTGTTCAAATATCAACAGCTTCTTGTGGAAAATTGGAAAGAACTTGCTAAACTGGTCACTATCGAAAATGGTAAAAGCTTAACGGAATCGATGGGTGAAGTACAGCGTGGCATTGAGTGCGTAGAGTTTGCGGCGGGTGCACCTACGCTGATGATGGGAAAACAGCTTCCGGATATCGCGACAAACATTGAATCGGGTATGTACCGTTACCCAATTGGTGTAATCGGCGGTATTACCCCTTTTAACTTTCCAATGATGGTTCCTTGCTGGATGTTCCCGCTTGCGATCGCATGTGGCAATACATTTGTGTTAAAGCCATCTGAACGTACACCTTTGCTTGCAGCACGCATTGTGGAACTGTTTGAGGAAGCAGGTCTTCCTAAAGGAGTACTGAACATTGTCAATGGAGCACATGACGTGGTTAATGGGCTTCTGGAGCATGAAGATGTGAAAGCTATCTCCTTCGTCGGTTCACAGCCAGTGGCAGAATATGTGTATAAAACAGGCACGGCTAACTTGAAGCGCGTCCAGGCTCTTGCGGGAGCGAAGAATCACTCGATTGTCTTGAAAGATGCCAATCTTGATATGTCGGCCAAGGAAATAACAAGTGCGGCTTTTGGGTCGGCCGGTGAGCGTTGCATGGCCGCTGCGGTTGTTGTCGTAGAAGAAAGTGTAGCGGACGAGTTAGTTGAAAAATTGAAACAGGCAGCTGATGCCATTACGATCGGGAATGGTCTGGATGACGGCGTTTTTCTAGGACCTGTGATCCGGGAAGGAGCTAAGAAGAGGACTATTGATTACATCGAATCAGGTATAGCTCAGGGCGCGACCCTAGTACGCGATGGCCGTAAAGATGAGGCAGCAAGCGGCAATGGATATTACCTCGGAGCTACGATTTTTGATCATGTTACACAGGAAATGAAAATCTGGCAAGATGAAATTTTTGCACCAGTGCTCTCCGTTGTCCGTGCTAAAGATTTAACGGAGGCCGTTGAGATTGCCAATGCTTCAGCACTGGCAAACGGGGCTTGCTTATATACGGACAGTGCAGCTGATGTACGCCAATTCCGTGAAACGATCCATGCCGGAATGCTGGGCATAAACGTGGGTGTTCCTGCACCGATGGCATTCTTCCCATTCTCTGGATATAAAGATTCATTTTATGGTGATCTTCATGCGAATGGAACCGATGGCGTTGAGTTCTATACACGTAAAAAAATGGTGACTGCACGCTACGTGAAATAAGTGAATGAAAAAGACATTGCAAGATGGCCCGTTTGGATACGGGCCGGATTTTTTGAAAACAAGGAGGTACATATGAGTAAACTGCTTCAAAAACCGGAAAAACAAGAGGTCGCTGAAGGTGTTACAATCATTCAATCAGTTACGAAAGGAAATTCTCCTTTAGAATATGTTGAATTCAAAATAGTGGAGTTGGCTCAGGGGGCGGAATATTCAGAATTATTAATCAAAAAAGAATGCTGCATTGTCGCTCTTACGGGAAAAATCAATGTGACTGTAGGCGAAGATGTATACCATGATTTGGGTACAAGAGAAAGTGTATTTGATAAAGTGCCGACTGATAGCATTTACGTGTCAAATGATAGGGGTTTTGGATTGGAAGCGATAACCGAGGCCAGAGTGGCGCTGTGTTATTCGCCTTCCGATAAGCAACTCCCAACTAAATGGATTAAAGCGGAAGATGTTGACGTGGAACATAGGGGCATTTTGAGCAATAAGCGGTTGGTCCATAATATATTACCGGATTCAGCTCCGTATGCGAATAGCCTTCTCGTTGTTGAAGTATATACAGAAAGCGGAAACTGGTCGAGCTATCCTCCGCATAAACATGATCGGGATAACTTACCAAATGAGTCATTATTGGAAGAGTCCTATTATCATGAAATGAATCCGTCTCAAGGATTCGTCTTTCAGCGAGTATATACAGATGACCGTTCAATCGATGAGACCATGTCAGTCGAAAATGGCGATGTCGTATTTGTACCGGCCGGTTATCATCCGGTAGGGGTACCTGACGGTTATGAATCCTATTACTTGAATGTCATGGCCGGTCCGGCAAGGACATGGAAATTTCACAATGATCCCGATCATGAGTGGATCCTGAATCGTTAAAGGAAAAGGAGCTGTTAACCTGATGAACTATACTTTTAATATCGATAAGGAATTTGACTTGATTGCCATTGGTCGGGCCTGCATCGATTTGAATGCCAATGAATATAACCGTCCGATGGAAGAGACCATGACATTCACAAAATATGTGGGCGGTTCACCTGCCAATGTTGCAATTGGAAGTGCAAAATTAGGCTTGAAAGTCGGATTTGTCGGTAAACTTGCCGATGACCAGCACGGCCGTTTCATCGAATCTTATATGCGTGAGGCAGGTGTTGATACTTCGAATATGATAATCGATCAAGAAGGGCATAAAACGGGTCTTGCCTTCACGGAAATTAAAAGCCCTGAAGAATGCAGTATCCTGATGTATCGGGATAATGTAGCCGACCTTCATTTAGCACCTTCGGAACTGGATGAAGAATATATCAAAAAATCAAAGATCTTATTGGTTTCAGGGACGGCTTTAGCAAAAAGCCCATCACGTGAGGCAGTTTTAAAAGCAGTTAGCCTTGCGAAAAGAAATGATGTAAAAGTCGTATTTGAATTGGATTACCGTCCTTATACATGGAATTCCATTGAAGAAACGTCCGTTTACTATTCGTTAGTCGCAGAGCAATCAGACATTTTGATTGGCACGCGTGATGAATATAATGTTATGGAAAATACCGCAAAAGGTACAAATGAAGAAACTGTCCGTTACTTGTTTAAACATTCCGCAGACCTGGTGGTCATCAAACACGGTGTCGAGGGTTCATATGCTTATGCCAAATCAGGAGCAATTTTTACAGCGAAGTCCTATAAAACGAAAGTATTGAAAACATTCGGCGCAGGGGATTCCTATGCTTCTGCTTTCTTATATGCGTTAGTGAGAGGCAAAGGGATTGAAAGCGCTTTGAAGTTTGGCAGTGCTTCCGCTTCCATAGTAGTAAGCAAGCATAGCTCATCAGAGGCCATGCCCGTAGCAGAAGAAATCGAGGGTTTGATAGCCGAACGCGTGTAAGGAATTTATCTACATAGAGGGGTGAACAGAAGATGGGAACAGTGAGGTTGACGACAGCCCAGGCTTTAATCAAGTTTTTAAATCAGCAGTACATTCATGTTGATGGTGAGGAGTCTCCTTTTGTAGAAGGGATATTTAATGTATTCGGCCATGGGAATGTCGTTGGTATCGGTCAGGCACTCGAACAGGACGCTGGCCACTTGAAAGTGATTCAAGGAAAGAATGAGCAAGGGATGGCTCACGCAGCAATTGCCTACAGCCGGGAAATGCTCCGAAGGAAAATTTATGCAGTCACTACATCTGCCGGGCCAGGCTCGGCAAACTTGATAGCTGCGGCGGGGACTGCACTTGCCAACAATATTCCTGTCCTCCTACTTCCTGCTGATACATTTGCGACACGTCAGCCGGATCCGGTTCTTCAGCAACTTGAGCATGAGCATAGTACGGCCATTACTACAAATGACGCTTTTCTGGCAGTATCAAGATATTGGGATCGCGTCACTCGCCCTGAGCAGCTCATGTCCAGTCTGATCCGGGCCTTCGAGGTGATGACAGATCCCGGGAAAGCCGGCCCAGCGACGATATGCATCTCACAGGATGTAGAAGGGGAGGCATTCGATTTCGATGAACATTTTTTTGAAAAGCGCGTCCATTATTTAGATCGGAAAGCTCCAGTTGAACGGGAACTGCAAGGAGCTGCCGAGAGAATTAGAGCAAGTAAGAAGCCGATCATCATCGTTGGTGGCGGAGCAAGATATTCCGGAGCTCGGGATATTTTGATGAAGCTGGCGGAAAAGCATAACATTCCACTTGTGGAAACACAGGCAGGTAAATCGACGGTGGAATCAAATTTTCCTAAGAATCTGGGCGGCGTGGGCATTCTCGGTACGATGGCTGCCAATAAGGCCGCCCGCCAAGCAGATCTCGTAATTGGTGTCGGGACCCGCTATACGGACTTTACGACTTCTTCCAAAACTGCATTTGATTTTGAAAGAACAAAGTTTTTGAACATTAACGTCAGCCGCCTTCAAACTTATAAATTAGATGGATTTCAGGTTGTCGCCGATGCAAAGGAGGCGCTTGAAAACCTTGAAGCGTTACTAGTGGGCTATGAAACCGAATATGGGGAAATGCTTGGAGATTGGAAGGCGGAGTGGCTTTCCGAACGGACCCGTTTAAGTACAGTCACTTTTAGCCGTGAAAATTTCAAGCCTGAAATCAAAGACCAGTTTACACAGCAAGTCTTGAATGAATATTCGGATGCATTGAAAACTGAATTGGCCCAATCAACTGCGATGGTCACAATAAACGATACGATCGATCCGGAAAGTGTGGTGGTCGGTTCGGCCGGATCACTTCCGGGTGACTTGCAGCGCCTCTGGCATTCAAGCGTGCCAAACACTTACCATCTTGAATATGGTTTCTCCTGCATGGGCTACGAAATTGCAGGAACTTTAGGAGCCAAGCTTGCTCATCCAGACCGGGAAGTCTATGCAATGGTAGGGGACGGCAGTTTTCTGATGCTTCATTCGGAATTGATCACAGCCATTCAATATAATCATAAAATCAACATTCTATTGTTTGATAATTCAGGATTTGGCTGCATCAATAATCTGCAAATGGAGAATGGCAGCGGAACATATTGCTGTGAGTTCAGAACACATGATAACCAAATCATGAATATTGATTACGCAAAAGTAGCCGAAGGGTATGGAGCCAAAACTTATCGGGCCAATACTGTCGATGAGCTGAAAGCTGCATTGGAGGATGCAAAGAAACAAACGGCATCTACATTAATAGAAATGAAGGTTCTGCCGAAAACGATGACGGATGGTTATGACTCCTGGTGGAATGTTGGCGTGGCAGAGGTCTCGAAACGGAAAAGTATACAAAGGGCATATGAAGCGAGACAAGAGAAATTAAAAATGGCCAAACAATATTAAAAGGGGGAAGTCGGAAAATGCAGGAGATTTCGTGGGGGATTGCCCCAATTGGCTGGCGTAATGATGACATACCGGAAATCGGAGCTGAAAACACCTTATCCCACCTTTTAAGCGATATTGTCGTGGCAGGATTTCAGGGGACCGAGGTAGGAGGTTTCTTCCCGGAACCGGAGGTCCTGAATAAAGAGCTGAAGCTTCGGAACTTAAAAATAGCCGGTCAGTGGTTCAGCAGTTTCATCATCCGTGATGGCATCGACAAAGCAGAACAGGATTTCCATGAACACTGCAAATATTTACAGGCTGTCGATGGAGATGTAGCGGTAGTATCCGAACAAACTTACAGTATCCAAGGCGAAAGGTACGATGTATTTAAGGAAAAGCCCCGCTTTACTGATGAAGAATGGGGAATATTGTGTACGGGCCTGAATCGGCTAGGGGATATTGCAGGACTTTACAACTTAAAACTGGTGTATCACCACCACATGGGGACGGGCGTCCAGACACTGTGTGAAATTGACCGCCTTATGGAAAATACCGAAAAGAAAGTGCAACTGTTATATGATACTGGACATATTTATGTATCGGATGGCGATTGCATGTCACTTCTGCAAAAGCATATCGACCGCATTGGGCACGTTCATTTCAAGGATGTGAGGCATAGCGTGCTGGAGCAGTGCAGAAAAGTTGGGAAATCATTTCAAGAATCTTTTTTAACCGGCATGTTCACAGTGCCTGGTGACGGCTGCATTGACTTTGTAGAAGCTTACCATACATTACTGGAAAATCATTATAAAGGCTGGATTGTAGTAGAGGCGGAACAAAATCCTTCCGTTGCCCATCCATTGGAATACGCATTAATAGCTCGCAAGTATATAAATGAAAGGCTGCTCCTAGTTCAAGATTAAAAACGGGAAAGAAGTGATTAATTTGAATAATGATGGAAATCAAATGGCATTCTTACGCAAGATTATTATTATCTCGACGTTAGGCGGTCTTTTGTTCGGATATGATACAGGTGTCATTAACGGTGCCTTGCCGTTCATGTCCGAAGCGGATCAACTTAACCTCAATTCACTTACGCAAGGACTTGTTGCCAGTTCACTTCTTTTAGGCGCGGCACTTGGAGCTTTTCTGGGAGGCAGGCTTTCGGATTATGCGGGCCGCCGAAAAAACATTCTTTTTCTTTCGGTACTTTTTTTCTTTTCGACTGTTGGATGCACGTTTGCACCGAGTGTTACGGTCATGATTGCCTGCCGTTTTCTACTCGGCATTGCGGTAGGCGGTGCGTCAGTAACCGTTCCTACTTATTTGGCGGAAATGTCTCCAGCTGAACGACGTGGCCGGATCGTCACCCAAAATGAATTAATGATTGTTAGCGGACAGCTGCTTGCATTCATCTTCAATGCCATTCTTGGGACAACGATGGGTGACAGTTCACATGTTTGGCGTTACATGCTGGCCATTGCATCGCTTCCAGCCATACTTCTTTTCTTTGGCATGATCAGGTTGCCTGAAAGTCCAAGGTGGCTTGTGTACAAGAACAAAAATGAAGAGGCCCTGAATGTTTTGAAAAGAATACGTAAAATGGATGAGGCAGAATCGGAATTTCAGGGAATCAGAGCCACATTCGAAAAAGAGAACCATGTTAAAAAAGCTACCTTTAAAGATTTGAACGTCCCATGGATACGGAGAATCGTCTTTCTTGGAATCGGGATAGCCATCGTTCAGCAAATAACGGGCGTTAATTCCATCATGTACTATGGTACCCAAATTTTAAAAGATGCAGGGTTTGAGACAAAAGCTGCTTTGATCGGGAATATTGCAAACGGTATCATTTCTGTTTTAGCAACATTTTTAGGTATTTGGCTGCTTGGTAAAATCGGGCGCCGTCCAATGCTCTTAACGGGTTTGATAGGTACTACGACCACATTGTTATTGATTGGCGTCTTATCTTCCCTTCTTGAAGGGACGGCTGCCCTTCCCTATATCATTTTGACCTTGACTGTCACTTTCCTTGCCTTTCAGCAGGGGGCCATTTCACCGGTTACCTGGTTGATGCTTTCAGAGATCTTCCCGCTTCAAGTTCGTGGGCTCGGTATGGGTGTCACCGTATTTTTCCTTTGGGTCGTGAACTTTCTAATCGGCTTAACATTCCCGGTTTTACTAGATAAAGTCGGATTGTCTACCACATTTTATATCTTTTTCGCTTTTGGCATCATGGCTATCACCTTTGTGAAAAAATGTTTACCCGAAACGAAAGGACTTACACTTGAACAGCTTGAACAGAACTTCCGCAATCATGGAAAAGAACCTGCAAAGGAAATGACAAAAATAATTTAAGAGTTATAGAGTAATAAACCAGATATCCATAAAAGGAGGAATATGATCATGACATTAAATTTTGGTGTAATAGGAACGGGTGCCATCGGCAGGGAGCATATTAAAAGAATTACAGACAAATTATCCGGAGGGAAAATTGTGGCTGTAACCGATGTGAATGAAGAGGCGGCAAGGCAGGTCGTGAAACAATATGGACTTGAAGCACTTGTATATCCGGATGACAAATCACTGGTAAACTCGGAAAATGTCGATGCAGTGCTTGTTACGAGTTGGGGGCCAGCACATGAGCAAAATGTATTGAGTGCAATTGAGGCTGGCAAATATGTGTTCTGTGAAAAGCCACTGGCGACAACGGCGGAAGGCTGCAGGAGAATTGCAGAAGCGGAAATGAAATACGGGAAGCGTTTGGTGCAAGTTGGTTTTATGCGACGTTATGATAGCGGTTACGTACAACTGAAACAAGCCATTGATAGAAATGAAATTGGCGAGCCGCTTATGGTCCGCTGTGTACACCGCAATCCAGAAGTGGATGAAAAATATACGACGCAAATGGCGGTCGTTGATACATTGATTCATGAGATTGATGTATTGCATTGGTTAATCAGCGATGATTACAAATCAGTTCAAGTCATTTACCCGAAGAAAGCCAGCCGCGCGCATGGTAACTTAAAAGATCCCCAACTTATCATAATGGAAACGAAGAGTGGGATTGTCATCCAAGCTGAAGTATTCGTGAATTGTAAATATGGCTATGATATCCAATGTGAAGTCATTGGTGAGGACGGTGTTGCATATCTCCCTGAACCAGCGAGCATCGTAACAAGGAAAGGCGCTAAACGGAGCACGGATATCTTGGTAGATTGGAAGGACCGTTTCAGGGATGCATATGACATAGAATTACAGGATTTCATAGATTCCATTGTAAAGACAGGTCAGCCGAATGGTCCGACTTCATGGGATGGATACATTGCTGCTGTAACAGCTGATGCTTGTGTAAAAGCACAAGAGTCCGGACAGAAAGAATCCGTTGACCTTGAAGAGAAGCCAGTTTTTTATACGGGAAAAATTACTGTTCAGTGAACGTGATTATGCATTGAACGAAAAATAAATTATAGGGGGAAAGACCATGAAACTAGCTTTGGATCCTACGATGTATGCCAATTTATCATTAAAAGAAATGGTCGATAAAACAGCGGAACTAGGCTATGAATTTATCGAACTGTCACCGAGGGAAGATTTTTGTCCATTCTATAAATATCCTAAAGTGGATAAGGAACAGATTAAAAATTTGAAACGCTGGTGCAGCGACGCAGGTGTGAAGATATCATCCTTGCTTCCGCTTTACTACTGGGCCGGTCCTGATGAGGAACGGCGCCAGGCCGCAGTCCGTAATTGGAAACGCGCCATTGAAGTGGCAGTGGAATTGGATGTTGACTTGATGAATAGTGAATTTAACGGATCTAAATTCAATGAAGTTATCTGTGAAGAGAAATTCATTAAATCAATGGATGAGCTCCTTCCAGTATTTGAAAGGGAAGGCGTTAAACTTAATTTGCAGGCACACCCATTCGATTTTATCGAAACGCATGAGGGAGCTATGGATATGATCCGTGCCCTTGATCGTCCGTGGATCAACCTTGTATATTCAACAGCACACACATTTTTCTATGATGATGGTAAAGGCGATATTGCCCCTATGTTCGATTCTGCCGGGGATCGCCTGCAACATGTCTTGTTTGCTGATACATTCAATCATAAAGCGTCCAACGGACTCCGTTATATCGTCAATCCTCCAGGTGTCGAGGCAACCGTCCACCAGCATTTGAACATCGGCGAAGCGGAAGTTGACTTTGATACGATCTTCAAAAAACTGAAAGAAATGAATTTTGACGGTATCGCGACAAATGCAGTATTTGCTTGGATCGACAAAGCAGACTGGTCAAGTAAGCTTATGCTTCAAAAAATGAGAGACGGATTGGGTTTTGCAGAAAGAATTGGAGGCTGACAGAATGAAACTTTGTTTCAACCAAGCGACCACACTTGAAAATTCCAACTTGGTCAAAGATCTCAAACACTGTGAAAAACACGGTTACGATTATATCGAAATCCGTACCATGGATAAATTGCCTGAGTATTTGGAAGAACACACAATTGAAGAACTGGCCGAATTTTTTAATGCAAATCATATTAAGCCACTTGCCTTCAACGCCCTCGTATTCTTTAATAACCGCGATAAAGACGGCCATAAGGCGATAATAGCCGAATTTAAGAAAATGATGATCATGGCGGAGAAATTGGGTGTGAAATATGTGGTGGCGGTTCCGCTTGTAACGGAAGCGAAAATATTGAAAGAAGATATTAAAAACAGCTGTGTGGAAGTATTGGCTGAACTTTCCGAGATCGCTGAACCGTATGGCGTTAAAATAGCAGTGGAATTTGTCGGGCATCCGCAATGTACTGTGAATACATTCGGTCAGGCATACGATATCGTTGAAACAGTCAACCGTAATAATGTTGGTTTGGTGCTGGACTGTTTTCACTTCCATGCTATGGGTTCCAGTTTGGAAGACTTGAAGAAAGCGGATGGGGAGAAAATCTTCATTTTACACATTGATGATACAGAGGATTTTCCGATTGGTTTTTTGACGGATGAAGACCGGGTATGGCCTGGACATGGTGCCATAGATTTAGATAGCATATTATCCATCTTGAAGGGAATTGGTTATTCTGACGTCGCCTCTGTGGAATTGTTCCGTCCAGAATATTATGAACTCGATGCTGAAGAAGCCATTAAGACTGCAAAAGAAACGACAATTCAAGTTATTTCGAAATACTTTGCACTACAGAATGTATGAGTGGATCTAAATAAACTCGGGAATAAGGGGGTGATGGAATAATGCCTTTAGTGTCAATGAGTAAGATGCTTTTAAAAGCAAAAGCAGAAAGATATGCTGTGGGTCAATATAATATTAATGGTCTGGAATTCGCCCAGTCGTTTTTAAAGGCTGCCAATGAGGAACGAGCGCCGATCATACTTGCGGCATCGGACAGGCTTGTTGATTATCTTGGCGGATTTAAAACGATTGCTGCTATGGTAAAAAGCCTTATGGAAGAAATGGACATTACGGTCCCGGTTGCCCTTCATCTTGATCATGGAATGGATGTGGAACGCTGCAAGAAAGCGATAGATGCGGGTTTTACATCAGTCATGATCGATGGCTCCCATCATCCAATAGATGTAAATATTGAAATCACCAAAATGGTTGTCGACTATGCCCAAAAGATTGGCGTTTCCGTTGAGGCGGAAGTGGGGACAGTCGGTGGGACGGAAGATGGCCTTGTCGGCGGTATTCAATATGCAGATCCCCATGATTGCACGAGGATTGTAAAAGAAACGGGAATTGATGCACTAGCGGCTGCTTTGGGTTCCGTTCATGGCCCATATCAAGGAGAACCTAAACTCGGTTTTGAGGAAATGGAATTAATTTCGAACATGACGAATGTGCCTCTTGTCTTACATGGAGGCTCAGGTATACCGCTGCACCAAATCAAAAAAGCAATTGAACTTGGACACGCTAAAATAAATGTCAATACCGAAAGCATACAAGTATGGGCAAAAACCATTCGGGAAGTAATGGCCGTTGAAGGTACAGTATATGAGCCTCGCGCCATCATCACACCAGCGAGAGAAGCTATCATCACCGTCGTGAAGAGAAAAATTGCAGAGTTCAATACAAGTGGAAAGGCTTAAGAATGAAAAGGTGTTCCCAATTATGTTGCGGGCACCTTTTTGTACATTCACTTTTTGCCTAAGGTACCATAGGTGAAAAATAGCTCGCTGGTCAGAGGAAGTGTTGAAATGACTTTGTTACATACCGCACGTAATAGATTTTTGTTTTTAATACTCTGCTTTATTTTTTGGTTTTCAAATTTCATTTATATTCCCATTTTGACTCCTTACCTTGAGATGATTGGAGGGGATTATACATTTATCGGCATGGTATTAGGCAGTTATGGGCTGATGCAATTTCTCTTCAGGCTTCCGTTCGGAATCCTATCCGACCTCATAAAAGTAAGAAAGCCTTTTATTATCTTTGGAATGGTCGTGAGTACGTTGAGCTGCGTGACATTTGCATGGGCCGATAGTTTAGGCTGGATCCTTTTGGCCCGCTCTTTAGCTGGCGTTGCCGCCGCTACATGGGTAGCGTTCACCATTTTATTTTCCAGCTACTTTTCAGAATATGATCTTCACCGAGCGATGGGCAGTATCTCGTTAGCTGTGGTTCTGGCACAGCTGCTTGGAATGGTGGTCAGCGGATACATTGTCGATTTATGGGGATGGCACGCACCTTTTTGGGGAGGCGGGATCATCGGTTTCGTTGGTATCGTCCTTTCGCTTTTTATTTACGAATCAAACGAGGATTTTCAGAAAGAGCCCATTCAATTGAAAGAACTGTTATCAGTCATGCTTGAACCGGCGCTTTTAAAAGTATCATTTCTATCCATTCTCGCACATGGCATCATCTTCTCGACAATGTTCGGCTTCACCCCGGCATTTGCCTTAAAGCTTGGGCTCCATACTGATGAGATCAGCATGGTCATCTTTTCATTCATGATTCCTCATGCCGTTGCCACCATGCTTAGCGGGAAAATATTCGTACCATTATTCGGACAATGGAAGTTACTGAAACTAGCTTTTGCTCTAACGGCCATTTTTACAGCATGTACGCCATTAGCAGAAACAAAAGGGCTGCTTTTTCTGATTCAAGGATTGAATGGATTCTCATTAGGCATTCTTTTTCCATTGTTTTTAGGAATGGCGGTAGAGACAATTTCCCTTGAAAAAAGGGCAACGGCCATGGGGGCGTATCAAGCAATCTACGCGATTGGTATGTTCGCTGGACCTTTCATTGCAGGAATATTGATTTCTCATTTAGGTATTTCTACAGGATTTTATTTCGCGGGGTCATTAGGTTTAACCGCTTTATTCTCTATGATTGTATGGAGTCACCTTGAAAGGAAAGCAACAAAACATCATTTGAATTTGAACTAAGCGATGTGAAAGGGATGCTAGTTTAATAGAGGAGGAGCACTTATGAAGGTTGGTTTAGTTACTGATATTTTAGGTTACATGCCATTTGAAGAGATGCTGGATACGTGTGTGGACCAGGGAATAGAGACACTGGAGCTAGGATGCGGCAATTGGTCGAAGGCCCCACATCTCGATCTCGATGGACTTCTTGGCAATGCGGTAAAACGAAAGCAATTTTTAAATGAATTAAATGTAAGGGGGATTAGCATTGCAGCGTTGAATTGTTCTGGCAATCAGCTTGATCCATCAGATGAAGGAGAGATGCATAAAGCCGTTGTTAATAAGACCTTTCAGCTAGCTGGGCTTTTAGGTGTTGAAACGGTTGTCATGATGTCGGGGTGTCCTGGCGGCGGACCAAGTGACAGGACGCCAAATTGGCTGACACATCCCATTTTGCCCTCACACTTTGAGGTGCTTGATTGGCAGTGGAATGAAGTGGCATTCCCTTATTGGAAAAAAGCTGTGACAACGGCAAAACAAAACGGGGTAAGAAAGGTTGCCATCGAAAATCTAGGCTGCAATTTAGTTTACAATCCTGAAACACTCTTTAAATTGAGGCATGAAGTCGGTGATACGATCGGCATGAATTTTGATCCGAGTCATTTATTTTGGATGGGCGGCGACCCCATTGCGGCTTTAAGGGCTTTAGGAAGCGCAGTTTATCATATTCATGCAAAGGATGTCCGCTTGGAAAGAGGGATATATGACGTCCAGGGGTTGATTGATGTGAAACCAATGAACCAATATGCAGGTAGATCATGGAATTATGTTGCACTCGGGTATGGGCACGACAGTGGCTGGTGGAAGGAGTTTTTTACTATTGTTAAAATGATTGGTTATGAAGGGCCCATCGTTCTCGAAATGGAAGATTTGACAATGGAACCACTAACGGGCGTGAAAAAATCCATGAATGTTTTGAAAGAAACATTGCCTAGAGAATTCGATGTTTTAACATGAAGTCTAAATTACTTTATAATGGACTTAATGAAAATGACAAAAGAAATAGGCAGGTGGAGATAATAGTATGAAAATGAGCGATGTGGCGAAATTGGCCAACGTATCTCCTGCAACCGTTTCAAGAGTGCTCAGACAGCCGGATTTAGTCAGCGAGGAAACTAAACAAAAGGTGCTGCAGGTGATTGAAGAGATGAATTACAAGCCTCACATGATTGCCAGTCAGTTCAGGACTAAAGAGACAAAGATCATTCTGGTCGTCGTTCCGGATATCACAAGACCCTTTTTTTCCGAAGTGCTTCGGGGCATTGAGCATACAGCTGTAGAAAATGGCTATCAGGTTATATTGGGAGACACGGAGAACGATATTGAACGGGAAAAGGAATATATCGATTTGCTTTACAAAAAGCAGGCAGATGGAGCGTTACTCCTTACTGCTAGAATGAATAGGGAAAGCCTGGAAAAACTATCAAATCAATTTCCGATTGTATTGGCATGTGAATACGTGGACGGACTGGACATTCCAACTGTTTCGATCGACAATGTAAGCAGTGCCAGAAAAGTAACGGAACATTTAATCAAGCTTGGTTATAGACGGATTGCCCATATAACAGCGCCTATGAACATCATTCTTAGCCGGGATCGCCTAGGGGGGTTCCAGCAGGCAATGAAGAAGCATCACTTGAAAGTAAACCCGGAATACATCCAGGAAGGGGATTATGGCATTGACTCAGGTTATGACCAGATGGTGAAATTATTATCGCTTGAAAACAAGCCTGAAGCAGTGTTTGTATTTAATGATGAAATGGCGCTGGGAGCTGTAAAGGCAATCCAGGATCATGGGTTGAGCGTTCCCGAGGATATTGCTGTCGTAGGTTTTGATAATTTGAAAATAGCATCGATTTTTAATCCGCATATGACGACCATTGACCAGCCTAAGTATGAAATAGGGAAAAAGGCAACGAACTTATTGCTGACCTTAATGAAAGGCGGAACCATTGAAAAGAAAAAATTCGTTCTGAAAGATGAGTTGATTATCCGCGAATCTTGCGGTTCTAAATTGGAAAAAAGCTTGAATGCATAAAAATGTTTGGCAAGATTGTTATGTTAGTAAATGAATGGCTTCCTTTTATGGGAGCCTTTTTACATTTCGACCAAAGATGTGAAAAAACCACATATAGTGGAGTTTGCCAAACATACTAAGAGGGTTTTTCAATGATGTAATTGTACATTTATCAGCAGGGGATATAATATTCCTTAAGCTATTTGGTTTAGTGGCTACCGTTGTATTAACAGGTGGGGGATCTGCAGGAGCTTCACTGACGATCATCCGTTTGAATTAATGTAAGCTGTAACATTAAAATATGGAAACGTGATATTGTGAATCCCATTCATCTTGAATGTGGATTTTTTTGATGGCCTTTATATTGGAATAATCCGATAATCTTCATACGTTTCACTTCGAATTGCCGGCAAATATAAAAAAGCGCCCTTAGCTTGAATAGCATCTATGGCTAAAGACTAAGGACCATTCATGGTTTACGGGGGATTTCAGTCCAGCTGAATTTACAAATACTTTTTGTATTTCTTTAATTTATAGATGACTGTTGGCTGGCTGATGCCCAAATGTTCTGCCATTTCGTATGTGGTTTTACATTTTTTCCATGCTTTTGCAATCAATTGCCTTTCAACGTTTTCCAATGTCTTCTTTAAATCGAAATTCTCTTCACATTCCTGTTCGATTGCGAGGAAGGTGGAATCTTCAGGGGGTTCCACTTGCCCTGTGATGGATTGTGGAAGGTGTTCGGGAAATATAATTGGCTCTTCGATGGTCAGGATTAACCGTTCAATTAAGTTTTCTAATTCCCGTATATTTCCGGGCCAATGGTAATCGGTCAAAACTTCATAAGTCGATGGATGGATTTTTTTGTATTTCTGGTATTTATCATTGGTTTTTTCTAAGTAATGCTGAATTAAGAGAGGGATATCTTCTTTACGTTCATGCAATGCCGGAATTTGGATGGGAATCACATTCAAACGATAAAATAAGTCCAATCTAAACTTACCTTGACTTACCATCTCCTTCAAATCTTGATTAGTTGCTGCAACTAGGCGGAAGTTAATATGGTTTTCTTTTTTTCCACCGATGCGCTTTATCTTTTTCTCCTGTAGTACTTTCAGTAATTTAGCTTGCATGGCAAGTGGGAGTTCCCCAATTTCATCCAAGAAAAGAGTTCCGCTGTCAGCCTGCTCGATCAGGCCTTGCCTCCCTTGCTTATTTGCCCCTGTAAATGATCCCGCCTCATAGCCGAATATTTCTGATTCAAACAAACTTTCAGGTATCGTGCTGCAATTCACTTCGATAAATGGTTCTTTCTTTCGGTTGCTTTGGTCATGAACAGCACGGGCAAATGTGCTTTTCCCTACCCCGGAAGGTCCTAATAAGAGAATCGTGGCATCGGTTTTTGAAACATTATGGATCGTTTTTAAAATATGTTTCGTTTCATTACTTCTGGCAATCAGATAATGGTAATCCAGTTCCTTTTCTCTTAAATCCTCGACTTCCGTTTGATAGCCTTTAACTTTTCGTTGTAATTGCTCAAATTGATCCTGCAATTGCAGGATCTCGGTTTGATCCTGACCATAGCTGATTACCCTAACGAGGTGACCTTCCTTATTAAAAATGGGATAGCCAGTCGACATGACAACATGACCCGTTTTTGTTTCTTGCATTATGCGTTTCGCTTTCTTTTCCTTTAAAACAATCGCATTGATGGAAGGTGCAAGAAGGCCCTCGCTTTCTAATTGATAGACGGAGGTACCGATATAAGAGTCGCTTTTCATACCATAAATCTCCCAAAGCTTTGGGTTGGAATATAAAATGATTCCATCTTGATCGGTAATGAGAATGTTATTATTCGATGTTTCAATAATTTTATTTAGTTCTTCCTCCAGCATATCATCGTACATACGTTACGCTCCTTTGGGTTTTGGGATGCTGCTTAATTAAAATATAAATCAAAAAGTCTAAATAATCAAAATTTAAATCAAAAAACAAGAAAATGATTAAGTTTTTAATCATTTGGTGAAACAAAATAATGAAAAGCCTTATATAACGCAGCGAAATAGTTGGCCTGAATCTTGCTTATGTAAAAGGTAAGAAGAGAATTTCCAAACAAGGGTGTTATGAATATCCATTCTATTAGAATAGATGGAAGTTTGTATGACATCTGCAAATGCAATGGAGTGAAAAAACTAATAGTAGAATTAGAATTTAGGAGGATGTTACATGACGAAGTATCAACCGAAAGACTCATTCAAATCACCCCGTTTTTGTGGAGTGCGTACGTTTATGCGGCTCCCATTTGTTGAACAGATAGATGAAAATATGGATTTTGTCATTACGGGAATTCCATTTGATTCCGGGCAATCGTTTAGGACGGGTGCGAGATTCGGACCAGAAGCCATTCGCGATTTTTCAATCCTTTTACGTCCTTATAATCCAGAACAAGATATTAATATTTTTGACTATATATCAGGAATAGATTATGGGGATGTTCCGATCATCCCGGGGTATATTTCGGAAACATATAAAAAGATCGAAGAAGAGCTTACCCCCGTCATTGAAAAAGGGATCATTCCGATTTCATTGGGAGGCGATCATTCCATTACACTAGGGGAGTTACGTGCAATCGCAAAAAAACATGGACCCGTTGCCCTGCTTCAGTTCGATGCCCACTCTGACACTTGGGATAGTTATTTTGATCAAAAGTATAATCACGGAACCGTTTTTCGCCGCGCAATAGAAGAGGGGCTCATCGATGTATCGCGATCTCTTCAAATTGGTATGAGGGGCGGTCTGTACGGACCCGAAGATCTTCAGGATGCCCGGGATTTAGGTTTGGGAGTTTACACGACAAACGATTATAAGCGTATCGGGGTCGAAAAGATGCTAAGGGTCATTCATGAGCGTGTTGCGAATGGTCCGGTGTTTTTATCTTTTGACATTGATTTTTTAGATCCGGTTTATGCTCCGGGGACGGGGACTCCAGAAGTTTCCGGTGCCAGCATTGATGATGCTTTAGCCTTGGTGAGAGGATTGACGAATATAGATTTTGTTGGATTCGATCTTGTTGAGGTTTTACCATCATACGATCACGGACAAATCACGGCTGCCGCAGCTGCTAATATTGTCTATGAATTCATCACACTCATCGCACTCGCAAAAAAAGGGAAAATGGAGAAGAAAGAGAGAGTAGGAGATTTGGAAACGCAGCTTAATAATTAGTTTCCTCATTTAACTGTAGAGAAGGAAGGAAGCGGTAAAGTCCTTTCTTCCCTCTTTACAAAGCGATAAGAACAATACAAGCCCAAAAGGAGATGTGTACATGCATATTTTGGATATATCGATCATGATTCTATATTTTTCTGTTTTAATCATTGTGGGAGTAATCGGATCCAAACGGGCAAAAACAGCAGATGATTTCATTGTGGCAGGACGCAATCTTGGTCATTTTATGTATTTATCCTGTTTAGCTGCTGTTATATTAGGGGGGGCTTCCACTCTAGGAACAGCAAAGTTAGGTTATCAGTTTGGGATATCCGGTATTTGGCTAGTGGTGATGATCGGGCTCGGCATTATCGCTATTGGGCTGTTTTTAACAAATAAGATATTTAATTTAAAAGTATTGACGATCAGTGAAATGCTTGAGAAGCGCTACAACTCTCAGACAAGATTGATCAGTGCCCTTGTCTCTGTTATCTATACATTCATGCTGACTGTAACGCAAGTGATAGGGATGGGGACAATTTTACATGTTTTGGCTGGTTGGAATTTAACGGTTTCCATGATAGTCGGGGGCGGGATCGTTTTATTTTATACAATATTAGGAGGTATGTGGTCAGTCACCATGACTGATGTCGTGCAATTCGTCATCATGACGATCGGTATTTTCTTTATCATGCTTCCGATGAGCATCTCTAAGGCAGGAGGGTGGGGCTCTCTTAAAGGGAATCTCCCGGCATCACATTTTGAGTTAGGAAATATTGGCGGAGAGACGATTTTTCAATATTTCCTATTATTTACCCTCGGGGTAGTTGTTGGCCAAGATATTTGGCAGCGTTTATTCACCGCACGAACCAAAGCTGTTTCTCGTGGCGGAACGATTGGAGCGGGGTTATATAGTGTTTTTTATGCGATTGCAATCAGTATCATTGGAATGTGCGCCTTTATTATCCTTCCTGATTTAGGCGATCCCCAAAATGCATTTACCAGTATAGCGATGGTAACTTTACCTGCTGGTCTATTGGGGGTTGTCATTGCGAGTGTGGTATCTGCCCTTATGTCCACAGCTTCAGGTACTTTGCTTGCTTCGTCCACTTTAGTTGTTAATGACATCATTAAAAAATATATTGGTCCAAAAATGAGTGAACGACAATTTTTAAAAACATCCCGAATTACAACTTTAACGATTGGTGTATTGACCATAATCGTTTCGATATGGATTCAAGATATTTTAGTTGCATTGGATGTAGCTTACGCAATTTTATCCGGTGCGGTGTTCTTTCCGATCATCCTTGGTTTCTTTTGGAAAAGGGTCACGGCTACAGCGGCATTTTACTCGATTCTCGCCAGCATGATCGTTATCATTGTCGGATTGGTGATTAATGGACCTTCCTCCACTCAACCAATTCTGTACGGGCTCGCTACTAGTTTTGTCGTCATTACTACGATCACTCTCCTAAGTCCGAATAATGATCACAGAAACAAATGTGAAGTACAGCAAGATATAAAGGGCAAAGCAGACATGGACACAATGGCTAATTGATGTTTCAGCAAAAAAACGGAAAAAGATTCGAGGAGGAAAGAAATATGACAAAGACAATTTCCCTGCAACCGGCAACATTCAATACAATGGAAGAAGAACGCAATCACCGGAAGGAACGTTTGGCAGCTTCATTCCGCCTTTTTTCAAAGTTTGGTTTCGATGAAGGGATAGCAGGCCATATTACGGTCCGTGATCCTAAATATACAGACCATTTCTGGGTCAATCCGTTTGGGATGCATTTTAGTCAAATTTCCGTTTCGGATCTTATATTGGTTAATCATAAAGGTGATATTGTAGAGGGTGAACATTCAGTTAATGGTGCAGCCTTTGCCATTCATTCTGAAATTCATAAAGCGCGGCCGGATGCGATTGCAGCGGCACATGCTCATTCGGTCTATGGAAAGACATGGTCTTCCTTAGGGAGATTGTTAGATCCGATTACGCAAGATGCCTGCCAATTTTACAATGATCATGCATTATTTGATGATTTTACAGGTGTGGTTTATGCATCCGAAGAAGGTAAACGCATCGCTAAGGCTTTAGGTCAATTCAAAGCTGTCATCCTCCGCAATCATGGATTGTTAACGGTCGGACAATCTGTAGATTCAGCTGCTTGGTGGTTCATAACGATGGAACGTTCATGTCAAGCACAGATAATGGCTGAATCTGTAGGTAAGCCGATTTTTATAGAAGAAGAGTATGCAAAATTGACTGCAGAACAAACGGGAACGGAATATGAGGGATGGCTGAGTTTCCAGCCTCTGTGGGAAAGGATCAGAAAAGAGCAACCAGATTTCTTGAAGTGACCATGAAGCACGGCATGGTATAATCCCAACGGATTGCCTTCCCGTAAAAGAGGGAAAAAGGAATCGTAGGTTCTTGAGGAGGTTTTATAATGTCCGCTTCTAAGAAAACAGCACCTTCACTTTATATCAGGGTCGATATACCGGAAAAATACATCAATCAGTTTAAGGAGATTTGTTCAGAAGTTGTTGTCGAGCCATGGGAATTCGGCGAACCCGAACCACAGCCAACGGTTGATTTAACAAAGTTTGATGTCCTATATACGCTGGGGCTTCATGATAATCTTAACATTATAAAAAAAGCTCCAAAGATTAAATGGGTCCATTCAGACAGTGCTGGAGTGGAGGCCATGCTGAATGAAGATATACAAAACAGCGATGTCATCATCACCAATGTCAAAGGCTGCACATCTGTCCCGATAGCCGAGCATACAATTGCGATGCTATCTTCGTTAGCAAGAGGCGTACCGACAATGATCAGAAATCAAATAAACAAAATGTGGGTTGAAATTCCAGTGAAAGATCTTGAAAATGCGACAGTGGGGATAATTGGGTATGGTGATATTGGCTATGAGATAGCAAAGAGATGTAAAGCACTGGGTATGACCGTTATTGGGTGCCGTCGGAACCCCTCCAAGAGGAACACAGAATATGAACCTGCTGATTTGATAATGGGAATGGATCAAGTGGATGATGTCCTTTCAAGGTCCGACTTTGTCGTCTTGGCCCTTCCGTTTACAAAAGATACTTCATACTTTTTTAATAAAGAACGCTTAAATAAAATGAAAAAAGGCAGCTATGTAATTAATGTCGGCCGAGGTAATACGATTGTGGATGAAGATTTAATTCATTCCTTGAGCAATGGGCACATAGCAGGAGCGGCTCTGGATGTGTTTGAAGTAGAACCTTTACCTAAGGAACACCCTTTCTGGCAGCTGGAAAATGTCATGGTTTCCCCACATAATGCTTACAACTCTTCCAAGCACCTAGACCGCGTGATGGAATTATTCCTGAGAAATTTAAAGCTTTTTTCTGACGGTAAACCCCTAATGAACGTTGTAGAAAAAAAACTTGGTTATTAACAGCAATCCGTCTTTTGAAAAGAAATTCGAATGGAGTACAAGGGCAGACCCTGATTGGGTTTGCTTATTTTTTGTTTAAAAGCCGCTGCTTCATCTTTTTCTTGTATAGGACAATCTCTGATCAGGAGAAGCTGGATATAAGGAGGCGATGTATGAATGGGTACTTTCGAAGTTATTTCCCTGATGCTAAGCTTTGGCATGTTTGTAATTGCTATTCTTGATTTCAAAAATCATGACAAGAATCCTTGATAATATTGAGGCAGGACGATGTGTTTGATTAATAATGGAAGCGTTTTAAAAAATTCCGGGTTGTTTAGAGAAGGTATTGATTTTCTCGATTTTTTAAACTTGCAGAGAACACCATTATGAGGTGTTCTTTTTTGTTTTGTTTCCAATGAGTTTTAATCGATATTCCATGCATACATAAGTTTCATCTTTGACAAAACAATGATATACAAGTATAGTCTCTAATAGACCGGTTGATATAATTTCAAGGAGTGATCCAGCTATGGCAGAGAAACGAAACTCGAAAGACATTCTTATTGAAGCTGCTTCCAGACTTTTTCGTATACGTGGATATTACGGTGTGGGGCTTAAGGACATTATTGAGGAAAGTGGTATCCCAAAAGGTTCGCTGTATCATTATTTTCCGAAAGGCAAAGAAGAATTGGCGATCGAGGCGATTATTCATACAAAAGAATTCGTGATAGATGAAATTATACGGGGGTTTGATGAAATTGAAGACCCTATTAAAGCCATTCAGTCTCATATTTTTCATTTATCCGAGGTTTTTGGTCATAGTGAAAATCTATTAGGACTGCCAATCGGGACGATTGCAGCGGAAACATATACGACGAGTGAGCAGATAAGAATGGCCTGTCAAGAAGCGATGGAAGATTGGCAATCCATTTATGTGAAGAAATTACTCGAAGCAGACTTCAGTGAGAAACGGGCAAAAGAATTGAGTATCGTAATTAATGCTTTGATTGAAGGCGGTATCCTTTTATCCTTAACGGCGAAAAACGGGGAACCTCTCCAAGCCATTGCGGAACAGATACCATTATTGCTGATAAATAAATAAGTCATGCGGAAAAATTATCTTAAGCTTAGGTCGAACAGTTAGTAATTGGAGGAATTATTTTATGTCAGCAGATGCAACACAGCAACAAAACCCAGTCATTAGGACGACCCCTATATTAATTGCATTTTTAATTGCAGGGTTCATCGGGTTATTCAGCGAGACGGCATTAAACATGGCGCTGGGGGATCTAATTCAAGAATTCAATGTCAGTCCTTCAACCGTGCAATGGCTAACAACGGGTTATCTATTGACATTGGGGATACTGGTTCCCGTTTCGGGACTCTTGATTCAGTGGTTCAATACTCGTCAATTATTCATTGCCTCAATGGTGTTCTCCATCATTGGGACGCTCATTGCAGCAATTGCACCCGGGTTCGGCATCTTGATGCTAGCCCGTGTCATCCAGGCAATCGGAACGGGTCTTTTATTGCCTCTCATGTTCAATACCATTTTATTGATTTTCCCTATTCATAAAAGGGGAGCGACGATGGGATTGATGGGGCTGGTGATCATGTTTGCCCCAGCCATCGGACCGACAGTTTCAGGCTTGATTATTGAAAATCTAAAATGGAACTACATTTTCTGGGTGTCTTTGCCGTTCTTTGTGATCGCTTTACTATTCGGTCTCAAGTATATGCAAAACGTTTCAATAATCACCAAACCTAAAATCGATGTACCATCCATTATTTTATCGACCATTGGTTTTGGGGGAATTGTTTATGGCTTTAGTATTGTCGGAGAGCAAGGATGGAGCAATGCGATCGTTTTATCCTCGATCATTGTTGGACTTATAGCGTTATTCCTGTTTGCTGTGAGGCAATTCAATATGGATATACCGATGATTGACTTGCGCGTTTTTAAATACCCGATGTTCACGTTAGGGTTAATAACCGTCTTCATCACCTTCATGGTCATCATGTCATCCATGATTCTCTTACCGTTATACCTGCAAACCGGGCTTGCATTAGCTGCGTTTTCTGCTGGGCTGGTACTATTGCCGGGTGGAGTGCTTAATGGTATCATGTCTCCGGTTACGGGGCGCATTTTTGATAAGTTCGGTCCAAGAGGGTTAGTGGTTCCAGGCTTCATTATTATGATTGTCATGTTATGGACTTTGACGAACGTAACGACTGAAACGACGATCATAATGGTAATCGTCATGCATTCCCTCCTTATGATTGGTGTTTCGATGGTCATGATGCCGGCCCAGACAAATGGCCTGAATCAACTGCCAAAAAATCTTTATCCGGATGGAACGGCTCTAATGAATACATTGCAACAAGTATCGGGGGCCATCGGTACAACCGTTGCCATTACGATCATGTCAGCATCCCAAAAAAATTATATGGCAAATGCAGAAGATCCGTTCGATCCATCTGCCATTAGCGGTTCATTGACTGCAGGCGTTCAAGATGCCTTTATTTTCGGCCTTGTCCTTGCAATCATTGGTTTGATCGTATCGTTTTTTATCAGAACAGCACGAGACTAATAAGATAAATTAGCCAGCAGGGAATGGAGTTTCTCTGTCTGGCTTTTTTTCTGGTCTTTATTACCATATTTCATCAAAAGTGAAAAAATCAGAGTGAATTATTTGAAAATTAACCACTTATCGGATAATCTTACACAATGAAAGTTACTAAAATTCAGCTCAGGTAAAGCGGTTAACAGGAGGAACTCAAATGAAAACAATAAAAACCAAAATGTTTGAACCTGTAACAATAGGTGCATGGAACTTAAAAACAAGAACGGCAATGGCTCCTATGACTCGGTCGTTTGCCGATAACGAAACTGGTGTTGTGAATGACCTGACCGTAGAATATTACCGAAAGCGGGCTCAAGATGGAATCGGACTCATCATTACTGAAGGTGTAGTGATTTCACCAAGAGCAAAGGGCAATCCTGGGGTTCCCGGAATATATACTCAAGAGCAAATCGACGGGTGGAAAAAAGTAACGGAAGCAGTACATGCAGAAGGCGGAACGATTATTGCGCAAATCTGGCATGTGGGCCGTGCAAGCCACCATGAAATTGCAGGAGGACTTCCTCCGCAGGCTCCGTCACCTATCGCTGCGGAAGGGAAGGTTTCACGATTCGGCAAACCTTTTGGCATTCCTGAAGAAATGACAGAGACGGATATTGCTGAAGTTGTGGACCAATATAAACAAGCTGCAAAGAATGCAATGGATGCTGGCTTTGACGGCGTAGAAATTCATGGTGCACACGGCTACTTAATAGACCAGTTCAATTCTGACACCTCCAATAAAAGGACCGATCGGTACGGTGGTGATTTAAAACAGCGTCTGACATTTATGAAGGAAGTGCTAAAAGCAGTTATTGATGCGGTAGGAGCGGAACGTACCCTTATTCGTTTCTCGGCTTTGAAAATTGACCAGCCGTCTTATATGTGGGAAGACCCTGAAAAAGCGATCCAAACATTTATTGAAGCGTTCAATGAAACAGGAGTCAAAATGATTCACCCATCCACGATGGAATTTACCAAACCGATTGCAAGAGGATTGACCATGCATGAATTGGTACGCAGCCACTGGGATGGAATCATAGTCGGTGTGGGCGGGCTTGATCCTGAAACAGCGGAAGCAGCACTGGAAAAAGGCATCATTGATATTGCGGCGATTGGACGTCCGCTTATCGCCAACCCGGATTATCTGGCACGAATTAAGAAGGATGAAGGACTTGTTGATTACGAGGCAAAGAAACATTTAGGGCAACTGATTTAATAGCGATAAGATAAAAGGCAGGCTTGTTCATGACAGGACAATGCAGTACCCATATTTCCGTTTCTATGACTGATGCGATTCTTCTTCAAGAAGGGTCGCCTTTTCTTATGAACATAAAAGGGGAGAGTGGATGGTATATCAATGGAACGTATCATGGTTATCGGAGTGTCCGCAGGTGTCGGAAAATCTACTTTTGCAAGAAGGCTTGGAGATCTTTTGAATATCGAAGTATATCATTTGGATACATTCTACTGGAAACCTGGCTGGGTGGAGGCTCCTTTAGAGGCTTTTATTTCTGCCCAGAAGAAGGTATTGGGTCATGACAAGTGGATCATGGAAGGCAACTATAGTCATTCTTTTAACCTACGTTCGGAGCTAGCCGATACGATTATTTATTTAGAACTTCCTCTCCGTGTTTGCTTTTACCGTGTGATAAAACGCTTGTTGTCTAATCTAGGTAAAACAAGGCCTGATATGGCTAAAGGCTGCAATGAAAAACTAGACTGGCAGTTTATTAAATTTATCATATCCACTTACTTTCCTCGCAAGAAAGAAATGAAAGCCAGATTTGCCGATCTTCAAAAGAGTGACCCTGAAAAGCTAATAGTTATTTTAAAAAGCAAGCACGAAATTGAAGGATATCTGTTGAATGTGATGGGATAAGCTTTTTACCATTAATTTTTATGACCCTTAGAGATTTGCGAAACTGGGGCTTTCCTGATCTTAACAGCGAGCTCATAAGCACAAATGGAAAAGGGATCTTCCAATCGAAGATCCCTGAGACTTTAGACAAATTCGAAGAAATCGAGTTTGGCTGCGAACAATTTACGATTACGGCAACTCAGTAATCTAGTCTTCATCTTTTTTACTAAAGGTTTTACATCTTGCGGGATAGGGGAGATATAGCTTTTTCCTTGTAATCGTTCTTTTAGTTCCGTTTTTGCCTTTTCAATTAATTCCGGATTTTGAAGTACTTCTACTGCAGTTGCCGCAATAACCTTGCCAGCATGAAGCATTCCTTTATGGGCAATGGATGTTGATCCCAGTGTAACCCACTGCCAGCTATGCAAAGGTGACCCAAGTACAAAACAAGCTGTTGTGCATTGGGCAGTAGGTACAATCCAGCTAACATCACCCACCTCCGAGGAACCTGTTAATGGCGCTTGGATGCCCTCAATGGGTTCTAACCAATTTGCCAGTGCACCATCAATACTGAGAACCCAACGCTAATCGTTGTATGAGCAACGGATAAAACCTGTTCGTGCATCATTTCTACCTAATTACGAAAGCTAAAGTTCCCATCTTACTGTTTGCAAAAAAATATCATGATGATAATGTTTCCACTCTAATAAATATTCTGACGAACCTTTATTAGAGTAATAGTATCAGTATTACAAAAATTCAGAGATTGATTGCAATTATCTTGAAGTTTTCGCACCAGAACTTTATTGGCTACAATGAAGCTGTCTCATCCGTTGACTAGCAGCTTTTCGGCCAGCCTCTTTGTATGCTATTTTTTCATACTAGCCAAATACATTAGCATGTGGAATTTTTCGTTTATTACATGATAATCAAAAAAAGGTCCTGGGTCTGTACAGTAACCGATATTTTCACTCTGCGTGATTTGAAATCCGTTGCCTGATAAATTTTCTTCTAAGTATTTTGGATATAAAATATGCTCGTGGGAATTTGGATATAAGGCAGAAATATTTTTCAAGGATTTGCCCGAGCTATCATAATATGAATACCCGCCGACAATTGTTGAACTGCTATGGAAATAGTTTTTTAGAACATGAATTGGGAACTGCGGATTGAGCAGTGAAAAATCATTTGCAGTAAAACTATCCACAAAAACATCGATGCTAAGCGGCTTCAATGGCAAATTTAAATCAGAATTCAAAATATACAGTACATTTGGCTCTGGATTCATGCGCTCCATTCTTTTTCTAACCTTCTTGAGCATCGCAAGCGAATAGCCACTGAATACATAGGATGCGCTCGTTTCAAGAACATCGATATATTTGGGTAGTGACACAAAAGCGTCAACGTTTGTTTCCACGATTAATTTGTTTTTCAAATCTACATTTTGCAGAACTTTTTGAAACCAAAAATTACTTTTTTCAAATAAGTTAATCATTTTGGGATTGATCTCTTTAATCGTTTCTTTATCGTAAAAGTAAGATGGATAAGGAGAAGTCTCGTACAAGTTCGCGGTAATGATGATACCTTCCTCGATAGCAGCCTCGTATCCACAGGTACAAGTTAAACTCCCCGTTTGAATGTAAACTTTTTTAATCGTTACATCTTTCATTTCAAGTGGAATGTGGCACATCGGACAATAGAGCAGATTTACAAAGGAAAGTGGGACCCCTGTAAAATTCTCCTCTTTGGATGAAGGTAAACTGGTTTGAACCGCTTTTTCAATCAATTTGATAGTTTTTGATATGTCTTCTTTTTTCTTAATCAGATGGTTCTTTTTATCAATGAGTAAGTTGTTGTAGTAGTTGATATCATCATGATCAGAGAAGTTTGTGACTCGCCGATACGATAAAATTTGTTGAATTTCTAGAAGTGAAAAGTGAAATTTTTTCAGCTCAGCAATAAAAGCCATGTCGTCGAGACAAAATTGGTTCATTTGATACTGGGTGTTTTTTTTGTCTGGAATTAATAATCCAAGTTCAATGTAATAACGAACGGTATCGGCCGTAACATGAAAAAGCTTTGCAAATGTACCTATTTTCATATATGCCCCCAATGAAAAAAAGTGGAGTTACTCCACTTTTTTACGAAAATGAATTCAAAAAACTCTCAAATGGCTATTGACGTGGAGGAAACACCAAGTCATATGATGGACTTAATAAGTGTGAATATTGTGAATAAAATTTGACTGTATTATAGCATACATGTCACATAAGGAGAATAACGAGCATGGATAAGATGGATCGAATGGATACTCTATCACTGTGGGCAGCGACTGCAAAAAGCTATGAAAAAGGAAAGTTTCTTAAAGGAAATGAAGAGGCGGATGTTGTCATTATTGGCGCAGGTTTCACAGGTCTTTCTTCTGCGTATCATTTGCAAAAATTAGGGAAGAGTGTCATTGTCCTTGAGCAAGAAACGATCGGATATGGTGCCAGCGGCCGTAACGGCGGGATGGTATTGCCAGGCTATAAGCCAACGATGAAGGAGCTTGCCAAAAAGTATGGTGCCGACGAGGCAAGACAGCTTAACGATCTCTCCCTGTTTAGCGTTGAACTGGTAAAAAAAATCATTGACGAGCATCAAATCAACTGTGACTTTAGAAAGACAGGTCACATTGTGGCGGCTTACAAAGCCAAGCATTTTGAAGAATTGAAAAATGAAAGCGAATTCTTAAACGAAAATTTTGGGTATGATTCAAGCGTGCTTGATCGAAGTCAGTTGCATCAAGAGATCGATTCCCCGATTTATTATGGATGCTTGGTCGACAACTCGAGTTACTCGTTCCAGCCACTGAATTATGCAATTGGTTTGGGAGAAGCAGCTAAATCGATCGGTGCAAAAATCTTTGAGCATTCGAAAGCACTATCTATTGAGTACGGTCAAAACAGAGTGAAAGTTGTAACAGAAAAAGGAGCTGTTACTGCGAAAGACATTATTGTCGCTACAGATGGGTACTCCGGAAAAATCATGAATGAACTGAACAAAGGCGTACTGCCAATTTCGGCACGTATCATTGCTACTGAACAGCTACCAGAATCAGTGGTGAATACCATCATTCCTAAAGATCGCATGGTTTTTGATACAAGCAATTTCCTTTACTATTTCCGACGTACACCAGATAATCGGATCGTATTCGGCGGTGGCGATATTCGTCCAAACTTAGGCGATGCCGTTTATCAAAGTGTTTACGATGCCATGGTTAAAATAATGCCAAAACTAGCAGGAAGCAAGATTGATTTCAGTTGGGGTGGATTTATCGGGGTTACAATTGATACGTTCCCTGTTATCGGCAAATCCAAAGAAGGCGCATATTTCGCAACGGGTTATACGGGCCACGGCGCTTCTCTCTCGACATTGTTTGGCAAGTTATTGGCACAATGGATCGTTACGGGGAGTGCAGGTGGATATCGGTTTGAAAAGGAACGCCTCAAATCATTCCCATTCTATAATCAGAAAACCATTCTGGTAAATCTAGCACATATTGGTTTTAAACTAGTAGATATTATTGCTTAAAGGAGAGTTGTTTATGAAAATAAACATGTTCATTGACGGGAAATGGGTAGAAGCGTTATCCGCTGATAGACGAAACATTATCAATCCTGCAACCGGAGAGGTGATCGCAACATCTGCTGATGGATCAGCAGACGATGCGAAGATAGCAATCAAGGCGGCTCGTAAAGCGTTTGACAGCGGGATCTGGTCGGATTTATCAGCTGATGAAAGAGCTGACTATCTCTATAAGATTGCAAACCGTCTTGAAGAGAAGGCAGCTGAAATTGCACGTTTGGAAACTGCTAATAACGGTAAGGTCATTCGTGCAACCACCTATGTGGATATTCCGGTATCGATTCAATGCTTCCGCTATTATGCTGACTTGATCAAAGGCATGAAAAAGGAATCTTACACTCGTGCTGATTCTTCAGAAACATTTATTATTCATGAACCGATTGGTGTTTGTGGACTTATTGTACCTTGGAACTTCCCGCTTATGTTAGCTGTTTGGCAAATCGCTCCTGCACTCGCCGCAGGGAATACAATTGTACTTAAGCCTGCTGAGGTCACTCCTGTAAGCGCATACATGTTATTTGGAATTTTCGAAGAGATTGGACTTCCGGCCGGAGTGGCAAACTTGGTATTGGGACCTGGATCAAAAGTTGGGAATGAGCTTGCCGAGAACCATGATGTTGATAAGATTGCCTTTACCGGCGGAACAAAAACAGGTCAAAGCATTATGCGTGCAGCTGCGGGCAATATGAAAAAAATCACACTTGAACTGGGTGGTAAATCTCCACTTATTGTGTTTGACGATGTGGATTTTGAAACTGCAGTCGAGAATGCGATGTTTGGTATTTTCCACAATGCTGGGCAGGTTTGTTCAGCTGCATCTCGTTTGCTTGTACAAGAGACGATTTATGATAAGTTTGTTGAAAGATTAGCCGAACGCGCAAACAAAATTGTAGTTGGCAACGGGGAAAGCGAAAACATTGAAATGGGAGCCCTCACAAACGAGCCTCATATGAATGAAGTTTTACATTACATTAAGAGCGGAATCGAAGAAGGGGCAAAATTAGTTTGTGGTGGTAAGCGCTTAACGGAAAATGGGCTTGATCGAGGATTTTTTATTGCCCCAACGATCTTTGCTGATGTAAATGCGAATATGCGTATTGTTAAGGAAGAGATTTTTGGTCCGGTCCTTGTTGTACAGAAATTTAAAGATGAGGAAGATGCCATCCAAAAAGCGAATGATTCCATTTATGGATTAGCTGGTGCGGTATTTACTGAAGATATGGATCGTGCAAAACGTGTCATTAGTAAATTGCGTGCGGGAATTACTTGGATTAATAGTTATCATCTCGCTTATGTTGAAGGTCCTTGGGGAGGATATAAGCAAAGTGGAATCGGCAGAGCGTTAGGTACTGTTGGGCTGGAACACTTTATGGAAACGAAGCAAATCAATATCCACCAGTATGCCAAGCCTGTAGGTTGGTATGCGAATTAATTGAGCTTAACTTACTACATCAATTATTTATAGGGGGACATGCTCATGGAAATAGCAGACAACCGTCCGTCATCGAAGAAAGAGCAAGTAGAAGTAATGAATAAGCCAGCGCATGATTCAGTGCTGGGAACCAAAAGTATTCCGTTACTATATTTACGATTTGCTTTGGCAGGAATTATGGCTAACGCAATTCTAGGAGTTGCAGCGGTTGTCGATGGCTATTTCGTCAGTGGCTTTCAGGAGCTGGAAGTCGAAGGGATTGGAATTGGATTTACGGTCATGGTTATTACCCGTATGCTTGGCGTACTTTTGGGTGTGGGAGCCGGAGCGGTCATTTCACTTCGCCTTGGAAAAGGGAAAATCGAAGAAGCTAGAGGTATTATGGGACAAACCTTATGGTTTACTCTTTTCTTCTCCACTTTGCTAGCTGTAATTGGAGTGGTCTTTGAAAATCAAATCATGACCTTATTCGGAGCAAGTGATGAAGCGCTTCCATATGCGGTGCAATATAGCCGACTGCTATGGATTTCATTGCCATTAACGATATTGGCCGTTGTATTAAGTGTTTTAACCAATATCGATGAAAAACCTGTATTATCAATGAACAGTTGGTTAGTCGCAGCAGTTGTTGGTGGGATTACAGAATGGATTATGGTAACGAAGTATGACATGGGGATGATGGGTTCCTCATGGGCCAATACGATTTCGCAATCGATCCCTGTTTTCCTGATCTTTTATTTCTGGTTTGGTAAAACAAAACTTAAGCCAAAAATGAAAGATATGATGATTAATCTCAAGACGATCGGTGAAGTGGCTTGGACAGGCTTTGCATCTTTCTCGAGTCTGTTCATGATGTTCATTGCCATTATTTTCTTCAACAACATGCTGCAAAGGTACGGTGGTGGGCTGCATGTCGCCGCTTTCACGATTCAAAACGGTTACATCACCAATATGCTCGCCTTAGCAGCGCTCGGTGGGATGACAGGGCTTCAACCGATCATTAGTTATAACTACGGTGCGGGCAATCTTGATCGTGTTAAACAAGCAATTAAGATGGGACTCATTTTTACGGTTGCCTTCTTTGTGATTGTGACATCCATACTAATCATTTTTGCAAATCCAATTGTGTCATTTTTTTCCGTTGGTAATCCTGAATTGCAGAAACTGGGCATTTGGACGACAGTTGTATTCAATTCTTTGTTTACGCTTAATGCAGTCAGCTTGCTTATCTCCGGTTATTTTGAAGCACAAGAGAGAAACTGGTCCGCAACGTTTATTAGTGTTAGCAAAATGCTGTTGTTCATGTTCCCGTTTCTATTTATTTTCCCGAAATTCTGGGGTGTAGAAGGTATATGGTACGCAGGTCCTGCCGCAGAAATTCCAGGCCTTCTCATTGCCATATACTTTATGAAAAAAGAGTTCAAACGTTTAAAAGATACAAATGTTAAGACAGTAAGTTTATAAAACCTATTCCTTCAAAATTACCTATAAGAAAGAGAGAGGATCATCATGTTTTTTGCGAAAAAACTTACAGCCGAAGAAGCACAACAACTTGGTGTTGACACGTGGGAACCATGGGTGGGCGAACCGAATAAAGGAACGTGGCATCTAGAAGAACAGGAAGTTTTCTATGTGACAGACGGTGAAGTGTTTATTACTGTTGATGGAGAAAAGTGTCATATTACAAAGGACTGGGTCGTTTCCTTGGCTAAGGACCTTGTTTGTGAGTGGGATTGTCCAGTATTTTTGAAAAAGAATTATAAAATGAACCATGAGATCAATCTGAAATAATGTGAAATGGGAAGTGGGCATATTTTAAGCAGGTGAATGCTAAATACTGAACTGATCACTCTAAAAGAGTAATTTCGAAAGGGATGAGTGTATGAAAGCTGATGTTGTATTGATAAATGGAGAGGTTATTACAGTAGACCAAAAGAATACAGTAGTCGAAGCTGTAGCAATAAAAGAGAATCGTATCGCAGTTGTTGGTTCAAATCAGGAGGTTAAGAGTTTTATAGGAGAAAAAACGGATGTAATTGACTTGAAAGGAAAAACGCTTCTTCCTGGATTCATTGATTCTCATATTCACCTCATTTTTTATGGGTTGAATCAGTTGGCGGTAAGTTGTAAAGCTGAACATATCGATTCCATCGAGGCTTTGTTAGCTGACCTGAAAAAGAAAGCCTTAGAAACTCCTAAAGGTGAATGGATACGTGCTTGGGGCTTTAATGAAGCCGCAGTGAAGGAAAAGCGTTATCCATCAATCGCTGAACTGGATGGAATTTCAGATGAACACCCCATTATTGTATCCCGTACTTGCAACCATATAAGCGTGGTGAACAGCAAAGCATTAGAAATAGCGCAAATTAATGAGAACACCCCGAATCCTAATGGGGGAGTCATTGAAAAGAATAAGGCAGGAAGGCTTACAGGGAAATTAATTGAAGCAGTAAATATGAGTATGAACGAGTTTGCAAGTTATACAGAAAGTGAACTGATGAAGGCTGTGAAAATTGCATCAGATCATTTCGTTGCAGCGGGCATAACAAGTATACATGAGGCAGGAGGAAATGGTCCTGAGAATTACCGTTTACTGCAACAAGCTGTGAAGAGTAAGGATATTCGTGTCCGAATATATGCAATGATATGTCAGGTAAATAACTCCCATGAATTTGTTAATAAAATGGTCGAAGCTGGTGTGGTAACTGGTACTGGAGATGAGAGATTCAAAGTTGGACCAGTTAAATTGTTTACAGATGGAAGTAGTACCGGGCCTACAATTGCAACTCGTGAGTCGTACTCCAGTGACTCTAACAATTATGGCATTCTTTATTATAGTGAGGAAGAAATCTATCAGGTTTTAGGTGAAGCACATAAAAAAGGCTATCAAATCACTGTACATGCACAAGGTGATAAAGCCATTGAAATGTATTTGAATTGTGTGGAAAAGGCGTTGGAGGAATCACCAAGAAAAAACCATCGTCATCGGATTGAGCACGCGGGAATTTCTTCACCGGATTTACAAGAGAGAATGAAAAAACTCGAGATGGTTCCTATTCCAAATCCTCCATTTCCATATGAATTCGGAGAGATATATGTCCAACACTATGGTGATCGTGTTAATCACATGTATGCTGTTCGTGATTATATTGATTGTGGCATCATGGCTGCAGGTGGATCGGACGCGCCAGTTACTGACTATAATCCTTTATTAGGAATTCATGTTGCTGTCAATAGAAAAAGCCAGTCTGGAATGGAGTTTGGTGCTAATCAATCCATAAACGTAATGGAAGCTATTAAACTATACACCTGGAATGGCGCTTATGCTAGTTTTGAAGAAGAGATAAAAGGAAGCATAGAGGTCGGAAAGTTGGCGGATTTAGTTATATTAAATGACAGCATTTTAAGTGTCAACCCAAACCAAATTAAAGATTTAAAAGTAGAAACAACTATTATTAATGGTGAAATTATCTATCAAGAAGAACTATCAGTGAAAATTTAATATATCATAGTTTGCAAACCACGTAGCCCTTGTAAAGTTACGTGGTTTTTTATCGAAATAGGTACCCAAAATTATATATGTGCTGAAAACCGAATGAGATGGAAAAGTAGTTATGAATCACTTGAATAACGTATACAACGTATTTTTACTTCATGTTGCATGATAAAATGATACATAAGAGAAAAAATTTGGCGTGGGTATGAATACAACTATATATTATAGCATTGGCTACCACATTTTTCTTTTTGCTGCTGATATGATCAAGAGGTAACAAAAAATAAAAACAAGGGCTCATACAAATTGAAACAATAGTTAGACAGCAGAAGAAATAGGATTACGATATCATGACTTGGATTAAACCAGGATATTCTACAAATAACAATGAATCTATTACAGATGGTAAAGGAAGTCGATTACTGGATGTATAAAATCGGACTTGTCGGTCTAAAAACTTCTATAGAACAAATTTTAGTTTTGGCAGAAGAATATAAACATGAGTTGGAATTCATCTCATTGCCCTATGTAAGGACCGAAGAGGTGGAGAATATTGTAAAGGAACATGAATCTCACGTACATGCATGGCTTTTTTCTGGTCCACTTCCCTATGAAATTGCGGGAAAAACAATACGTACAGATAAAATAATGGTCCATGTTCCTGCTACGGAATCAGGTTTTTATAAATCTTTTTTAGAGATGATCTACGAACAAGGGAAAATCATTGAGCATCTAAGTATCGATACTATGTCCTCAAATAATATAAGTGAGGAAGCTTTGTCACAGTTGAATATAAAAACCAAAAAGATTTATACGAAAGTGTTTGAGACAGATGTTGATACCGATGAATTGGTACATTTTCACTTGGATTTATGGAATACGGGAAAGACAGAAGGCGCTTTTTCTTGTTTTCCGTCCGTGTGTGAAGCTTTAAGGGAATATGGCATTCCAGCTTACCGTATGTCGATGAGTAAGATGGAAGTGAGGCAAACGCTTCGAATTCTTTCTGAAAAAGTAAAGACTTCCTACTTTAAGGATACACAAATCGGAGTTGAAATCATTGAAGTCGAATATTTTAACAAAGTTGCAGAGGAAATGAAAACTCCTTATCATTTACAGTACTTGGAGCTACGGCTAAAAGAAATGTTGATTCAACTTGGAGAAAAAATAAATGGTTCCTTTTCAGAGAAAGGGAATGGAAGATACATGATTTTTAGTTCTCGCGGCGCAATTGAACGAGAAATCATTACGCTAGAAGAAACGATTGAAAAATTGGCTTTTGAAGCAGATACAACCGTTGCCGTCGGAATTGGCTTCGGTGAGACTGCCTATTCGGCGGAAATCAATGCTTTTCGTGCTATTCAACATTCAAAAGAGATGAAGAAGCGAGAAATTGTGATTATTCAAGATGATGGCAAAGTTATCGAATCACCAGGCAAAAAGAAAGAACTGCAATATGGTACCCGTACCCACAATAAACCCCTTATAGAAAAGTTGAAAAACGGAAATATCAGTGTTAAAACGTATAAGAAGATATCGGCTCTCGTTCAAAGAATGGGCTGGAGTGATTTTACTACAAAGGACTTAGCGACACATCTTGAGATGACAGAGCGGAATGTACGGCGTATTGTTGCGGATATGTGCGAAGTTGAGTTGGCACAATGTGTTGGTGAAGAGGCTAATGCCACCCGTGGAAGACCGAGTAAAATTTATCGATTATTATAAATTGCAGGCACCCATAATTTGGGTGCTTTTTTAGTGTGAAAAAACAGTTTGGAATTTTCAAAAAATATTGTTATGAAGATCGTATGAGATTATACTCTATTTAAGGAATTTTTTCCTTAAACTAACCTAAATTAAGGGTTGCTGTGTAAAATCAAACGAAAAGGGGTTGTAGCGTATGTCTCAAACCATAATGATTCATGATTTGATCGAGGCTGTTAAAGATGAAGTGATTGCTTGGAGAAGATATTTACATAAGTATCCGGAGCTGTCTTTTCAGGAGGAAAAAACAGCACAATTTGTTTATGAAAAGCTGCAAACTTTTGGTGAATTGGAAATTTCACGTCCGACAAAAACGAGTATAATGGCTCGTTTGATCGGTCAGCAGCCTGGGAAGGTTATTGCACTGCGGGCAGATATGGATGCGCTTCCAATTGTAGAAGAGAATGATTTTGACTTTGTGTCACAGAATTCAGGAGTTATGCATGCTTGCGGACATGATGGGCATACGGCATTGCTGCTTGGCACAGCAAAAACTCTTACACAGTTAAAGGATCAAATTAAAGGGGAGGTGCGCTTTTTATTTCAACATGCCGAGGAACTGCCGCCCGGTGGAGCTCAAGAAATGGTTAGAGCCGGTGTGCTGGATGGGGTGGATATGATCATTGGATCCCATCTCTTGTCGACTCTTCCTTTAGGGAAAATTAGTTTGGGTTACGGTCCAGTGTTGGCTGGAGCTGATACTTTTAACATTACTGTGGTGGGTAAAGGGGGGCACGCCTCACAGCCTGAACTTACCGTCGATCCCATAGCAATTGGAACTCAGGTTGTATCAAATCTCCAGCACATTGTTTCGAGGTATCGAGATGCCCAGGAAGCCCTGGTGATTTCAGTGACTCAGTTCCATGCGGGAAGTGCGATTAATGTTATTCCAAGTAAGGTAAGCATTGGTGGATCAGTTCGCAGCTTCAATCCGGAACTGCGGGAAGAAATCCCGAATTTTATCGAACGGATAGTAAAAGGGATTACTGAAGCGCATGGAGCTACTTATGAATTCGATTATCAGTTTGGTTATGCTCCTACCATTAATGATGAAGAAGTTACCCGATTTATGGACGAAACAGTCTGTGAAATATTTGGTGAAGAAAGTCGAGAAATTTCAAAGCCAATTATGGGAAGTGAAGACTTCTCTGCTTTTCAAAAAGTAGTTCCGGGATCTTATATTGGAATAGGAGCTCGTAATGAAGAAAAAGGGATTATATATCCTCACCATCATCCCCAATTTACAGTCGATGAACAGGCTCTACAAATTGGGGTGAAGTTATTTGTTCATGGGACTTTAAAAATGTTAAATCTAATATACTAGGGGGCTAAGAGAATGAAAAAAATATATTGGCTCGGAATTATCCCGTTTCTTGGTTTTATCGTAGGCACCTTGTTTACAAATAAAGTGACTCCCTATGTTCTGGGTATGCCATTTTTTCATTTTTGGATTGTACTTTGGTCTGTGCTGACCACAGGTATAATGGGGATTATTTATCTACTCGATCCTGCTAATCAGAAGGGAGATTCAAGATGAACATTGCCGTTTTTTTCATCCTGTTTTTTTTCGTCATTTCCGTTTTGATCGGTATCCAGGCCAAAAAAGGGAAAGAAATGAACTTAGAACAATGGTCGGTTGGAGGTCGCGGGATGGGGGCCCTATTGATTTTCCTCTTATCCGCAGGTGAAATGTATACTACCTTTACCTTTTTGGGGGCAAGCGGATCGGCTTATGGGGAAGGCGGTTCCATCTTTAGTATCGTGACATATGGCTGTCTGGCTACAGTCATCTCCTATTGGACATTTCCGGCAATCTGGAGGTATGCAAAGAAACACCAATTAGTTTCCCAATCTGATTTTTTTGTGAAAAAATATCAAAGTCCATATCTTGGTGTGCTTGTTGCTGTAATAGGTGTTATAGCTTGTACTTGCTACTTAGTCCTGCAATTGAAGGGTTTAGGATATATCGTTTCTGCAACATCCTATGGGGTCATTTCTTCTACAGCTGCCATTTGGGTTGGAGCAATTGGTGTTACCATTTTTGTAATGGTTTCCGGTATTCACGGTTCTGCCAGGACAGCTATTTTGAAGGATATTCTGATTCTTGGCGTTGTTGTATTTTTAGGAGTTTATTTCCCACTTCATTATTATGGCGGTCTTCAACCTATGTATGAGGCCGTTGAACAGGCAAAGCCGAACTATACCATACTTCCAAATCAGGGAAAGAGCGTTTCATGGTATATATCGACCGTTGTATTAAGCTCTATTGGATTTTATATGTGGCCGCACGGGTTTTCTCCTATTTATGCTGCCTCTAGCGAGAAAGCACTGCGAAAAAATGCAATCCTAATGCCAATGTACCAATTGATTTTATTGTTTGCCTTTTTTGTCGGGTTTGCAGCGATCTTACAGATGCCTGGATTAAAAGGCGGCGACGCCGACCTTATCTTGCTACAGCTTTCTAAACAAGAATTTGATCCATGGTTTGTAGGCTTAATCGGTGGTACTGGCGTGTTAGCCGCTCTAGTCCCAAGTTCCATGCTGTTGATGTCTATATCAACATTGCTTGCGAAAAATGTATACAGCGTATTCACTCCATCTGCAACGGAAAATCAAATTGCAAAACTGGTGAAATATTTGGTTCCGCTTATTTCTCTAGTAGGGATTTACTTGACCTTTAAAGGTGGAAACACCCTCTTTAGTCTCGCTTTAATCGCCTATAATTTTATTACACAACTTGCTCCTGCCTTTTTCGCAAGTTTGATGAGAAAGAATTTTGTAACCAAACATGGAGCATTTGCAGGGATAATAACAGGAGGAGTACTAGTCTCCATTATGGAACTAGGGAACATAAAAATCAGTCAACTATTTCCTTATCTTCCTCAAGCAATAAAAGACCTGAATGTGGGTATTATCGCCCTATTTGTTAACATTGTTGTTTTAGTGGTGGTCAGTTTGATGACAAAAAACTTTACTTATACTCATCAAGATACTGATGATTTGGAGACATCAACACTAGAGCAGAAGATCTAATGCAAAAAGAATCAAATAGCTAACTCAACATGATTTTTACATTCACTTCCGGTATAAATATGTAACACGAATTCCTTCCAATTAAAACTTTCCTGGGGGCAGTTTTGCAGCACGCCATTTACAGTTTGGAACGCTTTTAAAGAATTGGGCTTTTTGGAATCAAAGTTGGTCCAGTGGACACAGGATAATTCAATGATCGCCCTTTTTTGAAGGGGACCCTTGAGAATTGTTCTTTTTAACAATGAAGAGTGTGCAAATGAAACAAACCGGTCTGAATATGACCGGTTTGTTTCATTTAGTTACTCTGATTTAGAGCTCTGATCTTTATTTCTTTTATTTCCTTTGCTATTGTCCCCACTAACAGGGGTTTGTCCGTGTAATTGCGGCGAATTTTGGTTACGGCTGCCTTTATTGAATTTTTTTGTCATGTCTCACATCTCCTTTCTTTTTTCAAATACAGTTTGTCCCTTTTTGGTGAACTTATGTTTTTCACTTGAAAGGAACAACTTTGTAATATTTTTCATTCACGGCTAGTAAGGTAGCTCAGTAGGGGATAGGTAGAATAATCATTACCTGTTGAAAAAAGCTCAGCCCTATATCGTCATGTTGGTAGGAATGGAGTTACAGAGGACTGAGTTAATGTCTTAAAACGCTTGTCGGGCATCCAGTTTATCAATCTGGAACCAGTAAGGGGAATTGTCATTTCGTCCTTGGGGGATCTTGCACAGACAAGGCGCACAAATTGGCTGTTATGATGGTTGAAAGTGCTAATTATGAAGATAAAATAATCGTAAGGGAATGTTCGAAAACTTGAGGATCCTTTAACATAGTTCATTCAAGGGGTTTTAATTACATAATTCTTACTTTATTTTTAAAAAGCTTACAGTAGTAGTTTGTAGCTCTGAAAAAAAGAACAGTATATACAGATAACTGATTTCAAGGATACATGTGGCATTCTTTTTTAAAGCATGCATGAGTGATCCTTCCTTTCTTATTGTAATTTCATCAATTATACTAATGAATTTATACAAAATCTTCCTCTTTGTTAGATTACCTGCCATTGTTTTTCTGGATGTACGATTTTATTGAAACAGGATCGTTCACATGGCCAACTGATGCCATGTATATGAAGGAGGGCTTTTTTACTTGGCTCAATAAACGCCTCGGTAGAATATATTTAGCTTGCTATTTTGGGAATGACAAAAAATGATTTAGGCTTGTACAAATTTGGACGTTGATTTCCACTTCAGGCACCGCTTTCCGCGGGCGGTCGGGGAGCCTCCTCGGCTTGCGCCTGCGGGGTCTCCCCTGGACGCGCTTTTTCGGCAGGAGTCTCGCACCTTCCGTTCCAATCAACTATGTTTTAATTTTTAGATAGAACCCTATAGAATTTATTTAAAATGCTTTTAACTCATCCAATAAACTATTCAATTCAAGTTCTTAATGATCTTCATTTCTTTTAGTAATACAAACACTTATGGGATAACCAGGGCTAAGATGATATAACCTAAAAAGATTATTCACCCTAGTATTGAAGGCACGAGAATCATTTGAGTGATCTTTGCAAACCCGGGGGAGACACAATTCTCAATTGGTATTTTTATTTTTACTGGTGATGTCATTTTTGTTTAAAAATTCAATGATTCCACTCACCAATCCAGAGGATAATGCCAGTTCAGGATTTGTATAGGTTGCTAAATTCCCTGCTCGATCTGCAGGGGCTTCTTTCAATACATGATTCATCTTTTCGATTATAAGTAATTCTGAATCGCTTTTTTCCTCATGTAACGCTTTTGCATTAGTTGCCGGCACTTGAATGTCTCTATTGCCGTTTACGATTAGAACAGGGATATTCAGTTCCTTTACTGTTTCTAGCGGGTTATATTGAATCCAAGAAATCATGTAAGGTTGAACAGAGGGGCGGAATACACTTTGCAGATGAGCACTGACAGTCTCGACTTGTTTTCCTTGTTTTAGCTTTGCCAGTATATCTTTGGATTCCGTTAATAACGACGGTGTAAGCTGCTCTTCAAGCTGTTTCATGAGAACTTGGTCAATAGGTTCCCCTGCACCCGCCAATGAAATGAATATGTCTGTTTCTGTTTTCTTTGCGGCTGCCATTCCAATTAAAGAGCCTTCGCTATGGCCGATGATGCCGACTTTGGAAAAACGGCCATCCTTTTTGGTAAATTGGACCCAGGCAGCTGCATCATCAATATACTGTTCAAATCTCAGGTCCTCTTCTTTTCCTGCCAATTGCATATTTTCACCAATTCCGCGCTTATCATACCTGATGCTTGCAATCCCTTTTTCTGCAAGACTTTCGGCTAACATTTTCAAACTATTATTTTTTCCGGGAGTTGCAATGGTGTTACCATCTTTATCGGTCGGCCCGGAACCCGCAATTATAATCATCACAGGAAAAGGCCCTGCATGTTTTGGTGTTTCTAAAAGGCCTTTAATGGTTCCGTTCTTTAAGTCGGCCTGCACGATTTCACCTGATTCTTTTTCTTCAACTGCCTGAACGGATTTCTTGAGCAATTCAAAGGGGAAGGCTTGCCCTTTTTGAACAAATGTTCCTGAAATCTTATCCTGATTTACTTTCCCATCAAACGTAATTTGCTGATTTTGGATTTTCATATCAAAAAACAAGTCTGATCCACTTAACCTTACACTTGTTAAGGGGAATTCGTTCAACCCTTGTACAGGAATACTTATCGTTCCATCTTTCTTTGTAAAATGAACAATGATTGGAAGCGGTTGATTTGGGATCTTAATATCTCCTTCCCATCTGCCTTCAATAGCATTCAATGAGCTCACTTCCTTCGATTTCTCTTCCACCTGTACCTCGTCCTTGGTTCTGCAACCTGCCATTAATAAAGCAGCACTTACGATAATACATATAATCGACAAAAGTCTTTTCATTTGAGCCAGTTCCTTTCTTAAAATAATTAGACTCAGTCATTGGATATCCGTCTTCATTATAAGGAGTTTTTAATATAAAATTCCAATATTTCCCCTTGTGTCGCGTTTGTTTCTCTACACTTTTAATTTTTTTGAAGAGGTAGGGACATTCAATCACCATCTTAATCCGGGCGCAAAAGTCGGTGTTGTTTTCATTAGAGATCGGAAAACCAGGTCAAAATTAGAATGATTTGAATCAAATATTGACATCTAAAAGAAACTCTTTTAGAGTGAATGTGTAAATTAAATATCCTCGTTAGGTGAGGCTCCTGTGTAGGAGATACGCTACTGCCCAAAAATGTCGAAAGACGCCAATGGGTCAACAGAAACCATCGACATAAGGTGGTTTTTAATGTAGCTGGCTTTGTCCTATGCCACACAGTGCTAAAGCTCTACGAATGGAGGAACTGGATTTATGCTTGTATTTGTCATTCAGTCATATAAGGCTGTTTGTATTTGTCATCCAGACAATGTACGCATATATACCGTATTTAACACCTTCATTTGTAATGGAGGTGTTTTTATTTTTTTCCTGGAGGTGTGGGATTTGGATAACTATTCACGACGACATACTCGTGAATGGAAGCAAGATTTTGGAAGGGGAATAATAATATTTTTTTTATTCTTAATATTTAAGGGAAATATTTTTTGGCTCCCCTAAAAAGGAGTGAGAGACAAGATGATAAAAGTCCTGACGGAAGATCAAATGACTTTACAAATCATAAAGGTATTAAAAGAAGGAAAAAAGAAAGAATTTCAAGCGATATTGGAAGAACTCCAACCATATGACATTGCGCGAATTTTTGAAGGGCTCCCAGAAAAACACCATACACGCTTCTTGTTGTTACTCGATTCAGAACAAATCGCTGAACTGATTCAAGAAGTTGAGAAAGTCCATCAATTAAAAATTCTTAGTAAATTGGGAATAGAGAAATCCGGCCATGTAATGGATTTAATGGATAATGATGATCTAGCTTCATTGTTAGAGGACCTATCCCCTGGAAAAATCGAAGAACTTCTTTCTGGCATGAAACAAGAAGAATCAAAAATCGTTCAAAATATCATGAATTACCCCCCTGAAACGGCAGGGCGAATCATGACAAACCGTTTTGTATGGATCCCCCAACATTATTCGGTGCGTGAATCAGTTGAAAAACTGAAAATCTTTGCGGAGTTTTCGGAAACGATCAACTATCTTTATGTAATAGATAATGATAAAAAATTAGTAGGTGTTGTCTCATATCGGGATTTAATAATAAATGATGAATCTGAAAAAATTCAAGATATTATGTACAGCCGGGTTATCTCCGTATCCGCATATGAAGACCAAGAAGAGGTAGCTCGTGTTATTGAGCGATATGATTTTTTAGCAATTCCAGTAGTTGAAAAAAATAATGAGTTACTAGGAATTGTAACCGTCGATGATATTATTGATGTTGTCATTAAGGAAGCGAATGAAGATATTGAAAAATTATCGGCATCCGGTAAAGCTATAGACTTTGACACGAAGGCGCACGTGGCCGCGTATCGTCGGCTGCCCTGGCTTATTTTGCTTTTATTTATCGGATTAGTGTCTGGAACCATTATAAGCGGTTTTGAAGAAACCTTGTCCAAAGTTGTTGCACTTGCCTTCTTTATGCCGATGATCGCAGGGATGACTGGAAATACAGGTACTCAATCTTTAGCCGTTGTTGTAAGGGGTCTAATCACTAGTGATACGGATAAAGGAGTCGTGACCAGGCTCATTATACGGGAACTGAAAGTTGGCTTGATAATAGGCATCACCTGCGGAATATTAATTTCCATCATAGCTTATGTTTGGCAGGGAAATCCCGTTCTGGGATTAGTGGTTGGAAGTTCGTTGGTGATGACCCTGATTATCGGGACTTTAGCTGGGACCATTATTCCTTTGATATTATATAAATTCAACATCGATCCCGCAGTTGCTTCTGGTCCGCTAATTACAACACTGAATGATATACTCTCGTTACTTATTTACTTTGGAATGGCAACGATGTTCATTTCAAAATTGATGTAGACTATCCACGAATTAGTTCATTAAACTGGTTAATGAGAAGAAGGGGCAGTAACCCTGCCAAGCAGACAATAAAAATAGATTATTTCAAGCTGCGGCCTTTTCCCGGTATTCAATCGGGGAAAGGCCGTTTAATTTTTCTGGTGAGCGAACCGTTTATCGAAATGAAAAACATTGGACATAATAGGCTGTAGCAAGTTTGAGGTTTTCAGGAAAGGCTACATAAATAGTGTTATGGAAGCGATAGCCAATCATATTCTTTGACCTATGAACTTCATCAGTGATACGCTTCTTTTCGAAATTACGTATTCAAACCAAGGAGGAACAATGATGACACAAACCAAACAACAAATAATCACCCTGGCAAACCGTCCGAAAGGTATGCCTTCGAAAGGGGATTTTAACTTTGTTGAAAGTGAAGTTCCCACACCGAAGGATAATGAGATTTTAGTACGTACACTATATTTATCTGTCGATCCATACATGCGTGGCAGAATGCAAGATACCAAATCATATATTGCTCCATTTGAATTGAATAAGGTCATCACGGGCGGCGTTGTTGCCGAAGTTGTTGAGTCCAAATCGAATTCCTTCAAACAAGGGGATGTCGTTGTTGGGAATATCGACTGGGCAGAATACACAGTTGTCACTGAAAAGGAAATCCGTGTGATTGATCCCAAGGTGGCTCCGGTCACAACTCATTTAGGGATTCTTGGAATGACCGGTTTAACTGCTTACTTTGGTTTGCTTGATATTGGTAAACCTCAAGAAGGTGAAACGGTAGTCGTTTCAGGAGCGGCTGGAGCAGTCGGTTCAGTAGTCGGACAAATTGCTAAGATTAAAGGTGCGAAGGTTGTTGGCATCGCTGGTTCAGATGAAAAACTTGAGTATTTAACGAAAGAGCTAGGATTTGATGGAGCCGTAAATTATAAAAGTGATAGTTTTGCAACAGATTTAGCCAATGCTGTTCCTGATGGAGTCGATGTTTATTTCGATAATGTGGGCGGCGAGGTGTCCGATGCTGTTTTTACACTTTTGAATGCGAATGCCCGAATTCCATTATGCGGGGCGATTTCCTCATATAACGCGGAAGGAAAAGATCTAGGACCGCGTCTGCAATCGGCAATGATCAAAACCAGTGCACTAATGAAAGGTTTCACAGTTGGAAATTATGCCGCTAGATTCCAGGAGGGTGCTACGGAATTAGGTAAGTGGCTTCAAGAAGGAAAGCTGAAGTATGAAGAAACGATTATTGAAGGGTTCGAAAACACACCGGATGCATTTTTAGGTTTGTTTAAAGGAACGAACCTCGGAAAACAGCTTGTAAAAGTTGCGGAACCCGAATTCGCTCAACTATAAGTTTTATGGAAATAAAGCTGAGGAAGGCCCTTCGTTGTGATTTTTAAGCAGCTTATAACAAAAGCGGCCTTTTTTCGTATTCAATCGGGAAAAGGCCGTTTTCCTTTCAAGTTAAAATATGATCCTTCTTACCCTTAGTGGTATCTTTTGATCCATATGAAGGATATTGCTTTGTGCTTGGACATATATACCCTTTGAAGGATGCTCAAAAATCCGCCAGGAAATTTTGGACCTGCAAGGAGCGCTTCAGTTTTGCGGAGAAGCAACTGGCTAATCAATCCAGGAAGGGAGCTCATATTTGACTCCCTTCCTTTTAATGTCGCCCCTGTTAATAGGAGGAAATTGGCAGAATGTTAGAAAAGTCTGTAAAAATGCTGGTTTTCATTATAAAATGTACTTATAAACAGAAAGGTGATGAACCATGTCAAACGTTGCTAAATTTCGTGATTTTTTAACTAGTGAGAAAATCTATATGAATGAGTTGAATGAAGATGGCACCACCTTTTTTAGAGCCGAGCAAAAGTTAAAGGACGGGTGGAAGGTCCTTTTAGTATTTGCTTTCAATCAAGATGAAAATGTGGCGGACTTATTTTGCTTTAATGTCGCCGAGTTGAAGAATCCTGAAAAGAAACAGGATGTACATACACTATTGAATGAATATAATGCTAATTTCAGGTATTCCAAACTGTATGAAGAAAATGGGACCATTTCCATTCGTTATTCATACTCCATTGAGGGGGATATCGTACCTGATCTGGCGTTCAGGAAGTTAATCATGCTGCTTGAAACGGCACAGCAGGTTTATCCGCGGTTAATGGAAGTCATTTGGTCTTAAATCACCATATAGGATGAAAAAGTTCTCTTCAATCAGGGGACTTTTTAACATTTTTACTAGAGTGAATGAATATATTAATTTTACAATACGCTAATTATTATTTTTTTTTTAAAAGAACTATTGCATTTTTTTATATTAGACTATATAATTAATTTTGTTGATTGGTAATTCGACAAACTTCTACAAGAATATGCGGGTGTAGTTTAGTGGTAAAACCTCAGCCTTCCAAGCTGATGATGAGGGTTCGATTCCCTTCACCCGCTCCAATACATACTCATAACGTAGGGTTTCGTTACCTGGAGAACGAAGCTTTGCGTTTAAATATTATTACAAGAATTCTACTGTTTACAGTGGGATTTTTTTTGCATTTCATCGAAGCGGTAATACAGTATGTCATACCCGAAAAATGGACTTTAATTTTTGATTATCCTTCATCCGGGAGTGTGGGGATTTCGATGCACCACAAACTTAGTCAATTTGATTAACTACGTTAGTAGAATCAGTTTGACTAAGTTTGTGCTTTTTTTGTTAATGGGGAAGAGAAAGGCGTGCCAGGCTTATGTAGCATCGATGATTATCAATCGAAAGGCAGAAAGTAACCATTGTAAACCGGCTAGCCGAGACCCCGGAGACGTTTACGTCAAGGAGGCTTGGCGGACAGTCGGCGGAAAGGGAGCGGATTTCTGGAATCGACTGAAATGTAATTTAAGAAAAAACCGTAGGGTGGGCACACCCTAACAAAGTTTAAGACGAGGTGATCCTTGAGGTTTTTTACATTAATCCTTAAAAGATGGAAGAAATTTGCGACACTCCAGCCGAATAACTGGCTAGTCGAGACCCCAGAGGCGCTTGCGCCGAGGAGGCTTGGCAGACAGTCGGCGGAAAGGGAGAGGATTTCTGGAATCGACTGGAATGTAAATTAAGAATAGTCCGTAGGCTAGATTCATCCCAAATCAAGTTTAAGACTTTGTGATCCTTTATGCTCTTAAATTCCAGTGATCTTTATTGCCTTTTTGGTAGGGATCGATTCGGTTGAATAAAAGGATACTAGCGGACTGGTTTTATTAATTGGAAAAATCATAAAAAACCCCTTCCGATTGTGGAAAGGGTTTAATTTCGTTCAATTTTTAATTATCCTTCTACAATCGAGTAAGTCCCTTCACCACCATGGATTTCAAGGAACATGTCCATCAGGGATTTCGTCAGCTGATCTGCTTCCGTGATTGGAGTATTGGGTTGTAAATAAATGATTTGGATAGCTTTTTTCGTTTCTTCGGTGACTTTCGTGCGTTCTGAATCAACGTAAGGACTTCCGAATGCGCCAGCATGATCGGCTGAGGTAATCATATTTTCCATGGAATTCAAGCGGCCGTTCAAACCGTCATACCCATCTGAACCCTCGCCAATCTTAATCGAGATGTCTCCTGTTAATTTTTCAGCATCATAAATGCCGATCGGAACTTCATATAACAGTGAGAAGAAGTTATTCAAATCGATGGCGGAATGGATGGGTGTCAAGTAATTCTGTTTTTTTACGCGGCGGTAAAGGGCTTCCACGGAGGGACGATACCGTGACGGGTTCGTTCCTGTAGCCTTGAAAATTTCCCGCCACACTTTAATGCCGGAAAAGTCGGTCAATTCCTTTTCTTCAAGGTCGAAGAAAAGAGCTTCCTGAAATAGTTGAAGTCTTCCTTTCACCATTTGCGGGGAGGGACCTACTTCGATGTTTTCATATGTAATGACCCCGACTTTGAATTCAGGGATTTTACTGCTAAGATTAGCTGATACGGTAATTTCCAACCGTTTCACCTCCAAAAATGATTGCAATTAGTTTATCATAGATAGCAATGGTTTGAAATGGATTCAAGCTTCAATGGGAATACTGAATGAACGTAGGTGATTAATATGGATATGAACTCATTCAAGCAAGAAGTGATTTTATATAGTAAGGAAATCGGCATCGATAAAATTGGCTTTACTTCGGCTACGGCTTTCACCGAACTGAAAGGTCGGCTGATACGTCAACAGGAACTGGATTACCAGTCAGGGTTTGAAGAAGCCGATATAGAAAAAAGGGTGAGGCCTGAATTGATATTCGATAAACCGCAATCCATCATTTCGATTGCACTTGCTTATCCTTCGAAATTGAAGGATGCTCCGCAAAGTACAAAAAGTGAACGCCGCGGGATCTTTTGCCGGGCGTCTTGGGGAACGGATTATCATACCGTTCTCCGTAATAAATTGCAGTTACTTGAGAATTTCATTAAAGATAAAGTGCCAGGGGCAATGATGAAGTCCATGGTTGATACGGGTGAGTTATCCGATAGGGCAGTGGCTGAGCGTGCAGGTATTGGCTGGAGTGCAAAAAACAGTATGATCATCACACCGGAATTCGGTTCTTATGTATACTTGGGAGACATGATAACCAACCTGCCATTTGAACCGGATCAACCGATGGAAGATCAATGCGGGACATGCAATAAATGTGTCGATGTTTGCCCGACTGGAGCGCTCGTTCAGGGCGGGCAGCTAAATTCCAAGCGTTGCATTGCGTTCTTGACACAGACAAAAGGTTTCCTTCCGGATGAGTTCAGGACGAAAATAGGCAATCGTTTGTATGGATGTGATACATGCCAGACCGTTTGTCCGAAAAACAAAGGAATGGATTTTCATTTTCATGAAGAGATGGAACCCGACCCCGAGCTGGCGAAACCGCTGTTAAAACCCCTGCTTACGATTTCAAATCGGGACTTCAAAGAGACATACGGCCATGTATCTGGCTCTTGGCGCGGTAAAAAACCAATCCAACGAAATGCCATTTTAGCATTGGCCCATTTCAAAGATGAAACGGCATTGCCTCTATTGATACAGGTCATGAAGAATGATCCGCGGCCCGTCATCAGGGGGACGGCTGCCTGGGCAGTTGGGAAAATTGGCCGGGAGCAGGCTGTTTCCGCATTGGAAGAAGCTCGAATGAAGGAAAAGGATGAAGAGGTATTGGCGGAAATTGAGAAAGGACTGCAGTTTACCTTGGAAACAAAATAATATTTAAAATGCAGCCGCCTCGTAAATATAACGGGGCGGCTTTTTTGCTTAAGATATTCCGGCAGCTTCAAGGAAAATCTATATAAAAAGTTTCATTATGGGTAAGGATTGAAACTCCCGCATTTATGAAGTTGTGTTTTTGTCCATGCCCTCGTACATACACATTAGCATAGATGGTAAGAAGGAGGGCATGAACTTGAGGGAACAATTGCAACGCCTTTTACAAGAAAGAGTGGAGTTTTATACTTCAGATGATCTGGAACGGGGTGAAAGGAAGTTACATTTGAAGAAGGAAATGATGAGGAACCGCGCTGCCGAAATTGTTCGGGTGAATGCGGCAGGCAAGGTACATTCGAAAAGAAAGGAAGACAGGGATACAGTCCTGACCTATCATGTCCATCTGCAATATTTATTGAAACAGGAAGATTCATTTTATATAGAAGAAGAAATGGAAGAAAGGGAGGCACGGTTTCGAAATGGGTATATAGTGGATGAAATTGAGTTGATTCCCAGCTTTGAAACTGAAGAGGCACCGCCAAAATGTGATCCAGGCGCAGATCGTCTCGCATATAAGTATGATCGAATGAAGGCCGTTCAATATGCCGAGCGTTGGTGGAATGAATTTAATCCGGCTTATTATAAATTCACCGATGATTGTACGAATTACATTTCACAATGTTTACATGCAGGGGGAATACCGATGTGGGGGGCGCCAAATAAAAATAAGGGCTGGTGGATAAGGGGGAAAAGCTGGAGTTATACATGGACGACAGCCCATTCTTTATATCATCTGCTTAAAGCCGGGAATGCCATCAGGACAAAGCAGGTGGAGTCGGCCAAGGAATTGAATTTGGGCGACATCCTCTGCATAGATTTCGAAGGGAACGGACGGTTTGACCATAACTTGATTGTAACGGCGAAGGATCAGGACGGGATGCCGCTTGTGAATGCACATACGATGAACAGCCGTCACCGATATTGGACGTATGAGGATTCAACCAGATATACACCGAACATCGTTTATAAATTCTTTGTGATTTTGGATGGAGGGTGATTGGTTTTTAGTCTTTTTTGTTTAATGCTATAATTAAGGTGAAGTTCAAACTAGAGGTGAAAATGAAGTGTCAATACATGTAGTTTTATATCAACCACAGATTCCAGCAAATACAGGAAATATCGCAAGAACATGTGCAGGGACGGATACGTCTTTACATCTCATTCGCCCGCTCGGTTTCTCGACGGATGACAAACAGCTCAAACGGGCCGGGCTCGATTACTGGGAGAATGTAAAGATCCATTATTATGATTCGTTAGAAGAGTTTTTTGAAAGAAACGCCGGCGGTGAATTTTATTACTTGACGAAATTCGGGGAGCAGCCGCATTCGAGCTTCGATTACAGTGATCAAGACAGTGAGATATTTTTCATTTTTGGCCGTGAAACGACGGGTCTCCCGAAAGATCTGATCCAAGAGAATATGGATCGGTGCCTGCGGATTCCAATGACGGATAAAGTACGTTCCCTTAATCTGTCGAACACGGCAGCCATCTTGGTTTATGAAGCACTTAGACAGCAAAATTACCGTGAATTGGATTTGAAAACAAAAGGTTGAGTTTCATCAATACTGTCATCGGGGGCATTTCAGCCCCGATGATGGATACTTTACATATTCTTTAGGGGTGGGAGCATTGAATAACATTATTGAGAAGATCTTAGATCACCGTTCCATTCGTTCTTTTGAGGACAAGTTATTGTCTGGGGAGCAAATCAATACGATTGTGGAATGTGCCCAAGCTGCATCGACTTCAAGTTATATTCAAGCGTATTCAATCATAGGGGTAACCGACCCGGAAAAGAAAGCCAAGCTTGCCGAACTTGCCGGACCACAGTCATATGTAGAGAAGAATGGACATCTATTCGTCTTTTGCGCCGATTTATATCGTCAGGATATGGTTTCCAAAATGGAAAACACGGACCTGTCCGAATCGATTGAAAGTACCGAGAAATTCATGGTTGCCTGTATTGACGCGGCTCTAGCGGCCCAAAATGCAGCATTGGCGGCAGAATCGATGGATCTAGGCATTTGCTATATAGGCGGGATCCGCAATAATCTCCCGGAAGTGTCAGCGATTTTGAATATACCGCATCGTGTTATACCATTATTCGCTCTAGCGGTCGGATATCCGAAAAACCGTTCGGATAAAAAGCCGCGTTTGCCGTTGTCCAATATCTATCATGAAAATGGATATCAGGAGGATAAGCAAGAGTTCATCGGACAACTTGAAGAGTATAATGAAACGATTTCCAGTTATTATGAGCTTCGGACTAACGGTAAACGAAAAGACACCTGGACCGGGCAAATGGCAGGAATGCTTGGAAAGAAAAGCAGGCTGTACATGAAAGATTATGTTGAGAAGCAAGGATTTAAGAAACATTGATTAATGAATACGGCCTATTAGGAATATTCTTGCCAAAGTCCTGAGTATGAGCCAAACCTAAAGATCCCGGAAGTGTCCCCGGGGTCTTTACTGTGTTCATTTGTCAGTCGGTAATACGGACCGGCCCCAAAAATGCTGTCAGAATTTCTTCTTATATGCCCATGAAATTACCATTGACAATATATTTAGATAGAATTATAGTAATTAAGTAGTGGATAATGATAATCATTTTCATTTGAGTTTTTACTTACCTATTTTTTCAGTAAATGGAGGTTAAAAAATGGTTCGCCTATATACAGAGAATTTGAATATTGGTTATGGTGAACGTTTAATTGTAAAAGATCTCAGTGTGGAAATTCCAGATAAAAAAATCACAACGATCATCGGTTCAAATGGATGTGGGAAATCGACACTTTTGAAAGCGATCACCAGAATCATTCCAAATCAATCAGGTACGGTTGTTTTAGATGGGGTTAATATCTCAAAAGAAAGCACTAAGATCCTTGCAAGAAAAATGGCCATACTTCCGCAGACACCCGAGAGTGCAAGCGGTTTGACGGTTGGGGAGCTCGTATCATATGGGCGCTTTCCCTATCAAAAAGGTTTTGGGCGCCTGACCCAGAAAGACTATGATGTGATTGATTGGGCACTTGAAGTGACCGGCACGAAAGACTTCAAGTTCCGTCCCGTGGATGCTCTGTCAGGAGGTCAGCGCCAGCGTGTTTGGATTGCGATGGCCCTTGCCCAGGAAACGGAAATCATCTTCCTTGATGAGCCGACCACCTATTTGGATATGGCCCATCAGCTGGAGGTTCTGGAATTATTACAGAGGCTGAATGTAGAACAGGGACGTACAATTGTCATGGTTCTTCATGATTTAAACCAAGCTGCTCGCTTTGCCGACTATATCATTGCCTTAAAGGACGGGGAAATAGTCAAAGCAGGAGATTGTGAAGAAGTCATCACTCATGAAGTTCTTAAGGAAGTATTCCATATTGATGCGGTAATCGGACGAGATCAACGAACGAACAAACCAATGTGCAGCACATACAACTTACTAAAAGGAGATTTGACAACAAATGAAAAAAATATTGATCCCGTTTATACTGCTGTTAGTGTTAATTATTAGTGCTTGTGGTAACGAGTCAGCCGAAAAGGAAAAAAGCTCCGCTTCCAAAAAAGAAAAATCAGGTACCATCACCTATCAATCTGAAAATGGTCCTGTTGAAGTTCCGGCAGATCCTCAGCGTGTTTTAGTGCTATCATCTTTCGCAGGTAACGTAATGGCTTTGGATGTTAACCTTGTAGGGGTTGATTCCTGGTCTAAAATGAACCCGAATTTTAAAGAGTTAAAAGATGTGGAAGAAGTGACGGACGAAAACCTGGAAAAAATCATCGAGTTGAATCCGGATTTAATCATTGGTTTATCGACGATTAAAAATGTCGATAAATTAAAGGAAATTGCTCCAACCGTAACTTATACATACGGAAAAGTTGACTATTTAACACAACATGTAGAAATCGGTAAACTTTTGAATAAAGAAAAAGAAGCTCAAGCATGGGTGGATGATTTCAAAAAACGGGCAAAAACAACCGGTGATGAAATTAAAGCCAAAATTGGAGAAGATGCTACCGTTTCCGTTTTCGAAAAGTTTGACAAACAGTTCTATGTATACGGTGATAATTGGGGCCGTGGAACGGAAATCCTTTATCAAGAAATGAAATTGGGTATGCCTGAAAAGGTAAAAGAAGTGGCGCTGAAAGATGGTTACTTTGCCTTATCATTAGAAGTTCTTAAAGACTATGCCGGTGATTATGTGATTTTGAGCAATAACAAAGATCAGGACAATTCATTCCAACAAACTGACACGTTTAAAAACATACCTGCCGTTAAAAACAATAAACTATATGAAGCTGATGCAAAAAAATTCTACTTCAATGATCCAATAACATTAGATTACCAATTAGACTTCTTTTCCAAAAGTTTTCTTGGAAAATAATACAGCGAGGGAGAGGGATTCCAATTCCTCTCCTTTTATTCTATAAAAAAAGAGATGAGAGAGACAGATGACTAATGAAAATCAACGTTTCATCCCATTTATAAGTAAACTGATCATAGCGATCGTCGCCTTTATAGGCATGTTCATTATTTCAATGGCATTTGGTGCGGCTGATGTTACCGTTAAAGACGTTTGGCAAGCACTGACATCAAATGCTGTCGGTGAAAAGATTTCAATCATTCGGGAAATCCGCTTCCCTCGTGAAGTGGGGGCAATCTTTGTGGGTGCAGCGCTTGCCGTTTCTGGGGCCATCATGCAGGGAATGACCAGGAATCCACTTGCCGATCCCGGGTTGCTTGGATTGACGGCAGGAGCCAATGCAGGTCTAGCCATCACTTTGGCATTCATTCCAAATGCTAATAATTTAGGGATCATGATTGCGTGTTTTATAGGTTCCGCTGTCGGGGCAACCATGGTTTTCGGAATCGGTGCGATGAAAAAGGGAGGATTTTCACCTTTGCGGATCGTATTGGCTGGTGCTGCAGTCTCTGCATTCCTATTTGCCGTTTCGCAAGGGGTCGGCATATATTTCAAGGTATCAAAAGATGTATCGATGTGGACAGCTGGCGGGAATATCGGAACTTCATGGGAGCAGCTTCGTGTAATCGTTCCGTTCATTCTAATAGGCATCCTGATTTCCCTTATCTTTTCCAGACAGCTCACCATACTTAGCTTAAGTGAAGAAGTGGCCGTAGGCTTAGGGCAAAAGACAACACAAATAAAGGCGGTTCTCTTCGTGGTCATCATTCTCCTGGCAGGGGCTGCCGTTGCGCTTGTCGGAAATATGGTGTTCATCGGGTTAATGGTCCCACATATCGTTCGGGCTATCGTGGGTACGGATTATCGATTCATCCTCCCTATGTCTGCAATTTTGGGAGCCACTTTCATGCTGCTTGCCGATACGATCGGCCGTACGATCAATTCTCCATATGAAACACCTGTGGTAGCGGTTGTTGCGATGATAGGTTTACCTTTCTTCCTCCTAATCGTGCGTAAAGGAGGTAAAGCATTTTCATGATCCAGTCAGCTTTAGTCAAAAAACAACGTTGGATAATAGGTGCATTGAGTGCACTCATCATCATTACGATCATTATAGGAACGTGTTCGGGATATTCCAATCTTTCTATAGGACGACTGTTTCCAACGCTCTTCGGGCAAGGGACGTTTAAAGAGGAATTCATATTATTTTCCGTCCGCTTACCGCGAATCATCATCACCCTTTTAGCAGGCATGGCCCTTGCACTGTCGGGAGCCATTCTACAAGGGATCACACGAAATGATTTAGCCGATCCTGGAATCATCGGGATCAACTCGGGAGCAGGTGTTGCCATTGCCGCTTTCTTTCTGTTTTTCCCGCTTGACGCTGGTTCGTTTGTTTATATGGTTCCGCTTGTCGGTTTTATCGGAGCGTTACTGACGGCCTGTTTAATATATATCCTCTCATACAAGAGGAAGAGTGGACTTGAACCCGTCCGGTTAGTGTTGATCGGCGTAGGTTTTTCAATGGCGCTTTCTGGCCTGATGATTGTCCTCATTTCGTCAGCGGAACGAGCGAAGGTCGATTTCATCGCAAAATGGTTGGCAGGAAATATATGGGGCACGGATTGGCCTTTCATTTGGGCAATCATTCCATGGTTAATCATCCTCATTCCATTCACTTTATATAAAGCAAATCGTTTGAATCTGCTTGGTTTAAGTGAACCGGTCGCAATTGGGGTCGGTGTATCGATTGAAAAGGAGCGGATCGTACTGCTGATCTCGGCTGTAGCACTGGCAGCGGCTGCCGTTTCTGTTACAGGCGGAATTGCATTCATTGGACTTATGTCCCCGCATATAGCAAAATCCTTGGTAGGACCTCGAAATCAACTATTCATTCCGGTTGCCATTTTAATCGGTGGATGGCTATTGCTGCTTGCCGATACGATAGGCCGTAATATAATTGAACCCGAGGGGATTCCTGCAGGTATCATGGTTGCATTGATCGGTGCTCCTTATTTCATGTATTTATTGTTGAAAAAATAAGAACTTGCCAAAATCCCCTGAAATCTTCAGGGGATTTTATGTTTTTTGAGTGCTTCCGCAGTTTTTTGTTTTAATTAGGATTATCTATATCTTATGATTTCATCAGGATTCAATCGTTTCGCTTCGAAATAAAATACTTGAATAAACTTTTTTGTATTTACCCGGGTAGGTGTAAGAACTACCGTTGAATCATTTTGCAGTTCTTTCATCTTTTGGCGAACGACTGTGAAATCAAAAAATTTGGAAGCGTAATTTTCAAACTTAGGATTTGAAAAATCCGTTAAACCGAGCGAAGCGAAATGATTTAACGAATGGTTAATCGTTCTGCGAATTCGCTGTTCGGCAGCTTTTATTTCCCGATTGATATCTACCTGCAAAGCTGCTGTGCCGAGCTTTTTTTTGGTGATTTCTACAAAGATATCTTTAAGGGTGGGGAATTGCTTTCCAAAAGTAAAAGTCCGTTCATACATAAATAAATACTGAAGCATTTCCATTAAATCTTTTGCGCCATTTTCTCCAACGACCCCTAATTCCGATAAAAGGAATTCACCCACCTCCCTTATACTTTTTTCATTAAAACTATTGGAATTATCAACCTTTGGCTGTTCAAAGTTCAATACACCATTTAAAGAGGCTTGGATATTTGTGATTGATCTTTCTAAATGAATACGTTCCATAACTTTTCGGATAACTGTTAATATCTCAATCCGATTGATTGGTTTAGTAATATAATAATCGATTCCAAGTGAGTATGCCTCACCAATCAGCTCCTTTGATTCAACCTGCGAAATCATTATTATTTTCCCGTTAAATGTATTTTTTATATGACGAAGTGTCTCAATGCCATCCCGGATGGGCATTAATAAATCAATAAATAAAATATCAATTTGTTTTAAATTCAAAATATGCCCTTCTAATAGACTTCCATCCTCGGCTTCCTCCACCACTTCTCCTAAATCTTCGTTCTCTATAATTTGGCTTAAGTTTGAACGTATGGCACAATCATCATCTGTTATAAAAAAACGCATGGAATCATCCTTTCTGGACCAACTTATGAATGGGTAATCTTATGGAAAAAATGGCGCCGTCAAAACTATTCTCAAATAGGATGTCGCCTCCCAGTTCTTTTACGACCTCTTTTACATATGAGAGACCAATCCCTGTTGAGGGTGTCCCGAAATGATCATATTTTGAAGTGAATCCAGGTTTGAATATCACAGTCTGATATTTTTGAGGAATTCCAGGTCCGGTATCAGCAACTTTAAATTCTACATGGTCATGGACTTCACCCAAACTTAAACGGACGATTCCTTTTTCTTTAATTGCTTCCACTGCATTAGCGACTAAATTATTGAAAAGAGATAACACGGTATACACATGATAAGGTGAATCGTTTTTCCCCTCCAATGAGTATTCAAATTGAATATCCTTTCCTAGTGATAAGGCATATTTTTCATTAATTCGGATAATTAAATGAAAAAGTTCAGCTGCATTCATATAATCTTTAAAACTCTCATTGGAAATCAATTTGGAGAGACCAGCAAAAATCCGTTGATTATCTTTCTTGACTTCATGCATTTCACCCGCAATGCGCAATGCTTTTTGACTATATGGCTCAGGATGAACATGAGGGTGCTTGTCCCGTTTTTCCAGAGCTTTTAAATCTCGATATAAATCATACGATTTCTTAGTAATATTCTCAGCATTCTTTAATGTTTTTTTTAAATGAATCGTTTCCTCGTATAAGTTGGAAATGAGCATAAGCATATGTTCATTTTGTTTTGTGATTTGCCTTTCCCTTGATTGTGCTTCATATAATTTCATCATATTAAAAAAGCTTAAAACGATGAAACTGTGGGCGAATGCGATCATGATCATCTCGTTTAGTGAACCTAACGTAATGGTTGTTTCCAACACAATATATTGAAAAATCAATTCTACAGAGTCGGACAATATTTCGATAATGAGACCAATAAATCCAATCAGCAAAGATCGGTTTTGAAAGCGATTTATTTTCACCAAATAAAAAAGAAAGCAGTAGGTGAAATAAAAGAAAAAACTAGGATAATGAACTTGGAAAGCGGATGCCCAGGAAAAACTATCATGCATGAAAAAATCTATAAGAATACGAAATACCACAACCATTGTTCCTGTGAGGAAGCCCGAAAAAATGGCAGGTGTTTTCTGTAATAATAGTAAAAAGAAGAAAAGGACAGGCGGACCAAAACTTACCCGAAACGTTTCATTTAAAGGATAAAAACTCAATTCGCCTGCTAATGGCACTGTTAACAACATCAAAGCGAGGATGTTGACCTCTTTTTTCATTAACGTACTGAGATTCAAGTCGTCACCTCCCAAGTTGTTTAAAAAATCAGTATACAGTTTCATCGGCTTCAATACAACGCTTACTTTGTTCCTGAATAGAACGGCTTATAATCTATTATGGCAAAACCAATCTGTTTTTCTATCCACAAAAAATGGTAACGGGATACGTTTTTTTAGTGGATTTTTATTTTTTAGTTTTTGTAGGTTTTCGTATGATTATGTAGTTCCCAATTTAAAATTAACGGTAGATATAAATTTTTGAAAGCGCTTAATAATTTTTAGAATATTCATTATTTTTTCACCGGATCTATTATATGTAAGCTTGATGGCATTCGGTAAAACGTTCATTTAGAAAATATAATGATACAACAACTGAAGAGGTGGAAGAATGTGATTGAAGAATTGTCAAAAGAGTATGACATTCACGTTAATAGTCAAAGAAAATCCGACTTAGATGAATGGGTAGCACATTACAGATCCTTTGCTATTGAAGGACAAACCGCTAATTATATACCGGCATTGAGAAATGCACATTTATCGCAATTGGGCATTACCATACTGGAGCCGGGTGGAACAATGATCAAGTCAGGGGATTGGGAAGTTCCTTTCACGCTGCAAAGTATTTCAAAAGTGCTTAGCTTTATTGCCGCATGTTTGGGTCGCGGCATTTCTTATGTGTTAGAGAGGGTCGATGTGGAACCGACAGGAGATGCTTTCAATTCAATTATTCGTTTAGAAATGCATAAGCCGGGAAAGCCGTTTAATCCTATGATAAATGCTGGGGCGATTTCCGTAGCTTCGCTTCTCCCAGGGGATTCTTCACAAAAGAAATTGGAATTTCTCTATGGGCTATTTGAAAATTTGTTAGGGAAGCGCCCGACAATCAATGAGGAAGTGTATCAATCTGAGTGGCAAACCTCTCATAGAAATAGAGCTTTGGCTCACTATTTGAAAGAGACTAATTATTTGGAATCGGAAGTAGAGGAAGCTTTAGAGGTTTACCTCATGCAATGTTCCATAGAAGTGACCACAGAAGACATAGCCCTGCTTGGACTGATTCTTTCTCAAGATGGTTACCATCCCGTTCGTAAAGAACAAGTAATCCCTAAAAAAGTGGCTAAGCTGGCCAAAGCATTAATGCTTACTTGCGGTATGTACAATGCTTCGGGGAAATTTGCGGCTTTTATTGGGGTGCCGGCCAAAAGTGGAGTATCTGGCGGGATCATGGCGCTTGTTCCTCCAAGTGCCAGAAGCGGAATGCCTTTTCAAGATGGATGTGGCATTGGTATTTATGGACCAGCCATCGATGAATATGGGAATAGCGTAGCAGGTAGTTTGTTATTGAAACAAATGGCACAAGAATGGGATTTAAGCATTTTCTGAAATACAGAAAAATTTAGTTCCGGTGTAATTAATAGAAGCAATAAGGGGACATCCTTAAGATTTTCTCATTAAATTTACAAATTTTTACAAGAGGTGATGTAAATGCAGCAATTACTTTAAGATGTAATTGGACGCATTGGCACAAATCATTAATCCAGTTACTTTTAAACGTAAGGAATAATTTTTGGAAAGCATGGTGAAAAATATATGAATAATATGCAGCGAAAGATGGGAACATTTTCGTTAATGATGGTAGGACTCGGGTCAATTATTGGCTCAGGTTGGTTATTCGGGGCTTGGAGAGCGGCACAGATTGCAGGACCCGCTGCCATTATCTCTTGGATTATCGGGATGGTTGTTATTTTATTTATCGCACTATCTTACAGTGAATTAGGGTCTATGTTTCCTGAAGCAGGGGGAATGGTAAAATACACGCAGTACTCTCATGGATCGTTTTTAGGGTTTATTGCAGGCTGGGCAAACTGGATTGCAATCGTTTCCGTAATTCCAGTTGAAGCGATTGCTTCTGTTCAATATATGAGCTCATGGCCATGGGAATGGGCACAGTGGACACACGGTTTAGTAGAAAATGGGAGTCTTACTGGGGGAGGCTTGGCAATTGCCTCTGTATTGCTGATCGTCTACTTTTTATTAAATTACTGGACAGTCAGTTTGTTTTCGAAAGCTAATTCATTTATTACAGTCTTTAAGGTTATTATTCCTGGACTTACGATTGGCTCACTTTTATTTGCCGGGTTTCACGGATCCAATTTTACCTCTGCGGGAAGTATCGCTCCTAATGGTTGGGCAAGTGTACTTACTGCTGTAGCAACTTCGGGTATCATCTTTGCATTTAATGGTTTTCAAAGTCCAATTAATATGGCTGGTGAGGCAAAGAATCCGGGACGTTCGATCCCAATTGCAGTAATTGGCTCCATTTTAATTGCAACGGTCATCTACGTTTTATTACAGGTTGCGTTTATTGGAGCCGTTGACCCGTCCATGATTGTGAATGGATGGCAACATTTGAATTTCAATTCACCGTTTGCTGACTTAGCAATTGTTTTAGGCATAAACTGGTTGGTTATTTTACTATACGTAGATGCTTTTATTTCTCCTTCGGGGACAGGAATAACATACACGGCGACAACGTCACGAATGCTTTATGGGATGGAAAAGAATAAATATTTGCCAAGCGTGTTTGGAAAACTGCATCCTCTTTATGGTATCCCGCGTCAAGCCATGTTTTTTAATCTAGGCGTATCTTTCTTATTTTTATTCATGTTTAGAGGCTGGGGCGTATTGGCAGAGGTTATTTCAGTTGCGACTTTAGTCTCTTATATTACAGGTCCAGTTACTGTTATGACATTAAGACGCACAGGTCAAAACTTGTACAGACCATTACGTTTAAAAGGATTAAGCATCATTGCACCACTGGGCTTTGTTTTTGCTTCTTTGGTTCTATATTGGGCAAGATGGCCGCTGACAGGTCAAGTATTATTTATCATTATGGCTGGTCTTCCCGTTTATTTCTATTATCAATCAAAAATAAAATGGAAGGGATTCCGTCAAAACTTTTCTGCAGGGCTTTGGATGGTTGTTTACTTACTCTGTATGATGACCATTTCATACTTAGGCAGTGAAAAGTTTGGTGGACTAAACATAATCCCATTTGGTTTGGACATGGTCATCATTACATGTTTATCTCTAATGTTTTATAGTTGGGCAATAAAGAGTGGTTTCCAAACGGAATATTTGGAACAAGGACAAAAAGTAAATGAAGACTTGAGATCGATGGAGAACAACGTTGCAGCTCAAACTGATAAAAAGGACGCTGTATAAATGATGAAGCCAATTCGATTGGCATGCTCAATAAGCCATTCGTGAATGACTTCGAAAGTGCTTCTATATTTATATATTCCAAAAAAGGGACGGCAAATTTAATTTGCTGTCCCTTTTTTTTGGAATTTTAGAAAAGGATGTTATTTTTTTTATTTCACACCTGGTTTATCGTCATACCCGGCAGTGAAGATAGCGGCTAAAAATGTTACAGCAACTCCAACGATAATAACTGTGCCCATGTTGTGACCTCCCTTTACCCATATTGTCCCACTTAAGTATAGGCTTAGTATACCCTAATTTTTAGCAGGAGTGCACACAAATTTTCTTGTCAGCATATTTGTCATCAATTCTCAATGATTAAGCCCTTTTCGATACATGGAGAGTCAAAGGGGATTCGAAACAATGCCCGTCCACTTTTTAAAGTCTGACATGTTTGTCAGACTTGGAGCATAGATTTAAGTATTCTCTGAAAGTGACAGGGGGAGGTTCCTTAATGGATATTTTAAAGAAAATCGAAAAATTTAGAGAAGATGAACAGAAGCTGAAGTGGGAAGGCACCTTCGCAGAGTACTTAGAAATATTGAAAGAAACGCCTTTAGTTGCTCAATCTGCTCATTCACGTGTATACAACATGATCAGAGATGCAGGGATAGAAGAAGTAAATGGGACAAAGAAATACAATTTTTTCAGCGGTCAGTTATTTGGCCTTGAAGATTCACTGGAAAGGCTCATCGAGGAATATTTCCATCCGGCAGCAAAGCGGCTGGATGTCCGTAAGCGGATATTGCTTCTCATGGGTCCGGTGTCAGGTGGGAAGTCCACACTCGTTTCTTTACTGAAGCGTGGACTTGAAAATTATTCGTTGAAAGACTCTGGTGCGATTTATGCAATAAAAGGATGCCCGATGCATGAAGATCCACTGCATCTCATTCCGCAGTATTTACGGGATGATTTCTTTGAAGAATATGGCATCAGGATTGAAGGAAACCTTTCGCCGCTGAATGTAATGAGGTTAGAACAGGAGTATGGAAGCAGGATTGAAGATGTGATGGTCGAACGTATTTTCCTTTCGGAGGATAAGCGTGTTGGAATTGGAACATTCAGTCCTTCTGATCCTAAGTCACAGGATATTGCTGATTTGACGGGCAGCATCGATTTTTCGACCATTGCCGAATACGGTTCTGAATCAGATCCGCGTGCCTATCGCTTTGATGGCGAGCTGAACAAGGCGAACCGCGGGATGATGGAGTTCCAGGAAATGCTGAAATGTGATGAGAAATTCTTATGGCATTTGCTATCATTGACACAAGAGGGGAATTTTAAAGCTGGCCGTTTTGCATTGATCAGTGCAGATGAACTCATTGTGGCTCATACGAATGAAACGGAGTATAAAGCGTTCATTTCCAACAAGAAAAATGAAGCATTGCATTCCCGTATCATAGTCATGCCTATTCCATATAACTTGAAGGTTACCGAGGAAGAGAAGATTTATGAAAAAATGATTCGTGAAAGTGATGTCTCGGATGTTCATATTGCCCCGCATACATTAAGGGTGGCGGCAATCTTCAGCATCATGACCCGCCTGAAAGATCCCAAAAAGGGTGATATCGATTTAGTGAAAAAGATGAGGCTTTATGATGGGGAAAATGTTGAAGGATTTAATTCCGCAGACATCAATGAATTGAAAAAAGAATATCAGGACGAAGGCATGAGCGGAATCGACCCGCGTTACGTAATTAACCGGATTTCCTCCACGATCATTCGTAAGGAAAATCCGTCCATTAATGCATTGGATGTACTTATGTCATTAAAAGCAGGTCTTGACCAGCATCCGTCCATTACGAACGAACTTCGGGAGCGGTATTTGAATTTCATTTCACTGGCACGTAAAGAATACGATGCCATTGCAAAAAATGAAGTGCAAAAAGCTTTTGTATATTCATATGAAGAGTCGGCGAAAATCCTCATGGATAATTATCTGGATAATGTCGAAGCATACTGCAATAAATCAAGGCTGCGCGATCCATTGACTGGCGAAGAAATCAACCCAGATGAAAAATTGATGCGCTCGATAGAAGAGCAAATTGGAATTTCCGAGAATGCAAAAAAAGCATTCCGCGAAGAAATATTGATTCGAATTTCAGCATATGCCCGTAAAGGGAAGCGATTTGATTATAATTCCCATGATCGTTTACGGGAAGCGATCCAGAAAAAACTATTCGCTGATTTGAAGGATGTCGTTAAGATCACTACTTCAACGAAGACACCAGACGAAAGGCAACTGAAGAAAGTGAACGAGGTCATCACGAGACTTATAGACGAGCACGGATATAATTCGACTTCAGCCAATGATTTGCTGCGCTATGTGGGCAGCTTGTTAAATCGGTAATCCATACGTTTTTGCCCCTGCCCCGATCGGGCAGGGGTTTATAACCTTTTACGGAAGGTTGGATGAATGAAAAGTGGATTAGAGGAAATCCAGAATTCCCATTGAAATCATGCATCTTTTGAAGGCGTTAAATGGTGTTTATAGAAGGCAAGGGATATTATAACTAAACAAAGCACCGGGCCTTTCTTAATGGAGGAAGCCCGGTGCTATTGATTTCTATTTAGTTACATTCAAGCCATACTGTTCAATAAGTGTAATAAGTTGATTCGGTGATAGTTTTTCTTCGCTATGGTCGATTTTAATTTCCCCATCATCAACATCGATGATCGCACGTTCCACACCTTCCGTTTTCAAAAGTATGGACTCCAGATTTAAAATAGGGCCTTCTGACGTTGCTTCCTTTACATAAAGGGTAGTTGTTTGCATAAATCTTGCACCTCCTTACATTTGCTCATAATGTTTTATCTATACCCCATATTTCCATTAGATATGTTACGTTTCGGATTTGGTAATATTGGGTATCAATAAGTAGAGGTGATGGCAAATGAGCAAAGAGGAACTGAAAAAAGAACATGTACCGGAAAATAGCTCCATGGCTAAGGATTATGAAGAGATGAAAGAACTTGGAAAGCAGATGGAAAATCAAAGGACGAATGAAGAATTGAAAGAGTGGGATAAACGCCCAGGTACAGTTCAACATGAAATAGAGGAAGAGAAAGATTGACGAATATGACAACCAGAATCATTCTATCTGTGTAAAAGGGGTGTCCAGAAAAAACTGCGGGCACCTTATTTGTTGTGTTTCATTGTTTTTATAGATTTCCTTGGAAGCCTTTTGCAGCTCCATTACTTCTGGCTTAAAGTGATCCTACAATCCAATGAATGAAAAAACGAACAGACCTGACAATCATCAGGTCTGTTCGTTTTGTTATATTTCTTTTTTAGAAATAACCTGACAGGACCTTTAACGCCCCTGTCAGGACTTGTCTAGTTCATGGGCAAATATCCATTATTAATTTTGTTGTAAATTATCCTGCGTCGCTGCATAAGATAGAGTAATACTTTTCTTTTCATCCGTTTTTTCGCACTGTATTTTTCAATGGAAAACCGGAATGATGTGGGCATTCCCACACTAACTTATTATATGAAGGAATGATGAAAAGCGTGCAAACAATTTTAAGGGGGGAAGAGAATGTCGGAAGAGAGTAATCAACAGTATGTAATCTCACAGGAAAATTGGACCCTCCATCGGAAAGGCTATGATGATCAACAACGTCATCAGGAAAAGGTGCAGGAAGCCATCAAGAATAATTTGCCTGATCTAATTTCAGAAGAAAGCATCGTAATGTCCAATGGCCGGGATGTCATCAAGATCCCCATTCGCTCCTTGGATGAATACAAAATTCGTTATAACTATGATAAGAACAAACATGTAGGGCAAGGCGATGGAGACAGTAAAGTGGGGGATGTAGTCGCAAGGGATGGCTCACCGTCCGATGCCGGAGCCGGTAAGGGCCAAGGTGCAGGTGACAAAGCCGGCGAGGATTATTATGAAGCCGAAGTGTCGATGATGGAATTGGAGGAAGCCCTGTTCAGTCAATTGGAACTCCCTAATCTTCAGAAGAAAGAACATGCGGAGCACACTCTTGAACATATTGAATTCAACGACATCCGAAAGACAGGCCTAATGGGAAATATCGATAAAAAGAAAACGATGATATCCGCATTCAAACGGAACGCCTTAAGGGGGGACCCAGGTTTTCATCCTATTTATAAGGAAGACTTTAAATTCAAAACCTGGAATGAGGTTCAAAAACCTGATTCCAAAGCAGTTGTACTGGCAATGATGGATACTTCCGGAAGTATGGGGTTATGGGAAAAATATATGGCTCGAAGCTTTTTCTTTTGGATGAACCGTTTCTTGCGGACAAAATATGAAACCGTGGAAATCGAGTTCATTGCCCATCATACAGAAGCGAAAGTAGTTCCGGAAGAGGATTTCTTTTCAAAAGGGGAAAGCGGCGGTACGATTTGTTCGTCCGTATACCGAAAAGCATTAGAACTTATTGATCATAAATATGACCCCGCGAAGTTTAATATCTATCCGTTTCACTTTTCCGATGGTGATAACCTAACATCCGATAACGTCCGATGCGTTAAGCTTGTTGAAGAACTCATGAAGGTTTCCAATATGTTCGGATATGGGGAAGTCAATCAATACAATCGCCATTCGACATTGATGACAGCTTATAAGAACATCGATAATGAAAAATTCAGGTACTATATCCTTAAGCAAAAGGCTGATGTTTTCCATGCAATGAAGAGCTTTTTTAAAGATGAGGAAAGTGAGAAGTATGCTTAAATAAATAAGTTAGCTTGTTCCGGATTGTAGGGAAAGCGTTATTCTCTCTACAATCTTTTTTTATTTATCGATCAATCTGATTTAAAAATATTCAGATCTAGTTGGTGACTAATCGAACGATTTGAACAAATCTCCCTATGAGGCAGATGAATACATTTGTTCATAAATTCAATATATAAAGTTAGGATTTTCGTTCATGACACTCCGTTTCAATCCTAATTTACCAGTTTGATGATATCTTACGGAAGGAGAAATATTAAAAATGGTTTATATCATTTCATTTTTGGAACGATCTGATTTTGTATATGTTATAAAATAAAATAGCAGTGAGGTCCCTTCTTTCCCCTAAACCCCATTGTAAAAGAAGACCCTATTCTCTGAGCGGCTCCAAAACATTGTGCCTTGGATAAACACTCAGGCTGCCTGTTCCCTATGTTCCTAGGGGGCAGGTTGTTTTAATTTCCCTGAATTAAGAATGATTTTTTTGATCTTTTAAGAAATAAAATATTTGCGATTTCCACTCTTTTTTTTTTTTTTTTCTACACGATTTCATTCAAACTTAGTTCCTCTGAAGAAAAATCATCCGCTCACTCTGATTAGCACAAACATGTTCAAAATCTAATGAAAAAAAACAGAGCAAAGTTCCATTTATTAAAAATGAACGGCATTTTTTTTCTGAACCAATGTTTTTACATTATGAAATACCGCCATTCACCTATTTGTATATAATGATGCGAGAATATAAATCTAGATAATATCAACATCATGATAAAGGAGAAAGATGATGTCGAAGCCATTTAACTTTTTTTTACTATGGATGTCACAAATTTGGTCCATCCTTTTGAAATACAGGATCTATTTTATTCAAGCCTTCTTAGTCTTATTTTTGATGTATCTTTTATTAAATGAACAAGAAATAAATAAGCTGAAAATCACCCTCATTTTAATAACGTCACTATCCTTTCTTAAAAGTGCCCAAGGAAAAAAAGGGTGAATAAATGTAAAAGTGATATGTAAGGAGGTTACGGAATATGTACCGGAGTTGCCACTTATGCACTGGATGATAGTTCATGTAATCCGACGGAACGTTGATAAATAGAAGTAACTCTTCAGGGAATGAAACTAATAACCAAATAGGATAAGGGAAAATGTGATAAGAGGGAACCTATGGTTTCTCTTATCACATTTTTAGTTATGTAACCATAATGATTGTAACCCCGGACAGAAAGTTTGAATTTTACGGTGGATTTGATAAGAAGATAGGCTTTTATAAATTGCAGGATCATTTCTCCCGATTAAACACATCGCCATAAATGAAAATAATCACATTAAAATTGATGTTTAATGCTCTAATGTGGTTCCTAAAATGATTTTTTATGAGTCATTATTGGAACGAGGTACTTGTCGAAAAAAAGTATATTAATCTTGTAAGTAAAATTAAGTTATGAGGAGCGTTTCATTTATGAAGAAAAGTAAAATGTTAAAACCTATCAACGTTATGACAACATCATTTCTTTTAGCAAGTTCTCTATTAATCCCAAGTGCAGGATTTGCGGAGGAATCATCAACACCAAATAAGGAAGTTACGAATGCGCAAGAGTCTGAGGCCAAAGGTCAGGAATCGCGTACACAAACAAAGGAAACCCAATCACAGAGTAAAGCGGCAAGAGCTTTGATGGCCAACGAAGCGGTCGTCAACAATTATGCGGAGTTAAAGGCTGCGTTAGAAGGAGATAACGGAATAACGACAGTCAAATTTGGAAGAAATATTGATGTAAGTGGCACAATTAAAATTCAGGCAAAAAAAACAAATATAGTGATTGATGGAAATAACTATACGTTAACGCAAACTGGAAGAACAGGGAATTTGGATAGCATATATTATGGGTATGCATACGAATTACAAAGTACCACTATAAAGAATATAAATATTATAGGTAACAACCCTTATGGTGTAATTGCAATAGGGAATGGATTAAATGGTGTAGAACAAACATTTGAGAATGTAACATATAGTGGACCGCAAATGATTTACAACAAAGGTGGAAAAGCAACTTTTAAAGGATTAAACACCATAAACATTACGGGTCAAGAAATGGCTGAAATAGGAGATGTGGAATTTCAAGGTGACACTTCCATAGTTCATGATAGTGCCTATTCCGTTATTTGGACTGTTGCAAAACTACCTAATTTTGTAGTCGCACCTAATGCGATACTGGATATTTATACTAAAAAAAGTGGGCAAGCAATATTTTATGCGACAAATGATTATGGCAGTTTAGTAATTGGCAAAAATGCAAAAGTGAATATTATTGGGCAAAAAAGTTTTACGTACGATGGGGCATTGCGAGATTTCAAAGTGGATTCAGAGGCAGAATTGAATATGACTAGAGAAGGTACAGATACATCAGCTATGCTCTCGTTTTATAATAATGTAAGGATTAATGAAAAGGCAAAACTTAATGTGCGTACAGAAAATGGAGTTGCAATGTATGCACCATATGCAGCGGATATGTATTTTACCAAACCAAAGCATGTTTTAATATCCTCGCGTAATAAGACGGCCTTTGATAATGGACAAAGCTTGAGTTTTCATGTGGAAACGGATGAGTTTAGAATTTGGGAGGACACGTCCAATACCCCTACCAAAATGTATAAAGGCTGGGGTGGTGACCCTTTTAAATGGGCAGCTAATTATCGCCCAAATGGGTACCTCTGGTCAGAAACTCCTAAAGTAGATATGTACATGTTTAAAACCAAACAGATTGAGTTAAGAGATACACAAGAAGAAAGAGAATTGGCTGATGCGAAGAACAAAGTAGAAAATCTGTTCATGGATAACAAGTTCGACACATTGAAAGGTTCGACGAATCAAGCAGCGATTGACGAAGCCCAAAATGCAGTCAATAAATTACCAGCCGGTCCTGAAAAAAATCGATTACAAGACTTACTGAACAAAGCGAAAGATCTATTGAACAAAAAAGAACAAGCAGAAAAAGACCTAACCGATGCGAAGAACAAAGTGGAAGATCTGTTCACGGACGATAAGTTCGATACATTGGAGGGAACGACGGATCAAGGGGCGATTGACGAAGCACAAGAAGCGGTCAAGAAGCTTCCTGAAGGTGCGGAAAAAGACCGTCTGCAAGACTTACTGAACAAAGCGAAAGATCTATTGAACAAAAAAGAACAGGCAGAAAAAGACCTAACCGATGCGAAGAACAAAGTGGAAGATCTGTTCACGGACGATAAGTTCGATACATTGGAGGGAACGACGGATCAAGGGGCGATTGACGAAGCACAAGAAGCGGTCAATAAGCTTCCTGAAGGTGCGGAAAAAGACCGTCTGCAAGACTTATTGAACAAAGCGCAAGATTTATTGAATAAAAAAGAACAGGCAGAAAAAGATTTAACCGATGCGAARAACAAAGTGGAAGATCTGTTCACGGATGATAAGTTCGATACATTGGARGGAACGACGGATCAAGGGGCGATTGATGAAGCACAAAAAGCGGTCAATAAGCTTCCTGAAGGTGCGGAAAAAGACCGTCTGCAAGACTTATTGAACAAAGCGCAAGATTTATTGAATAAAAAAGAACAGGCAGAAAAAGATYTAACCGATGCGAARAACAAAGTGGAAGATCTGTTCACGGATGATAAGTTCGATACATTGGAAGACACGACGGATCAAGGAGCGATTGATGAAGCACAAAAAGCGGTCAATAAGCTTCCGGAAGGTGCAGAAAAAGACCGTCTGCAAGATTTACTGAACAAAGCGCAAGATTTATTGGATAAAGATATAACGGCTCCAAATGCACCGAAACTAAATGAAGTTACAACAAACAGTAAAGAAGTAACAGGAAGCGGTGAACCTGAAGCAAATGTGACCGTCACCATTAATTCCAAGAAATATACCGGAGTTGTAGGCCCAGACGGGAAATTCGCGGTTGCGATTCCAAATCAACCAGTCCATGCGGTTATTAATGTTACCCTTACAGACGCAGCGGGAAATGTCAGCGATAGCTCATCTGTTAAGGTAGTACAGTTTATGCCGAGTGAACCTGTTAAGCTCAATACTGTGTACCCAAATGCAGAAGTGATATCAGGAACTGCACCTGAAGGAGCAACGATTGTACGCTTGTTGGTAAATGGCGAAGCACTGCGAACGGCGCCTGTCAATGAAGATGGAACATTTAGTATATACAGTAAGTATGTAGGAGTAGATGGGAATGGAAATAATAAAACCCTACAAGTAGGCGATATCGTAACGGTTGACTACGGTGTCCGGACTCCATCGAACCTACAAGCTCATACTACGGTAATCAAGGAAGCGGAGAAACTCCAGGTGAATCCTGTAGCACCTAATGCAGATTATGTTACGGGCAAGGCGCCGGAGGGAACTAAGAGTCTCCGGTTGCTAGTGAATGGAAAAGCGCAGAGAACAGTGTCCCATACTCAGACTGGGGCCGGAACCATTAATCCAGATGGAAGTTACCAAATTTACAGCCGGTTTATTATGGATGAAAATGGGGTTACTCGAAGATTGCAAGCGGGAGATGTCATTGAAGTTGACAATGGACCTCTAGTAGTTGGAGGAGAAATAGCAAAAACAATAGTGAAATAATCAAAGTGATAATGATGTAAGAAGGCCTCTCCTTTTGGAAGTGGGTTCTTCTTAAAGTGATTGAGTATTTTTTCGTTTCAAAATGAAGTCCAATTTTTCAAATGAGATCAAAGGTACTGAAGAATCTCTCATTAAGAAGGATATATATTTTTTTAAAGGAGTGGAATCATGATATTGAAGAGAAGATTCAGAGGTATTTGGATCTGTATATTAACTTTAACCATATTTTTGACAGGCTGCATGTCAGGAGAAAAGGATACTAAGGGTGAACCGGGAGGAGTGCCAAAGCAAACGGACTCCACCGTTAAAGGTGATGCAGGACAGGAGAAAGACATATCTGGCGTAAGTATTTGGATTGAAGAAGCATTGCAGCTCGAGCATCCAGATCAAAAAGGGAAAAAAGTTTTGCAGTTAAAGCTGAAGGCAACTAATAAAACGGCAGAAGAAAAATTTGTAGACGTTTTTGAAATGTCGGTATGGAATCAAAAGGATAAAAAACTACGTATCTATCCAGGAGATAATCTTGGCACGAAACTGGCTCCTGGAAAAAGTGTAAAAGGAAATGGGTACTATGTGATTGAAGGAAAGGGACCTTACAAGGTGCAGTATGAAAATACTGAAACGAAAGATAAGCAGGAATGGATTATTAACAAAGTGAAGGACATGACAGAGGACGCATCTGAAAAGTAGTATGTAATTTACGATCTTGACTGAACATTGGAGTTCCCCCGATGAATGGCACCCCGTTTAAAGGCCATTCAATCGGGGGATTTGCATTTCCTGAACGATAAGAAGAATGGAGTATGGATAGAAAAAGACTATGTTCGTTTTTATCAGCTGTTTGCCAATTTATTTTGAGGGACGTCCATTATAAATGTGAAATGTGTGGGATTAAGTCTGATTCAAAATGAAATATTTAATTATGGATATAGGTGTTTTGGCTAAAAACAGATTTCGTTTAACCCTAACCATGCACTTGTACGGGGCTTTATGGTTTTACCTCACGTCAAAAGAATAGGTGATCCTGGTTAATTAGGTAGATGAATCAAAAACAGAACGCTTCATTCGAAATCTGGAACCAGCAACAAAAATAAATATGATAATTTATTAATGCTGACGATAAAAATTAATGGGAAACTTACAAGGCGAATTTTCAAGGCGGAACTCTAGGTATGTATTTCAATCATAAAAAATGATATATCTGGTCAACTTTGCTGATTAAGAAAGATATCGTTAGGAATTTGCTAGTTTTTTTGTATTGAAATTTCATTGTGGCCTACTAATTTTAAATGTTCGTTATGTTCTGGTAAGGGAAATGGAGGATTGAATCATGATAACAGCGATAAAACGAGAAAGAGAGCAACAAAAAAATAATGGCCAATACTCGCACAAATCAGCTTTGCTAAGAGAATTAAAGAACAAGACCGCTAAAGTCGGAGTGTTTGGATTGGGTTATGTTGGTCTCCCAACTGCTTGCCATTATGCATCTAAAGGTTATAAGGTGACAGGATTCGATGTCTCTGAGACAAAAGTGGAAAGTTTAAATAGCGGAATCAACTATATCAATGATGTAGATAATGACGGGCTTAGAGAATTGATAAGCCAAAAGCAATTTACAGCGACGACGGATATGAAGCTGCTTGGAGACATGAATGTCCTTTTGATTTGTGTTCCGACCCCAGTTAATAATTTGAAGGAACCTGATATCTCGTATGTTAGGGATGTAGGGAGAATTGTCGCTGAACATGTGAAAGAAGGTACATTGGTTATTTTGGAAAGTACAACATATCCAGGAACGACAGAAGAATATATCTGTACACCATTAATAGAAAGAGGCTATGGGATTGGGAAGAACCTTTTTGTAGCATATTCCCCGGAAAGAATAGATCCAGGAAATAAAAGGTTTAATTTGAGCAACACTCCAAAGGTTGTGGGGGGAATGACGGAAACCTGTACAGGTCTAGCTTGCAAGTTCATCGGTCCGACAGCTCATCGTGTTAAGGGGATTCGTGTTGCAGAATTAAGCAAAATCTTTGAGAACACTTTCCGATGGATTAACATGGCTTTGGTCAATGAAATGACGGTTTTATGTAATGATTTGGAAATTGACATATGGGAAACGATCGATGCGGCTTCTTCAAAACCATACGGGTTCATGAAATTCACCCCAGGCATTGGTGTCGGCGGGCATTGCATACCGGTCGATCCATACTACTTGCTCTATAAAGCAAAAGAACATGGTCATCGGACAAAAATGATTGAATTGGCTGGGGATATTAATGACGGAATGATTCACTATTCTTATACGCGCATCCTTGAACTGCTTGCAGCCAATGACAAGCTTATGAAACACTCACATGTTGTGGTTTTAGGTGCAACTTACAAAAGTGATATTGATGATTTAAGGGAAAGCCCGGTCGTCCGCTTACTTGAACGATTACAAAACAAGGTCCAGAATCTAACCGTCATCGAACCCTATGCAAAAGAAATTCGAATCAATGAACAGGTTCTACAGGTGGTAAAATACGATGCTGCCATTCTTCAAAAAGCCGATTTAGTTGTCATTGGAACACCACACAATTGTTTTGACTGGAAAAGTGTCCATGATCATGCTTCATTAATATTCGATTCCAAAAATGTGATGAGGAAAATGGACTGCTTTCTGATAAGGTCGCAAAATTATAGGAATTGGAAATTAGAAAAGGATAAACGGAAAGTATTTTACATGGATTGGAGTTGATTGAATGGCGGAGGCACTCAATATAAAAGATCTTTTTCAAATGATAAAAAAACGCATCGTGCTCATTATCATCTTTACAACCTTATTGACGGCAATGACGGGAATCGTTAGCTTTTTCATTCTTTCACCTGTTTACCAAGCTTCTACACAAATCTTAGTCAATCAATCTAAAGAAAAGTCAGAACTTTACAATGTAGGAGAGATTCAAACCAATATTCAATTGATTGAAACGTACAGCGAAATCATAAAAAGTCCAATGATGTTAGAAAAAGTTAAAGAACGACTGAATCTTGACATATCAAATTCAGCATTATCGGAACAAATCAAAATTGTCAGTAATGGGAATTCACAAATTTTCACCATTAAGGTTGAGGGTGCTGACCCTAAAATTGCTGTTAGTGTTGCAAGTGCAATTACGGATATATTCCAAGATGAAATAAAAACGCTTATGAATGTTGACAATGTCAATGTCTTATCCAAAGCAAATATAGGAGATAATTCCTCACCTATAAAACCGAATCCGATCATGAATACGATCGTTGCATGTTTTGCCGGGTTAGTCATAAGTTTAATTCTTACATTCATGATCGAATTTTTCGACAAGACAATCAAGGTTGAGTCTGATATTGAAGAACATTTAAAGATCCCGATGCTAGGCATCGTAAATTTAATCGAAAATAAAAAAAAACGGAAATTAAAAATCTGTAATCAGAACCTCAAGAGGTGAAAAGCTTGACACGCAATAAACGACATAAAACGATGGAGATAAAAAAAAGAAGCAGTATTTCCATGTTGAAATCGAAGTCACCGGTTGTGGAGCAATATAGGACGATTCGAACGAACCTTCAATTTTCCGCTGTGGAAAAAGACATAAAGTCGATGATTTTTACCTCTGCAAATGCTGGTGAGGGAAAATCGACGACTTCGATCAATGTCGCAGCAGTTTTTTCTCAGCAAGGGAAACGCATTCTCATCATAGATGCAGATTTGAGAAAGCCGAGTGTTCATACTAACTTTAATATGGAGAATTACTTGGGGTTAACGAATATCATATCAAAGCAAAATCAATTGCTTGATGCTGTACAACCTTCCATTTATCCCAATTTAGATGTGTTGACAAGTGGACCAATCCCTCCAAACCCATCGGAGTTGCTTGGGTCTAACGGAATGGTGACGGTGTTGGAGGAAGCAAAGCAGCATTATGATTTAGTAATTCTGGACACACCGCCTGTCAATGCAGTCACAGATGCTCAAGTACTAGCGAGTATGACAGACGGCGTGGTTTTGGTGTTGAGCAGCGGGAGCACTGAAATACATCAAGCACAAAAAGCGAAGGAATTACTTGAGAATGCAAATGCAAAGCTTTTGGGAGCAATCCTAAATAAGAAAAAACAAAAATATCCTGACGAATACTACTACTATGGGAAATAAAATAAGTAGTTTGGAAGTTGTTAAATATAGCATTCGGGTTAGGTTAAAGAGGGGATAACGATGATTGATATTCATAGTCATATTTTACCGAAGATGGATGATGGTGCTGGAGATATCCAAGAAAGTATAGAAATGGCGAGAAAAGCTGTAGATCAAGGGATTTCCAACATTATAGCAACCCCTCATTATAATAAGGGGATATATGAAAATGATAAGCAAAAAGTCGTGAATGAAGCTGCAAAATTGAACCAGGTGCTAGATGAACTGGAAATCCGGCTAAAAGTATGGCCAGGTCAGGAAATCAGGATATCCGATGAGCTTTCAGATGATTATGATAATAACGAAATCATGGGCTTGAATGGTTCGCAGTACATCCTTCTCGAACTGCCTTCAAACCATGTGCCAAGGTATACGGAACGATTAATTTATGATCTGCAATTGAGAAGGCTGACGCCGATCATTGCTCATCCAGAGCGGAACTTGGAAATAATAAAAAATCCGCAACTTCTAAAAGAAATGATTTGGAAGGGTGCGTATTCACAAATAACGGCAGGGAGCATCACGGGTAAATTCGGATGGAGAACAAAAAGGTTTTCCAAATATTTAGTTCAATCAGGTCTTTCTCATTTTATTGCATCAGATGCTCATAATGTTGGTAACAGAGGTTTTCAACTCAGGGAAGCACATAATTTGATTGAAAAGAATTTCGGACCAGAAATAGTCGACGCCTTTAATGAAAATGCCGAGAATGTATTATGCGGGATGAAAGTTAAAGAATTCTTGTTTGACTAAAAATATTAATTTGGGGAGAAGTAGATTTGACATACTATAACCGGCTTTTCACATTAGTCTTTCTGGACGCTTTGGTTGTTGTGATGGCTGTATTTTTAAGTTACTGGTTAATACATCCGTATGATGAAATACCAGCATTTACAATGATAATTACGCTTATTTTGCTTGTGTGTCATTATTTCTTTACTGCTTATTTGAAACAGTATAAAAAGGCTTGGGAATACGCCAGTATCAAGGAAATGTTCAATATATTCAAATTAACAGCCTTTTCTATTACCATTACGGCCGCCTTTCAGCTATACTTTACCCATTTTCTATATAGTAGAGAACTTTTCATTACTTGTATTCTATATATGACCATGATTGGGTGCTCACGTTTGGCATGGAGGATCTATTTTGAAAGATACATTAAGCAATCACCCAATAAAAAAAGAACGTTGGTCGTTGGAGCAGGGTCTGCAGGGACGATGATAACGAGTCGGTTGTTAAAATCCAGCAATATAGACTTAGTCCCGGTTGCATTCGTTGATGATGATAAAGCGAAGCTAAGTTTAGAAATCTTCAATATACCTATAGTAGCAGTAACAAAACATATTTCTCAAGTGGTCGAGCAATACAAGATCGAACATATCGTGATTGCAATCCCTTCTTTGAAAAGAGAAGAAATAAATACGATTCTTTCGGAATGCATCAAAGCTTGCAAAAAGACTCAAATTGTCCCTAGCCTGGAAGCGATTGTCCAAGGCGGGGTTCCAATTAATGAATTGCAAGATATCCAGATGGAAGACTTATTGGGGCGATTACCCGTTCAACTTGATGATGAAGGGATTTCAGAAAAGATTGTTGATAGCACTATTTTAGTAACAGGTGCAGGCGGTTCAATTGGGTCTGAAATCTGTCGCCAGATCATGAAGTATAATCCAGCTAAAATTGTATTGCTCGGGCATGGTGAAAACAGCATATATGCAATCGAGTTGGAATTACGGGAGGTTTATGCAGATACAATTGAGATCGTGACCGAAATTGCAGACATTCAGGACCGCAGGAGGATGTTTCAAGTAATCGACCTTCATCGGCCTAATATCGTTTATCATGCAGCCGCCCATAAACATGTACCCCTTATGGAGTCCAACCCTAAAGAAGCGGTGAAAAATAATATGATAGGCACGATGAATGTTGCAGAGGCATCGGAGGCAGGCATGGTGGATATTTTTGTCATGGTTTCTTCAGATAAAGCCGTCAATCCGACAAGTATAATGGGTGCTTCTAAATGTTTAGCCGAGATGATGATCCAGTCTAAGAGTTTGTCAAGCCATACTAAATTTGTAACGGTCCGATTTGGAAATGTACTTGGCAGTAATGGCAGTGTCATCCCACTCTTCAAAAAACAAATAAAAAAAGGGGGACCTTTGACAGTCACTCATCCGGATATGATTCGCTATTTCATGACGATTCCAGAAGCTTCAAGATTAGTCATTCAGGCAGGAGTTCTGGCAAAAGGCGGGGAGGTATTCGTACTAGATATGGGCGAACCTGTCAAAATTGTCGATTTTGCTAAAAAGCTCATCCAACTGTCAGGCTACACTGTTGAAGACATTGGGATAACTTTTACTGGAATCCGGCCAGGTGAAAAATTATACGAAGAACTGCTTGGGGAAGACGAAGTTTACTTAAATCAGATCTACCCGCAAATCCATATTGGAAAACCAAGAGAAGTAAATTGGAGTGCAATAAAAGATATTATCACGACATATGATGTCTTGAGTGAAGAAACGTTAAAAGATAGAATGTTAAAGTTGGCAAATTATAGGGAGAGAAATGAAATTCCCATACCGTGATAATGGCTTATTTCCGGGTGATGATAGCAATTATCAGAAAGGGTAAAGCAAGTGTTACACATTCAAACAAATTTAATAATTTGTGTTTTTCAATGAATGAAATTGGGCAATATATTCACCTTTTTAAAAGTGTTAAAGCGAAGTAAGAATAAAGATCGAAGAAATTCGTTAACTTGATAACGATACACAATGATAATTTGGGAGGAAAAAATGAAACGGGCTTTTGAATTTTTGATATCTTGTCTTGCGCTTATATCCTGTTCACTTCTTATGCTGTTTATCTTCATCCTCATCCGTTTGAAATTAGGTTCACCTGTCATTTTTAAGCAGGAGCGGCCAGGGCTTAATGGCAAACCGTTTTATTTGTATAAGTTCAGAACGATGACAGATGAAAAAGATGAAAAAGGGGATTTGGTTCCTGATGAGAAGAGATTAACCGATTTTGGGAAATTACTTAGAAAATTAAGTTTAGATGAATTACCTCAATTATTTAATGTCATGAAAGGAGATGTGAGTTTTGTGGGCCCACGGCCATTATTAATGGAATATCTTCCATTATATACTTCCGAACAAGCAAGGAGGCATGATGTCCGGCCTGGAATGACGGGTTGGGCCCAAGTGAATGGACGAAATGCAATCTCGTGGGAGAAGAAGTTTGAGCTTGATGTCTGGTACGTTGAAAATCAATCCTTTTTACTGGATATGAAGATCATATACCATACCTTGATTAAGGTATGTAAACAAGAAGCCATTACTCAGGAAGGACATGTCACAACCCAAAAATTTGTTGGATAATAGGATGAATGATTGTGTGATGTAACAAAAATCAAATGAAATTGAACCTGGAGGAAACAGCTGGATAATGTCCAGGTTCTCTAGATAGTTATCTTAAAGTAACTCCAAATTTGATGATGTGAGAAGTGATTTGAATTGAAGAAAATCGTAATAATAGGTGCTGGCGGGCACTCAAAAGTTGTTCAAGATATTGTTGAAGCAATGGGGGAATATCGTCTCATGGCTATTTTAGATGATCAATACGAAGTGCTGAAAAGAAAGGGAAATGTATATTTTGGTCCCATCTTAAGCTATAGAAGCTTGTTTATTCATTTTGAATATAAGGTAATTATTGCGATAGGCAGGAACGATTTAAGAGTAAAAATCGTCAACGAACTGAATTTAGATGTAATGGATTATGAGACAGTCATTCATCCAACTGCTAAAGTGGGTAAAAATGTCTCGATAGGTAAAGGAACGGTCATTATGCCTAATGTCGTCTTGAACGCTGGCGCTAAAGTGGGGAATCACGTCATTGTTAATACGTCTTCAGTCATTGAGCATGATACCCATCTTGATGACTTTATCCATATAGCACCAAGTGCTACCCTGACAGGAGCTGTCAAGGTAGGAACTGGTACCTTGATAGGAGCTGGATCAACGGTCATACCAAGCATAACGATAGGGGAATGGTGTACGGTTGGTGCCGGGTCAACCGTTATTAAAGACATTTCTGATGCATCTACCGCTGTGGGGTCCCCAGCTAGGATAATATAAATAAGGAGTGTGTGGGATGGAGAATAAAAGATTGTATCTTTCGCCTCCTCATATGAGTGGGAATGAACAAATGTACATTAGCCAAGCGTTCGAGACAAACTGGATAGCGCCACTAGGACCGAACGTAAAAGCTTTGGAAGAAGAGTTTGCTAAATATGCAGGCACTAAGGGGGCGTTGGCAGTAAGTTCAGGAACTGCAGCCATTCATTTGGCCTTGCAAGTATTGGGCGTCACCACTGGTGATACTGTATTCTGTTCTTCATTAACTTTTATAGCCAGTGCAAATCCTATCATCTATCAAGGTGCGAATCCTGTTTTTATTGATTCCGAATCTGATACATGGAATATGTCACCTAAGGCATTGGAACTGGCTTTGGAATATGCGAAGAAAAATCGGGAAATTCCAAAAGCTGTTATTTTGGTCCATCTATTTGGACAAAGTGCAAAGGTAGATGAGATCAAGGGCATTTGCGGGAAATATAAGGTTGCTTTAATAGAGGATGCGGCCGAATCTCTTGGAGGCACATACAAGGGGAGGCAAACGGGAGCGGTTGGTGATATAGGGATTTATTCGTTTAATGGAAATAAAATCATAACAACTTCTGGAGGGGGGATGCTGGTTTCAAATAACGAGGAATACTTACATAAGGCCCTCTTCCTATCTACACAAGCACGTGATCCAGCGCTTCATTATCAGCATAGCTCGATTGGATATAACTATCGTTTAAGCAATATTCTAGCTGGAATCGGCCGTGCCCAATTAGAAGTATTGGATGACCGTGTAAAAGTTCGGAGGGGGATTTTTGATCGGTATAAAAAATCGTTGGGGAACATACCTGGCATTACCTTCATGCCTGAATTAAAAGATACGATGGGCAATCGCTGGCTTACCGCATTAACAATAGACGACAATATCAATGGAGTACGATCCAGTGACGTGATTAATGCGTTAGAAGCAGGAAATATTGAATCCAGACCAGTATGGAAACCATTGCATTTGCAGCCTGTCTTTAAAAATGCAGCATTTTTTGCAGAAAGCGGTGATAAAAGCATTTCAAGTATGTTATTTGACCAAGGTTTATGTTTGCCGTCCGGTTCGGGTATGACTTGTGAAGATCAAGAGCGGGTCGTGGGAATTGTAAAGGAAGTACTTGAACCGTCCAAATTGGCCCGATGATTCTTTCGTCGTGTGATATGGGTCAATTCATTAAAGGAACTGTTTCATGCAGTCACATTTAGCAGATAAGCTAAACAGCCCGATATAAAAGTAACCTTCCTTACAATGAAAAGGAGGCAAACCAAAATATGAGAATTACATTTAAACAGATTTATCAAGATATCGACAATCTAGTGTGTTTAAGCAATAAACGAAATGGTTTGAATTTCAGAGAGATTGAGCTTACAAGAAAAAGGCTGGTTGAAAATATAAAAGCGATAGAGCTGCATACCATCATTTGTGATAAGGAGGATCCTGGATGAATTCCCCTATATCATCCTTATCTTTTGAAAATGATTTCATTTTTGGGGAGCGTTTTTAAATCTACATTAGAAATGAGCGTGCTTATGAAGATTGGTGATAAAGTGATTTATAAATCAAGGGAATATAAAATTATTTATATCTATAGAAATGATTTAAAAGTCGAGCTTCTCTCCTTTGATGCTAAGCATGAGATATTCGAATTAGCGCATATATCCCATTTGATAAAGACTGACCTGGCTTATGTAGAGAATCTACAAAAGGGGTCCACTTATGAAAATTGTTGAGTAGCGGTTGCAATTCTACACAGTCTTTTTCTTGATTCATTACATCAATATAAAGACGATGTATCTTAAATATTCTATTGAACCTTGTTGGGGAATGTATAAAAATTATGAATAATTTGTTCCTCCTCAATATGGATGTCTTCCATGAATTTAACTTTTCATTTTCAAAACCTCTTTACCGATTTTTTACATGGAGCACTGCTTTTGAGGCTTTGCTCATATAAATAGTAAGCACTGCATTCTTTTAAGGTGTATTTCTCTTTAATCCTCTATAAAAGAATGAGGTGTTTTTTTTGTCGGAACAAATGAAAGCTGTAAAGAAAACCATTATTGCTTAACGATTGATAATGCAAAAGAAATTGTTTCAAAAATGAAATGCGTCATTGTTAATTTGGGTTATTTATTTACTGCATCTTCATTTTAAACCTTACAACTACACATAGTTTGTTGATAGTATCCAACTGGTCATGCTTGTTACATCTAAGATAAGTTTCAATAATTGATTTTCACAAACCACATATGAAACGACGCAGGAATAAAATTATGGTAAATTCGGGTAGTAAGTAGTGTGTGTTTTCTGTTACTTTAAAAAAAGGCGTGGGGAAATCATAAATATTAGGCATTAATGCTCAATTCATATATTAATGGTTTTAATAAGAAAAGATATGAAAATCAATAAAGTTAAAGGTGATTTTATGAATCGATTTACTGACCGCTATTCAAAACTGCTGTATCATTTATTTTATGAGGATAACTGGTGTAGTTTAACAGTGCTATCAAAAAAAACTGGTTATTCGAAAAGCACATTATGGCGGGATATATTGCATATGAGTTCAAATCTTCCAACTGAATGGAAACTTGATAAGAATGAAATGCAGGGCGTAAGGTTAATGAAACCTAAAAACGGCACCTTAGAAGAGCTTTGGTTTCATCTTAAAAGTGAAAACACCTATTTTCAAACCTTGGAATTAATTCTTTTTAACAATGGAGTGACGATTAAATATATTACTCAAAAAGTACATATTAGTCGCTCCACAGTGTACCGACAGTTAGAAAAAATAGAAGAAGTATTAAAAAATGCCGAAGTTCAATTATCAAATAGTCCGTTTAAAATTGTTGGGGATGAAATAAAGATTAGAAGATTCATCATGCAGTATGTAGAGTATATGTCCGGCAATTTAAATGATTTTATTACTTCCTTTAATCTTAAGGAGTTTCAAGACACTTTATTGGAGCTATTGAAGGAACATTCAACTTCTTTACACATGGGTGCCATACAAAGACTAGCGATAATCCTTCATATCTCCAACATTCGAATAAATCATAATTGTTTTGTGACATTACCAAAAGTGGTTATAGATGAAAATGTTACATCCACAGCATTCGAAATATCAAAGAAACTATTTAAATTCATGGTGAAATGTCCAAATAGGGAGAAACAGATTTCTGAAATTTTATTTTTTTCTTTATATTTTATGAGCGAAGAAATGTCTTTAAATCGTACCCAAGAACTTCGGTACATTCGTTCCAAACTCAATTCGGATAGCGGTAAGCCTTTAGGTCAATTTTTAAGTAATCTATCAAAGAAAATTGGGCTGGATGTTTCTCAGGATGATATTTTCATGTACGAATTTGCACAAACTCTTCGTGGGATATCGTTTGACTTACAGTTAAAAACGGATACGAGAATAAATAATATTTTACAATTCGTTCCTTATTTTGAGAATAATGAGTTATTTGTAATCATTGACGAAATAGCACAATACATATCGGATGAATTTGCTATTTCTTTTGAAAATATAGAAATATTAGAGATATTCATGTTGGTACAAGCTTCAATTTTAAGAAAACAAAACCAAATGGTTATAGAGACTGCATTAATTTGCCGATCATATGTAGAGAAAGATTATATTCGTGAGATATTAAAACATCATTTCGGAAACAAGCTAAATATTTATGTAATGGATTTTTCCGATATAGACTCACTTTTCAGAAAAAATGGGTTTGATATCTTAATAACCACAGATTTAGGGCAGTTAATTAATATTGAACACATTCCTGTATATAAAGTTTCTTCATTTCCAACTCCCTCTGAATTAAAAGAAATCAAGATGTTCACTCGAAAGAATTTCATTGATCGGTATGGTTTAAATCCTAATATTTTATATCCATTTGAAGAAGACAATGATTGATATGATTGATATAAGTCTTAAGGCATTTATTCACTTTGTACTTACCCCACTGATAAAGAACCGTAATATGCAGCAAATAAATTTACCTCCTCTAAGCCTAGGTCATTTCTTTTTCTCCAAATGGAGAAGGTGAAACTTTCTTATCTGACAGAGTTAAAGGTTGATAATTTTTACTAAAGATAAGGGAGCCGCGAAATGACCAAAGCGAGAACGCCATATATTCCTTCTCTATTTAAACCACAGACCACTCTCTTTATTCGAAATTAAAAACACGGAATAGGAACCTGTCTTACCGCTATCAGTGGCTGGTATGTAAATGGCCCCGGTACAATACCGGGGCCATGGCCGTTTAGGACCTTTTATATCTTTACTGGCTTTATTGAGTCGTTACATATTCATTATTTCCTGCACGCATTCCAACAATGAAAATAAGTGCCGATATAGCGGCCAACATCAGTAAGGGAAGAGTCCAGCTGTGGGTAATGTCATGAAGCAATCCGAATAATACCGGTCCAATGGCAGCTAAGAGGTACCCGAATGATTGTGCCATTCCTGATAATTCAGTCGCTTCATGGGTGCTTTGTGTTCGAAGACTAAAGAACATCATCGATAAACTGAATATGGTTCCGACTCCAATCCCAATCAATATCATGCATACTGGGATGAAGAGAGTGCTTCCGGATAATATGCCGAATATCCCTGATATAAGGAAGATGACAGGCGGGACCACTAACAGACGCTGACTTTGTAAGCGTCCAGCTAAAATTGGCACAAGGAATGTTATGGGAATGACTGCAAGCTGCATGATGGATAGCATCCAGCCAGCTTCATCAGCATTCAGGCCTTTTTGCTCCAGGATTTCAGGCATCCAGGTAATTACTGTATAGAAAATAAACGATTGCAAACCCATGAAGAATGTAATCTGCCAGGCTAAACCAGAACGCCATAAGTTAATCTTTTTATCCTTTTGCGCCGTTTGTACATCCTTACCTGAGTTGAATGGCCGTCTTAATTGCGGCATCCATAAGAAAACTGTAATAAGTGATAAAATCCCCCAACATCCAAGGGCACCAGCCCATCCCAATCCGGATGAAGAAGCAAGGGGAATGCTGATCCCAGAACCTATTGCGCCGCATAAATTCATGGAAACAGCATAGGTTCCTGTCATCAAACCGATGTTCCTGGCAAAGTTATGTTTAATCAGACTGGGTAACAAAACATTGCCTATTGCAATGGCTAACCCGATTAAAATGGTCCCTATGAACAATGTCGGCACTCCGCCAACTGAGCGTATCCCAATTCCGATCGTTAATAATACCAAGGAAAGGAAAAGTGTAAGCTCCATTCCAAAACGCCGTGCTATCCTTGGTGCAAACGGTGATAATAAAGCGAAGGAAAGCAAAGGCAATGTCGTTAATGATCCTGATAATGTATTGGAAATCCCCAAGTTATCACGGATCGAAGTGACAAGGGGTCCAACCGATGTTAAGGGAGCCCTCAGATTTGCCCCAAGAAGAATGATTCCGATGATGAGCAGTCCTACTCTGGGTTTAATATCCATTTTTCTTTGTTCTAGTTGATTTGCCGCTTGATGAATGCCCATAATCTCCTCCTTACTACTCTAAAGATTTTTTGAATTGTGCAATGTATTCATTCACTGTTTCGATTGACCGGTTCACATCTTGTTCGATGATGGCATCTATAAGTTTGCAATGAATGTTCAAATGAAAGTTCACATCAGAACTCATCTCCACTATCTGATGGATGGATTCATGCAGGGAGTGTTCCATATGCTCGTACAAATCAATCAATAAATCATTATGTGATGAAACCATAATCGATTTATGTAACTGTATATCCGCTTCTTCGTAGGCCTTGATATCCTTTGCTTCGGCAGCTCTACTGCATGCTGATATATGAAACCGCAATTGTTCTATATCTTCTTGATTACGTCTTAATGCCGCTAACTGAGCTCCTTCTCTTTCAAGGGCATGACGGACCTCTAACGTTTCTAATATACTTGACTGCTGGATCCTTCTTTCAATTGCAGCCCCCAAGGCACTTGATGACCTTACGAATGTCCCCTTTCCTTGTTTTGTTACTAAAAGCCCTGCATAAACAAGTGATCGTACAGCTTCCCTTAATGTATTTCTGCTTACATCGAACTGTTGGATCAAATCCATTTCAGGGGGAATTTGATTTCCTATTTTCCATTCACCTGATTCGATTAACGATTCGATTTGGGAAACCACTTGCTCTACAAGTGATAAGCGATTTGTTTTAGATATGGTCAAGATACACACCTCGAATTTGTAGGATGATTGGTTCATTGGTTATTTTAACATATGTATGTTGAAAATGAGTATATTCTTGAAAAAATTGCAGTTGATTTCAGAAATCCGCTCCCTTTCCGCCGACTGTCTGCCAAGCCTCCTCGGCGCAAGCGTCTGCGGGGTCTCGGCTAGCCAGTTATTCGGCAGGAGTGTCGCAAATTTCTTCAATCCAATAAGGATTACAAGAAAAAAACATGAAGGATAAACTTATCTTAAACATGCTTCGGGATGAGACCAACTCTCAGTTTTTCTTTGAAAAAGTTGCAGTTGATTTCAGAAATCCGCTCCCTTTCCGCCGACTGTCTGCCAAGCCTCCTCGGCGCAAGCGCCTGCGGGGTCTCGGCTAGCCAGTTATTCGGCAGGAGTGTCGCAAATTTCTTCAATCCAATAAGGATTACAGGAAAAAGCATGTAGGATAAACTAATCTTAAACATACTTCGGGATGAGACCAACCTCAGTTTTTCTTTGAAAAAATTGCAGTTGGTTTCAAAAATCCGTCCCTTTCCGCCGACTGTCTGCCAAGCCTCCTCGGCGCAAGCGCCTGCGGGGTCTCGGCTAGCCAGTTATTCGGCAGGAGTGTCGCAAATTTCTTCAATCCAATAAGGATTACAAGAAAAAAACATGAAGGATAAACTTATCTTAAACATGCTTCGGGATGAGACCAACCTCAGTTTTTCTTTGAAAAAAATTGCAGTTGATTTCAGAAATCCGTTCCCTTTCCATCGTCGGTGTTAGAGTATTCCGATTCTCCTTTGTTATTAGTTTGTAGACAAAAGGTGTTATTTCTTTTAAAACAAAGTTGATTGGAGGGGTGTTCGAGACTCCTGCGGGAAAAGGTGCCGAGGAGGCCTCCGGACCGCCCGCGGTCAGTGGAAATCGACGTCCAATCTGTACTGGCACTAAAAAGACTGAAGGCAAACCCGACTTTCATCGAGTTTGCCTTCAGTCTGAAATCCCTAATAAAATTCAGGGGGATAATATTTCTATTTTTTTTGTTTGACAATAAATGAGAGAAGGATGAATATCACTAACGTGACAAGACATACTGTAGTCCCGATGATGTTTTGCTTATTAAAGAGAAATGCCAAAAAGATAATGCTTAAAGCCGTGATGGCTAATATAGTTGTATATGGGTACCATTTTACCCGGAATCCTGGTTTGCCAGTGTATTGCTTACGCAGTTTCAATTGCGCGGAACAAATACTGATCCACAATAATAAAACCGTGAATCCAGGAATGGCCATAAGGTAGCTTAAAATCAGGTCGGGATACAAATAGGATAAAAACACACCAGCCAATATGCATAATATAGTTAAAAATATACCATTTAGCGGGATACCCTTTTTCGTTGTTTTTAAAAATGCCTTGGGCGCTTCCCCGTTCTGGGAAAGAGTGAACAGTGTCCTTGAGGTAGCGTATATACCTGAATTTGCAGCTGATAAGACAGCGGTTAAAAGAACGAAATTCATGATATCGGCGGCTCCGGGAAGACCAGATAAGCTGAAAACCTGAACGAAAGGACTTACTTCAGTGCTTACTTGGTTCCAAGGTATTACTCCGCAAATGATAAGTATCGGCAAGACATAGAAAAGAATCACCCGCCATACTGTTCCTTTTATGATTTTTGGTATGACTCGCTGACTATCCTTTGTTTCCGTGACGGCTACACCAATTAATTCTGCACCCCCATATGAAAACATGACCACTAAAAGTGCACTTAACATTCCGTCAATTCCTTGGGGGAAAAAACCGCCATGTTCCGTGTAATTAGAAAATGAAGCCGAACTAGGAAAGAGTCCTAGCATGATCAAAGCTCCTAAAATGATAAAAGCAATTAAGGTTATTATTTTAATTCCTGCGAACCAAAATTCGAGTTCTCCATAGTATTTTACTTGAAACAAATTAATTCCTATTATTACTGAAGCGCAAAATATGCTTAACAGCCATAATGGTACTGTAGGAAACCAATATTGTAGGAAACTGCCGGCTGCGACTATTTCTACAATGATTACGATAATCCAATTGAACCAATAGAGCCATCCGACAATGAAGGATAGTTGAAACCCAAAAGCTTTATTAATGAGATGTTGGACGTTCATATTAGGAAAAGCGGTTGCCATCTCCCCTAATGCGGCCATTACAATGAATAACAATAGCCCCCCAATTAAATAGGCTATTACAACACTTGGGCCTGCCATATTTAATGTATCGGAACTCCCTTTAAAAATCCCCGTTCCTATCATTCCGGCTAAAGCAATGAACTGGACATGCCTCGGCAATAGGCCCTTTTTTAGATCTTGATGAGTCTTCTCCATTATATTCATGCCTTTCTTTCATAATTTTAATAAAATAGTCTATCAGTAAAACTTAAAAGTTTCTTCTATTATTGAACGCTTTCACGTGCTAAAGTACTATATTAATATATCATGAATCGGAAAAAAGTCAATTTAGGCCGGTGAACGGGAATGGATTTCCAACCGGCGAAGAAGGTTATCTAAAAATATTGGTTTTTATTAAATAATCAAAGAAAAAAACTGCTAGGTGATTTTTTAGGATGAATTGGCAATTCTTCATTCTTTAAAATACCTATTGAAAAGAGAGAAATATAATTCTGTTTAATGGCATTATTACTGGCATTTGTTTCGTAGATGGAATCAGTTTCAGTACTTAATAGTCGTAGTCGCTTAGTTTATCCTATCAGGATTGTTGCAGCCAGCATTTGCGGCTGCGGGGGCCAGGGTTATGGAACATACTGCAGAATAACAAAAAACCGACCTTTCAAGGTCGGTTTTTCTTTAATATAAGGTACGAAGCGGAAACTATCCGTTCCCATATGAAAAGGGGAGCGGCGCCTGTAGGTATTCGGTTTCTTGTTTCGGTTCAATTTCGCTTAAAAATTGCAGATAACCGGTATATACCTGCGAAGCCATTCCTAAATAGTGCAATTCAGTGTGGATGATTCCCTTTCGTGGTGAATGGAGCAAATACATTTTTTCATCCCTCCTTTCTAAAAGGATAGGCCAGTTATTACAACGATATTTATTAGGAAAAAACCCCTATTACTAAAAATTGGATGCACCAGGTTCAAAGGCTTCTGCAGTTCTTTCTTCTAACACCATGCGCAGTCCATTCTTGGGTCTGAGTGTAAGGGAGGGAAGGGGAGTTACTTCATGATGGTCAGGTGCAAGCTTTATCCTATATCGCTTTACAATGCAGGCCAGGACAAACACTGCTTCCATCATGGCAAAGTGATTGCCAATACAAACCCGCGGCCCTCCGCCAAATGGAAAGTAAGCGAACGCAGGCAGGCTTTTCAAAAAGTTATTTTCAAATCGCTCAGGGATAAATGATTCCGGTTGATCAAAATGCTCTGGGTTATGCTGCATCACATAAGAACTTATTAGTATCATATCGCCTTTTTTAAAGCGATATCCTCCTATTGTGACATCCTCCGTCACATCACGGGATAAGATATACAGTGGCGGGTAAAAGCGAAGTGTTTCATGAATGATATTTTGAGTGTATTGTAATTTCATGAAATCTTCAGGCTTGGGTGTCCGTTGACCGATTATGCTATTGACTTCATTGAAAAGCTTGGCTTGAATTTCCGGATGCTTCGAAAGTGCATACAGTGCCCAGGAAAGAGCATTTGCTGTCGTTTCATGACCGGCAAGAAAAATAGTCATTAATTCATCACGGACCTGATGGCTTGTCATGCCTAACCCGTCGTCGGCATCACGGGCGTCCATCAAGATCCCTAGCATGTCTTCATGTTTTTCTGTGTCGTTCTTCCGTTTTTCAATAATGCCGTAAATCACTTTATCAAGCCTTTGTATCGCCTTTTTATATTCACGGTTGATTTTAGTCGGTACCCATAATGGCATACGGAAAATCTTTCTCATCCTTTTGACTGTTATTCTCAATGCAGTTTCCAGAGGTTTCCCAACGATTTCATATCCATCCTTGAATTCCATGCTGAACATGGTCTTGCTGATTATCCCGAGAGTGATGTTCATCATATCCTTCGTTATAATCCGTTCATCATCATGTTGCCAAGTTGATATATAATCCATTGTGATATCAATCATATCCTTGGCGTATTGGCTGATATGAGTCTTTTTGAAAGAGGGTTGGATAAGCCTTCTCTGTCGCATATGAAAGTCTTTTTCGCTTGTAAGCAGACCTTCACCGATAAGCGGTTTTAAAAGATTGAAGTCCTTGGATTTGACGAAAGATTGTTGTTTTGTTACAAGTATTTGTTTGATTAGATCAGGATTTAAAACGTGATAAACATTTTGGAATGGTCCTAAACGGAATTTAGCGACTTCCCCATATTCCTTGGACAATCGGGTCAGAAACCCAATCGGATCTGTTTGAAACTCTTTTGTATGTCCGGAAACCAGCCTTCCTTTTGGAACCATTTGAGAAGTGCGGAAGACATCATCAGCGTGGCTCAATGAAGTTTTTCCCCTTTCTTTAAAATACTTACATGTAATCATTCTATGAGGATAAGCTAAATTGGTTTGGACAAGTCGTTAAAGAAAGGGCGGATAATTCTATTGAAGAAATAAAGTTACAGAGAAAAGACTCTGGATGAATATAGCCAGAGTTTTTCATGAGAGCTTTAGATTAATGAAGGGGGATTCAATTCAACTTCTTTCATCATCGCCCCCATGTTGGAAACGATCATTTTTTTCATTGATGGGCCCGCCAAATTGTGCATTGATTTCCTTAACCACTTGATCTAAAAATTCATCAGATATTATTGGATTATTGGTTTTATTGTGCATGTGTTTCTCTACAATCCTTTCTGGATATCGTGTTTTGGAACATTCATGAAGGATACGTTATCAACATAACCTCACTTATAGAAAACTATTCTTTCTCTGTTCAACTTTTTCTGCTGTAACATTTTACGGAAGCATAAACGGTTATATTTCACTTGGAGGATTATGGTAATTGGATCATTTTACAACCAAAGGGGTCAATCCGATGTGGAAATAACCCAATCACCTCTTATTGGTAATTGGGCATGGTCTATATTAACTTCATTAAGGAAACAACTGCCTTAAATATTTTATTAGCTGATCACGAAGTTCAGGTCGTTTCATGGCGAAATCTATTGAAGCTTGAAGGAAGCCGAATTTATCGCCTACGTCATAACGATTTCCCTCGATGATATACGAATATAATGGTTCCTTTTCTAACAAAAGGTCTAAAGCTTCGGTAAGCTGGATCTCCCCCTTACGATCAGGCTTTACGTTTTCAAGGATTTCAAAAATCGCAGGTGATAAAATATATCGGCCAATTATCGCCTGTGTTGATGGTGCATCCTCCACTTTTGGCTTTTCCACTAAGTTTCTTACCAGAAATAAATCCTCATATCGTTCTTGGAAGTTTACGATCCCATACTTGGAGACATCGGCTGGTGACACTTCCTTACTTCCGATAATGCTCGCTCGTACCTTGTTATACCGTTCCATTAACTGCTTCAAAGCTGGAACCTGGCTATCCACGATATCGTCCCCTAACAGGACGGCAAAAGGTTCGTCTCCGATAAAAGTTTTGGCACATAAAACTGCATGACCCAGACCTAAAGGTTCCTTTTGTCTTACATAGTGGATATCGACCATGTTGGAAATGTTCTCCACGATCTTAAGCAGATCATTTTGACCTTTCATTTGCAGAAGCATTTCAAGCTCAATCGATTTATCGAAATGATCTTCGATGGCACGTTTGTTTTTACCCGTAACGATGATAATATCCGTAATCCCTGATTGTACCGCTTCTTCGATAATATATTGAATGGTCGGCTTATCGACAATCGGCAGCATTTCCTTTGGTTGAGCTTTCGTAGCAGGCAAAAATCGTGTTCCTAAACCGGCTGCTGGAATCACCGCTTTCCTTATCATAGCCCAGCCCCTTTTTAAGGTTCTTTTATATGCTTATTGCATTTTATGTGGTCATTGGTTGACCTATATCAAAATAGGTTAAAATAAATCCCTTAAAAAGAATAGATTTACCTTCGAAGCCAAATATTATGGATATATGAATTTAATCAAGAGGTGGATATTTTGCCAATTGAAAATCAAGAGAGAAAACAAATCCTTTTTGCCTTACTCATCATTGTTTTATATCTTTCCCCCTTAATCATCCTTGGAGAAAATGCGCATATTCGCGTACATGATAATTTGGATTCCAACCTTGCCTGGTATAAAGTCCTTTCAGAAAGCGGTGAGTTATTCGGTGCAATTGACGCCAGAATTCCGCAGATTATGAATGGCCTGCCCCGTAATGCTTTTGGCAGTGAGTTCAGTATTATCGTGTGGCTTCATGCTCTTTTTCCGACAATGGTTGCTTATGCAATAAGCCAGGCATTAACAAGGTTTATTGCATTCTTTGGTATGTATATCTTATTGAAAAAACATTTGGTTACAGGAAGACTATCAGGTTGGATTAGGGTTGGAACATCCTTAGCCTTTGCCCTTACCCCATTTTGGCCATCGGGAATGCTCAGTACACTTGGGATGCCTTTAGCCCTTTGGGCTTTTTTGAATATCCGCAGCAAGGATCATTCTTGGAAGAATTATTTGGTCCTTACACTTTTACCGCTTTATTCAAGCATCGTACTTGGCTTTTTCTTTTTCCTTGTTGCAATGGGTTTTCTTTGGCTAACGGATGTAATCAGGGGAAAAGGGTGGAATATAAAGTTTCTTCTTTCGATCGTTTATATGACCGTCATTTTTGGTTTGGTGGAGTATCGTTTGGTCGCTTCATTCATTTTTGATTCGGAGCCAAACAGCAGAGATGAATATTTTCACGCAAGGCTGCCGCTCGATTGGGTCGTTAAGCTTACTTTCAAAAATTTCGTTCTTGGACATACGCATGTCATGACTGTACATGCTCTTATCATCCTGCCGATTACAGTCTTTGCCCTTTATATTATTCTGACCAAAAAACTGTGGAGACAGGAGAAGGTATATGTTTTTTTATTCGGCTTGAATTTTATGCTCTCAGCGTGGTACGCATTTTGGTTTTATAAAGGCTGGCTTCCTTTAACGGAAAGGTTCCATACCCTGGATACCTTTAATTTTGCCAGATTTCACTTTTTAAGGCCGATGGTAATTTACTTAGGGTTTGCCCTCGCGATAAAAATCATTTGGGAACACAGCGACTATGCTAAGAAAACCCTTTCTATTTTCATCGCCATTCAAATTCTGATTTTAATGGGTTTTAATGAAGAGATCACTCACAATAAAAAACCCTCTTTTAAAGAGTTCTATTCAGAAAGCCTTTTTCAGGAAATAAAAGATCATATAGACCGTCCACAAGAAGAGTATCGTGTTGCCAGCATTGGGCTGCATCCCGCAATCGCTCAATATAATGGATTTTACACGCTCGATAGCTATAACAATTTTTATCCGCTTTCTTACAAACATCAATTTCGTCAAATAATTGAAAACGAATTGGCTAAGAATAAAAACATCAGAATCTACTTTGATGAATGGGGAGGACGTTGTTACCTGTTTACCGATGAGCTTGGGAAGCATTATATGTTCAAGAAAGGCTCGAAGAAAGAGCTGGAAAATTTGGACCTCAACATGGATGCGTTTAAAGGATTAGGCGGTACGTATATATTTTCTGCCATCCCAATCAACAACGCGAAGGAAAACGGATTGCTGCTGGATAGGGTTTTTACGAAAAAAGGAAGCGTATGGAAAATTCATTTATACAGAGTCATGTGAAAAGGGGGGAATAGAATGAATTCACCGATTGTAACGATTGTTGTACCTTGTTATAACGAAGAAAGCGTTTTGCAGGAAACCATTTCCCAGCTTTGTGGATTGATGAGGGGGTTGGTCGATGAAAATGTTGTTTCCGGTCAAAGTAAAATTTTGTTGGTCGATGATGGGAGCAAGGATCAAACTTGGAGGATCATTTACAAAGAAACGATTAATAATGAATATGTTCGCGGGCTAAAGCTTTCCCGGAATGCTGGACATCAAAATGCACTTCTGGCTGGGTTGTTTACAGCCAAGGAAGCCTCAGATTGTGTGATTTCCATTGATGCAGATTTACAGGATGATATTCAAGTCATCCCGGAATTCATTCGGAAATTCAATGAAGGATGTGAAATCGTATATGGTGTCCGCCAGAAAAGGGACCTTGATTCATTCTTTAAACGAACATCTGCAACAGGTTTTTATAAATTGATGAACAAGATGGGGGTCAACCTTGTCTATAATCATGCCGATTTCCGGCTAATGAGCAAAAGGGCGATCACGGAGTTGGAACGTTTTGATGAAACGAATCTTTTTTTGCGGGGGATTGTACCGCTCATTGGGTTTAAGACGGACTCTGTTTATTATGACCGTAAAGAAAGATTGGCTGGGGAAACGAAATATCCATTTAAGAAGATGGTTGCTTTTGCGCTTGATGGCATTACTTCTTTTTCAGTTACACCGATCCGGCTGGTATTATGGCTAGGATGTCTTTCCTTTTTCATTAGCTTACTCTTTGGGTCTTACTTTTTATGGTTGAAATTTTATGGGCAGACCGAAACTGGATGGACCTCATTGATCACCTCCATATGGTTGATCGGTGGACTACAGTTGATTGCTGTCGGCTTGATTGGGGAGTATATAGGTAAAATCTATAATGAATCCAAACGCCGACCTAAATATATTGTTGATCTTGATCTATTTAATCCGCTCGATTTAAAAAAACGGGAGCAACTAGACAATGAACGGAACAGTATTGAAAAACTATCTAAAACAAACTAACTCCTTTATCCGCTTTTTATTGGTTGGAATAGTCAATACAGCGGTTGGACTTTCCATCATGCTTTTTCTCATGAATGTTCTTGAATTATCTTACTGGATCTCCACCTTTATCGGCAATGGTACGGGAGCTATAACGAGTTTTCTTTTGAACAGGACTTTTACCTTTAAAAGCGATATAGAATGGCGTCGAGGAGTTGCCCGTTTCTTTTGCGTCATCCTGATTTGTTATTCCGCCGCTTATTCTATAGGCCAAGCCATTGCAGAATCACTGGAAGGAACCGTTCATTTATCCATACAACAAAATTTGGCTGTTCTGATAGGAACAATTTTTTATACAGTGCTTAACTATCTTGGCCAGAAATACTTTGTCTTTAAAAAAAGCAATTTGAGGCCAATTCAAGAAGGAAGGAACTGATTAGCGTAGATCAGTGGAATAATGCCCCCGATTGGACGGGAATTAATAATGGAATCGGAAAGAGAAAATTCTGATTTAATGACTATCCAAGCTGGGGCAGATCTGTTTTACTTGATCCATCACGTTTCATGTGGTGATCATTTTTCCTTTTTGGAAATGTATCTTTTGTTCATTGTCCTCTTTAATATCCCTTTTAGACGTTTACTTTCCTCCTTTACTACCTTCGAATCATGTGTATGCATGACTTTTGTTATATAAGTCAAGAATAAAGCCTCGTTTATAAATAATAATTCTATTTCTGTGCAAAATTTTCATTTACTTTTCCATTTCACGGGAGTATGATAATCAACAGTTTCATATTTCTAAATCGCTTAAACCTTATGGTGCGGGGGACCCGTTATTGGGATTGTTTTTACAATCCAAGGGGTGAATCCTTTAAAAGGTAGGGCTACTCTTAGGTCCGAATCCGACAGCTAACCTCGTAAGCGTTATATGAGAAGGAAGGTGGAGCTTGTTAGACAAAAAAATTGATGTCTACAGGTCTATTTAGCTATGACTTGTAGGCATTTTTGTGTTCCGTCTCGTTTTTTGCTACAGCTGGGAAACATAAACTTATAAATTAAACTGGTGGTGAATTCTTAATGTTATCTTCTATAAAGAGGTTCTTGATCGGGAGACCTTTAAAATCGAATGCACTTGGTGAACAAAAGCTTAATAAAACAAAGGCGTTGGCGATATTATCTTCCGATGCTTTGTCTTCGGTTGCATATGGGCCGGAGCAAATATTGATTGTCCTGATCACGGTCGGTGCTGCGGCATTCTGGTATTCAATCCCCATCGCGATTGGAGTATTGATCCTGTTAACCGCTTTGATTTTGTCCTACAGACAAATCATTTTCGCTTATCCACATGGCGGGGGAGCCTATGTGGTTTCAAAAAACAATTTAGGTGTCAATCCAGGGTTGATAGCTGGAGGATCCTTATTGGTCGATTATATATTAACTGTCGCGGTAAGTGTTTCTGCTGGTACGGATGCCATCACGTCCGCTTTTCCCGGCCTGCATGATTATAATGTCCTCATAGCCATTATTTTCGTCATCCTACTTACTATCTTGAATCTTAGGGGGGTTACGGAATCGGCCTCTGTCTTGGCCTATCCGGTGTACCTATTCGTTTTAGCCTTGTTCATCTTGATTGGGGTTGGAATTTACAAGATTCTGACGGGAGGAGTCTCACCGGAATTGCATACGTCAATCGGGACTCCGGTAGCCGGCATCAGTTTATTTATACTGCTAAGAGCATTTGCATCAGGAAGCTCCGCATTGACAGGAGTCGAAGCGATTTCCAATGCAATCCCGAACTTTAAAGATCCAGCACCGAATAATGCTGCGAAAACATTAGTAGCGATGGGTTCCTTACTAGCTGTTTTGTTTTCGGGAATCGTATTCTTAGCCTATTATTTAAGCATTGTTCCTAGCGCAGAGGTAACGGTCGTCTCCCAGATTGCTGAAGGGATCTTTGGACGGAATTTCATGTATTTCTTCATTCAAGGTACAACTGCATTGATCTTGATACTTGCGGCAAATACTGGATATTCGGCTTTCCCTTTGCTTGCGGTAAATCTGGCGAAGGATAAATTCATACCAAGGGCGTTTACGATCAGAGGGGACCGTTTAGGGTATTCCAATGGAATTATCATACTTGGACTTGCATCCATCATCTTGATAGTCGCATTTGAAGGACATACGGAAAATCTCATTCCGCTTTATGCGGTTGGTGTATTCATCCCATTTACTTTATCCCAGACAGGGATGATTGTTAAATGGATTCGCGAAAAGCCAAAAGGCTGGATGATGAAATTAACCATTAATTCAATTGGTGCCATAATTAGCTTTATCGTCACGATGATATTCTTTTTAACCAAATTTAGTCAGGTTTGGCCTGTTTTGATTTTTTTACCTATCATCATTTTAATTTTTCATCGAATTAGAAATCATTATGAAGCAGTTGGAGACCAACTAAGGATTACAACATGTGAGCCGATCTTACCAATTGAAGGAAATATCATCATTGTACCTGTTGCGGGTATAACTCATGTGGTTGAGAACTCTTTAAATTATGCGAAATCTCTATCTGCACATCAGGTCATTGCCGTTTATGTCGCTTTTGAAAGAGATGATGAAAAGAAATTCGAAGAAAAATGGAAAAAATGGCAGCCGGATGTAAGGCTCGTTACACTGAATTCTTATTACAGAAGTATCATTCAGCCACTAACTAAATTTGTGGATACAGTAGAACATAAGGCTAGTGAATCCAATTATAAAGTTACGGTGATCATCCCCCAATTCATTCCGAAGAAGGGCTGGCACAATATACTTCATAACCAATCAAGTTTACTGATTCGCGCTTACTTACTTTATAAAAGAAATGTGGTTGTTACGACAGTGCCATATCATTTAAAGAAGTAAGTTCCATATCTTATAGAACAGAATGTAGACAAATTCGATTTTCATCGAGTTTGTCTACATTTTTTTCTTTTTAAAAAAGTTGCAGTTGGTATCAGGAAATCCGTTACTTTCCGTCGATACTCTGCCAAGCCTCCTTGCCGAAAGCGTCTGTGGTGTCTTGGCTAGTCAGTTATCCGCGTGAGTGCCGCTAATTTCTTCAATCCATTAAGGATTATAAAACAGTAAAAACCATTGATAACCAAGTCTAATTAAAAGTTTTGATTCCGGTTCCATCTGAATTATAAAACAAAGTTGATTGGAACGTAAGGTGCGAGACTCCTGCGGGAAAAGCGTGTCCAAGTGAGACCCCGCAGGCGCATAGGCGCCGAGGAGGCTCACGGACCGCCCGCGGAAAGCGAGTGCCTGGAGTGGAAATCAACGTTGCAGTTGGTATCAGGAAATCCGTTCCTTCCCGCCAACAGTCTGCCAAGCCTCCTCCCGCAATCATCTGTGGTATTGACCATTCCGAACTCTTTTGTTTATAAACTGTGCGAGCCTTGACTACGGTTTGCTTTTTTTATTTTCACAGTTCTGTAAGTTGGATATTGTTTTAAATCTTTCAGTCAAAAGGGATTTGGAAATACTTGTCGAAAATTATAAAAACAACGCTCATATTGATAATGGCCAGGGGTGGGAAGAATGATGAACGGCTCTCCTGACCCGTGTAGTGATGCGGATGACCACTCAGCCAATCGATTACTGTAGTAATTGGGGCAAATGCAAGCTTATTGCAGTGGTAAAAAGGCTTTGGTGACAGTGTAATATAAAAGGAGCGTGATGGTAGCTGAGAATCATTCAGAGTTTCAATAACTTCGACTATTTTCCATTCCAACCGGAATTCGAGATTCTATCAGATTATTATATAGAATATAAACAAAGAAATTCTGACCATTCCACTACATTGTTCTATCAATTTAAAATCAATCGGGATTTAATGAATCCAATGTCCGTCATTCCGGATGGGTGCATCGACATATTATTTTATTGCGATCCCGAAAGACCTTCCGCAGATGTGTACGGGACTGTCCTCAAGTACAAAACGATAAATTTTCAGGCTAATTGTGAATATTTCGGTGTGAGGTTTATGCCTAAGCAGGAAACCCAGCATTTTAAATATTCCATGAAGGAGGTGATCGATCGCCAAATTCCTTTAGCTGATATGTTAAAAATTGAACCTACCATTATGGAAAGGTTAATAACTGAACGGGATTTTCATAGAAGAATAAAGCTGTTCAAAGAAGAAATAGGGATTAATATTTTTACGTGTAACGGTTTGCCGGCAATTATAGAATATTCCTTGAACAAAATATATTCTTCTAAAGGAAATGTAAATATGAATCAATTAGCTGCTGAGACCGGATACTCTACAAGATACTTGCGAAAGCAATTCGATGCCCATGTAGGGATGCCGCCTAAATTATTCAGCCAAATAGTGAGGTTCCAAAACTCCCTGCATATGTTATTGAATAAACAGGCCTTTACAGTTTGGGATGTGATTAATGAGAATGGGTATTTTGATCAATCACATTTAATTAATGAATTTAAAAAATTTGGTTATCTGACTCCTACTGAATTCATCGATGCCGTTTCAAAGAAATCTTCAAACCCAATATAACGTTCTTGTTATATAGTGATTACATTTGAAGGATCCCGTTCATGGTGACGAGGATCTTTTTTGTTTGGTTTTAATGCACGAAAAATATTCTGAATGTTCCGTTTTTTACAATAAAAAAATGGTGCGCAGCCTTATTGTATTAATAGATATGTGTTTGTTGTTTGGAGATTTTAACTAGAAAGGGGAAACGATGATGGGGAAAAACTATCGATTGTTCATTGATGGGAGATGGGTTGATTCAATATCTGGAAGAACATTTGAATCACTTAATCCTGCAACAGATGAAGTGAATGCTGTAGTTGCCGAGGCAGGTCCGGAAGATGTTAATTTAGCGGTAAAAGCTGCACGAAGGGCGTTTGAATCTGGCCCGTGGGCTGAAATGGCACCGGGGGATAGAGGGAGGTTACTGAATAAAGTGGCACAGGCACTGTGGGAGAAAGCCGATATGCTTGCCGAGGTCGAATCACAAGATAACGGGCTGCCAATCAATGAAACAAAATTCATTGCGATGCCAGCCATGATAGATGTACTCGAATTTTATGCGGGATTAGCCAATAAAGTCCAGGGAAGTACCCTTGCCTCTCCCAATAACCGGTTCAATTATACCTTGAAGGAGCCAATCGGTGTCATTGGGGCCATAGTGCCTTGGAACTTTCCGCTTATGCTGACGATGTGGAAGCTTGCCCCTGCTTTAGCGGCAGGCAATACGATTGTGATAAAACCAGCTGAGCAAACTCCTGTAAGCATTCTGGAATTGGTTAAAATCTTTCAAGAAGTCGGAATTCCAGATGGAGTCATCAATGTCATTCCTGGATACGGGAAGATAGCGGGTGATGCCCTCTCCTCCCATCCTGACGTCGATAAAATCGCTTTTACGGGTTCAACTAATACTGGCCGCCTAATCATGCAGGCAGCAAGTAAGAACTTAAAACCAATTAGCCTTGAATTAGGGGGGAAATCACCAAATATAATTTTTGATGATGCTTCCATTGAGAATGCAGTGAATGGATCCATGTTTGGTATCTTCTTTGCACAAGGTCAAGTATGCGCCTCGGGTACAAGACTTTTTGTGCAGGAAAGCATATATGATCGATTCATGGAATCATTCGTGAAGAAAGCACGATCCATCCGTGTAGGGAATCCTTTAGACCATACGACCCAAATGGGACCGCAGGTTTCCTTGCAGCAACTTGACAAAATTCAACAATATGTAGCGGCCGGTCTGGAACAGGGAGCTAATCTTGTCATGGGAGGAGAAAGAAACACGGAGGCAGGAAATGGATATTTCTTTACGCCCACTGTTTTTGAGAACGTTACCAATGATATGACAATTGCCCGCGAAGAAATTTTTGGACCGGTTTTGTCGGTTATCAAGTTCAAAGATGAAGAGGATGCATTGAACAAGGCAAATGACAGTTTGTATGGATTGGCTGCAGGTCTATGGACCAATGATTTAAAACGGGCGCACCGGATGGTAAGGGGGTTAAAAGCGGGGACGGTGTATGTGAACACGTTTAGCATGCTTGATAGTGCAGCACCTTTTGGCGGCAGGAAGCAAAGCGGTTTCGGAAGGGAACTGGGCATCCAAGCGATGGATATGTACACGGAAACAAAAAATGTGTGGATCGATTTGAATGAGCAGGGCTTGAACTGGTATGGAGTTTAAGGGCAGGGACGCGTCCTCATGGGCAGCTTGATTGAGTTGGATTTCCAGCTATCCGCTTGATAAATCGGTATGAGTGGGATGTGTTACTGATATTGGCTATCTTCATCATATTGAATATGTTGGGACAAAGAGTCAACACCAGTTTTCGGGAAAGATGGCGGTAGGCAAATAAAATTTTTGCACTTTATGCACGAGGCAGTTCGAGGGGAAGTTTACTTAATGGATAGAATGATATTTTACCTATAAGGGAGAGGTTAAGATGGAAAAAACATCTAGCATGAAAGTAACGAGGGAAAATCACCCGCTTGATCCATTAACGGCAGAAGAACTTAAACTTACGGTCCAAATTTTAAAACGTGATAAAGGATTGGATGACCATTACCGCTTCGCTAACATCAGCTTACTGGAACCTGCAAAATCCATTGTTCTGGATTATCGTGTTGAAGAACAAATCAATAGGGAAGCATTCTGTATCATTCTTCATAATAAAGAGGGAAAAACATATGAGGCTGTAGTTTCCTTAACGAATGGCAGCATAACGTCATGGAAACTGATTCCTGGAGTGCAGCCATCCATAATGGCTGATGAATTCATGGAGTGTCAGGAAGTCGTGAAAAGCCACCCTGAGATGATAAAAGCCTTTGCCAAAAGGGGGCTTACGAATATGGACAATATCATGGTCGATCCATGGTCAGCAGGGAATTTTGGAATTGAAGAGGAAGTGGATGTACGAATCGTCAGGGCTTTATGTTATTACCGTACATCATTATATGATAATGGGTATGCACGTCCCATTTCAGGAATATATGTCCTTGTCGATTTAAATAAGATGGAAGTCATCAAGATTGTGGATAAAGGTGTCATACCATTTCCGCCGCTTGATGGAAATTATACACCCGATCAAGTAGGTAACATGAGGCAGGATGTTAAGCCATTGGAAATAGTTCAGCCAAAAGGACCCAGTTTCACGACGGAAGGACATGTGATCGATTGGCAAAAATGGAATATCCGCTTTGGCTTCAACTCCCGTGAGGGTCTTGTCCTTCATACGGTCAGTTACAATGATGATGGAGTGCAGCGGCCAATCCTGTATAGAGCTTCTTTATCCGAGATGGTGGTGCCTTATGGTGATCCGACTGATCCGGTTAACAGGAACAATGCTTTTGATGCAGGGGAATACGGCATTGGCATGTTGGCGAATTCACTTGAACTTGGTTGTGACTGCCTAGGTGAGATCAAGTACTTTGACGCGAATCTGGTGGATAGTAAAGGGAATGTAATTCAAATTAAAAATGCAATTTGTCTGCATGAAGAAGATTTTGGAATTGGGTGGAAACATACGGATTGGAGGACAGGTCATGTTGAAGTCCGCCGTTCTAGAAGATTGGTCTTATCGAGCATTTCGACAGTTGGAAATTACGAATACGGATTTTATTGGTATTTCTTTCAGGATGGGACGATACAGTTTGAAGTGAAATTGACAGGCATATTGCATACACAAGCCATCGAACCTAATCGGAAGCACCCGCATGGCAATTTGGTCGCACCTCAATTATTTGCTGCACATCACCAGCATTTCTTTAATATGAGGCTTGATATGATGATTGATGGAATGAATAATTCAGTTTATGAAGTCAATACAAAATGCATGGAAAAGGGACCGGACAACCCATATGGAAATGGTTTCTATCCGGTTTCGACTTTGCTTAAAAATGAATCCGAGGCTGTCCGGGACCTTGATTTACGTACTGCGCGCTTCTGGAAGATCGTCAATCCCGCAAAAACGAATATATTGGGGGAACCTGTTGGTTATAAATTGTTTGCTGGGGAGAATTGTTTCCCGTTCGCCCATGATGATTCGCCTTTATTAAAACGGGCTGGATTTTTAAAACACCATTTTTGGGTGACGCCATTCGATCCTGAAGAACAGTTTGCTTCAGGGCGATACCCTAACCAACATGCGGGGGGAGAAGGATTGGAAGATTGGGTTAAAGCCGATCGCTCCATTGAAAATGAAGATGTTGTGGTCTGGTATAACATGGGACACCATCATATAACACGACCCGAAGATTGGCCAGTCATGCCGACCGCTTATATTAGCTTCATTTTAAAACCGACGGGCTTTTTCAATCGGAATCCAGCTCTTGACGTGCCTCCATCAAAATCAAAGAATTCAGCTTGCCAGATGGACGGTCATTCTTCCTGTCATTAAAATCAGTCGTTTCACTAACTATTGCTCGAAAAGGGGGAAACGAATCGAATGCTGCTGCTGACCAGTTTTATGATAGTCATGGCTTATACAATTTACTTTTCTAAAAAAGCCCATCTGAAAAAAGATCATATTGGTGTTGGCCTTGGTAAATGCATGGTCATGATGTTAAGCATGACGACAAGTTTAACCTTAAGTTTAATGCTGTCATTCCTGATGCCCGGCAAGCTGGCGGTTTTAACCGTTCTAGCCATCGCAATATGTGCAGTGGCAGGTTTCATCATCGGAAGGCCATTCGGTTTAACAGCGGTTATGGAGTCTCTGTCAACAACTCTGATGGGGGCAATGATGGGAGCCATGCTTGGGGTCATGCTGCCTCTTGATTCACAAACTTTCATGCTCGTTTCGATGGATCTGATTTACCTTTGCAGTATATTCATTGTGACTTTTTATATAAAAAGAGCGGGTGTAAAAGAGACAAAAAGTGGGAGGGGGTTTACTCCTTTCTTTCTGACCCTCTTGTTCTCCATCATCATAATCGGAACGTCTGCCGTTTGGGAACGTGATTATTTCAAGGTTGGTGGAGATTCGGAAATGGACATGCAACATCATCAACATGGCGGGTAGCTGCTGCAAGAATATCAATATTATCCAAAAGGGCTGCAGCGGCAGCCCTTTTTGTGTTGAACACTTTTTTTGGAAAGCACTTCATAAAATTACCAAGGGTCATTTCAAATAATGCGAACATATTAAAAGAATACAATGAAATATCCTGCTTAGTTTTGTACTTACATATATGGGGGTTGAAAATGGATATATTATTAGCTCTCTTGCCGGCATTATTCTGGGGAAGCATCGTTTTATTTAATGTGAAACTCGGGGGTGGACCCTATAGTCAAACACTAGGTACAACGATTGGCGCCTTGATTTTTTCAATTGGTGTTTATATTTTTGCCGATATTAAGCTGTCACTTTTGGTGTTTGGAGTCGGAGTCGTATCTGGATTGTTTTGGGCCGTTGGACAAGCTAATCAGCTTAAGAGCATTGATTTAATGGGAGTTTCTAAAACAATGCCGATATCAACAGGATTGCAGCTCATTTCAACCACTTTATTCGGTGTCATAGTTTTTAACGAATGGTCTACAATGAAAGCGATTATTTTAGGCGTTTTGGCATTGATCTTCATTATTATAGGAATCGTCTTGACCTCCTTGGAAGATAAAGAATCGAAAGAGGGCAAGTCGGGAAACTTGAAGAAAGGAATTGTTATTCTCCTCATCTCGACATTCGGTTATTTGGTTTATGTGGTCGTGGCCCGTCTTTTTGATGTTGACGGGTGGTCAGCGTTGTTCCCTCAAGCGATCGGGATGGTGATAGGCGGTCTGTTATTGACTTTTAAGCATAAACCGTTTAACAAATATACGATTCGCAATATCATTCCGGGATTGATATGGGCTGCAGGGAACATGTTTTTATTCATTTCCCAGCCACGTGTGGGAGTGGCCACTAGTTTTTCACTTTCGCAGATGGGCATAGTCATTTCAACTCTTGGCGGGATCTTCATTTTACGTGAAAAGAAAACGAAGCGCCAACTAATTGGAATCGTAATTGGGATTATCTTGATCATCATAGCTGGGATTATGCTGGGATTGGCAAAAAGTTAATTGGAGGGTGATTACATGTATACAGATTTAGAAGGTAAGGTTGTTGTTATTACCGGATCATCCACTGGTTTAGGAAAAGCGATGGCCATTCGCTTTGCTAAGGAAAAGGCAAAGGTCGTGGTTAATTATCGCACTAAATCAGAGGAAGCGGATAGTGTAATGGAAGAAATCAAAACAAATGGCGGGGAAGCCATTGCAGTAAAAGGCGATGTCACCGTTGAAGAAGATGTTATTAACCTTGTTCAATCAGCGATAAAGAATTTCGGGAAACTCGATATATTCATCAATAATGCAGGGATTGAAAATCCGGTACCATCTCACGAGATGCCGTTAAGCGACTGGAATAGGGTAATCGATACTAACTTAACGGGGAATTTCTTAGGCTGCCGCGAAGCTATCAAGTATTTTGTCGAGAACGATATTAAAGGGAATGTAATTAACATGTCCAGTGTACATGAGATGATTCCCTGGCCTTTATTCGTTCACTATGCAGCTAGCAAGGGCGGGGTGAAGCTGCTTACGGAAACCCTGGCTCTTGAATATGCACCAAAAGGGATCCGCGTGAACAGCATTGGTCCCGGAGCCATCGCCACGCCAATAAATGCCGACAAGCTTGAAGATCCCGAAAAGAAAAAGGACCTTGAAAGCATGATTCCGATGGGGTATATCGGAAAGCCTGAAGAAATTGCCGCGGTTGCTGCATGGCTGGCATCTTCAGAGTCCAGCTATGTAACGGGCATCACTCTATTCGCTGACGGAGGAATGACAAAATACCCTTCATTCCAAGCGGGTAGAGGATGAGTTTTGATTAATTCCTCTTATATGATGCAACAAGAATCCCAGCAGGATCAAGCCTGCTGGGATTCTTGTGTAAAGCATTAACGAGTATGATGATTATACCAGCTAATGAAATTATCGACGACCGTATCGATAAACTGGACAGTCGACTCATGTAAAAGGCTGCCTTCGTTATCGATTTTGTCATGCACTGCACCAACATATACTTCATTCCCAGGAAGGAGTGGGGAGGAGATACCTATTGCGAATAAGATTTCACGCAAATGCAATTGAGCTTTTACCGTCCCTAATTGCCCCATTGACGCACCCATGATCCATGATGGTTTGCCGATCAAGACTTTATCGACACGTGATAACCAATCAATAGCATTGCCCAATACACCTGGAATCGTCCCGTTGTATTCAGGTGTTACCCACAAGACTGCATCTGCTTCGGCCACTTTGCTTTTAAATTCTTTTACAACCAATGGAGGATCATTTTCAATATCTTGATCATAAAAAGGTAAATCCCGAATGTTCAAGATTTCGAGATCAAATCGATCTTGATATCTAGTTTGAATATATTTGGCAAGCTTAAGGTTGTATGACTCTTTACGGATACTTCCCACTATGGCAACAACTTTCATCTCCAATACCTCCAATGATTTTATAATGGATAATCATGTAAATGTTCCACTTACCTATTATAATAGGAATGTAATTGAAAGGGAAAAAGGATGCTTGGAAAATAATCATTCGGCGGATGGCTCTTCAATCACACCACGATGAAAATGCTTTTCCATGACATAGCCAAAAAAGGATGCAAGCATTTGTTGAAACAGCATGCCAAGTACAACGGGTACCGCAACGGCAGCAGGGAAATAGGTGGTTGCAAGAACGGCTCCAGCACTGATGTTTCGCATACCGCCTGTAAATGTCAAGGTGATGATATCCGCCTTTTGCCATCTTAAACATGCACCGACCATCCAAGAAAGGGCATAACCTGAAGCGGCTATGAACAAAACCAAGAAGGCCATGATCATTATTTTCTTATCGAAATGGGTTAAGTAAGGCGCAATTTTTGAACTGTTCAATATGACTACGATTCCAACGCTTATCTTGGAGAATGGAGCTAATCGGGGAGATAGTGTATTTTGTATCTTTCCTTTTGTAGCCTGATTCAAGAACATGGCAAGCAAGGAGGGAAGAACGACCATTCCGATTAATCCTTTCACTATCGACCCCAAATCCATTTCGATCGAACCGCCTCCGAAAAGGGAAATACTGTATGGGACGATGAATGGCGAGAGTAGGGTGTCGATTAAGATGATGGTTAGGGCAAGTATGGCATTACCCTTATAAATGGATACCCAGATCATACTGGTGACACCGGTTGGAATCACTACAGCGAGGACTAGGCCGGTAATTGTGAAAGCATCACCATGAAACACTAAATGACCGAGGCCAAAAGCCCAAATTGGCATAAGCATATGAAGGATGATCAATACGATGAAAACGGGTAAAGGGTGGGTGACTGCCTGTTGCAGGGATTTAAAGTTAGAGCCTAAACTCCCGGAAAATGTAATGAAGGCAAATATCCATGGAACAAGAAAGGTATAATCCATTAGATGTTCGGACAATAATACCCCAATAATCACGCTTATCGGCGTGATGAGAGGCATGACTTTATCGAGTTGTTCATTTATTGTTTTCAGCATCATTCATCCACTTCCTCATCCATTCTATTAAGTAAGTTTACCATATTCCAAAACATATAATTTGTAAGACAAGAATTTTGTCAATTTAATTTTTTGGAAATGGTGAAATGCATTTAATGTAAGACTATATAAAATAGGCCAAGTGGGATGCTAATGTATCCATTCTTTTTGTGTTCTCTATTACTTTCACCGCTATGAAACAAAAAGGGTTGCAAGCTTTCCCTGATGGATGGTTTTATAAGGAGGTTTTTAGGCAGGATTGTTCGATGCAGCGTTGTATATTCAATGAAAAATAGTTTAAAGTAGAGGAGAGAGGTGAAAGAAATGTCAGAAAAGGTTTCCAGTATAATGTGGTTTAGTCTTGCAGTACAAGCCCTGCTTGTTCTTGCTGATCATGATGGATTATGCAATAGTAATAAATTGGCCGTTAAGCTTGATTCGGAGTCAGGTTTTCTTAGAAAAATATTAAGTAATTTAGTGAAGGCAGGGCTGATTCAAGCGAAGGAAGGAAGAGATGGGGGATATTCACTTGCCAAAAATCCCGAACAAATCATTCTTGCAGATATATACTCTGCAATTAAATCCGAACCTTTTTCAAAAGGCTTTCTTGATGTGAATGCTAAAAAATGCTTTCAACCATCTTCCCGCGAAGCTTTATGCGGCTTGAAAAACGAGATGGAGAGCTGGATTATACAAGGCTTGGAACAAAAGACGATTGCTGATTTACTATCAAAATCTTAATGTGAAAAACGAAACTGACAAGGTTTCGTTTTTCTTAAACTGTATTTGACAAAAGAACAGTATGCGTTATATACTGTTCCTGTAATAATTACAGTTAAATGGAGGTCATTATCAATGACAAAAAATATAATGAGTAAAGAAGAGTACCTGAATAAAGCGAAAGAATTGAATGTACCGCTTGAAAAGCCGAAAGTCCTTAATGATACGGATTTCATTACGGTAGCAAAAGAACGGAGATCTGTTCGCCAGTACGATGCTGAATACGTGATGACTGAAGAGGAAATTCGTGAAATTCTGGAGATTGCGATTCAAGCGCCTTCTTCTTCCAACTTACAGCCATGGAGATTCCTTGTGATTCAAGATAAGCAAACCCAACAAGAATTGCTACCCATCGCAAATAACCAACAACAAATCGTCGATGCATCTGCTGTCATTGCCGTTTTAGCTGATATAGAAGGTTACAAAAATGCAGAACGGATTTATGGTGAATTAGTCAATAAAGGGATCATGAAGAATGAAATCAAAGAGCCATATGTAGCCTCTATTCTGCATAATTACGGCAACTTTTCCGCTGAGAAGGCTTTAAGCGTAGCCATGATTGACGGTGGCTTGGTTTCCATGCAGATCATGTTGGCTGCAAAAGCAAAAGGATACGATACAGTCCCAATGGGAGGGTTCGATGAAGCCAAATTTGTGGATGCGTTCAATGTACCGGAAAACTTCAAACCTGTCATGTTGATTTCCCTTGGAAAAGGAACTAAAGCAGGCTTTGAAAAAGTCCGTTTGCCACTCGATACTATATTGACTTGGAATAAATTCTGAGGAATAAACTAAGAAAGAGGATAGCTAAAATCGCTATCCTTTTTCTCATGGTTTGAGATTGGCTCTGAAAAATCATTTATTCTCGCGAGCGATAAATGAATGTGTTACAATTTTTCCAGATATTTCTTTGAAATGTCTCCTCTAAAAATCACCGACCGGCAAATTAAGCTAATGAATTCCTTTTGGCGCTGCTAGCCAAAATACAGCAATTATCGTGGGTTTAGCCGTTGACAATGGATGGGAGGGAGTCCGTATGAAGAATATGAAAAGTGAAGTGTTCTCGTGGTTGAAAGCTATCTTATTCGCTTTAATGATCGTGTTCATTTGCCAACAGTTTTTATTTACGCCAGTCACGGTAAAAGGTGAATCAATGGAGCCGACTTATGAAAATGATGACCGGATCGTGGTAGCTAAAATCGGAAAGCCGGAGCGCTTCGATATGGTCGTATTTTATGCTCCGGACGCGGAAGAGAATTATATAAAAAGGGTGATCGGTTTACCAGGGGACAGCGTCGAAATGAAAGATGATGTCTTATATATCAATGGCAAAAAGTATACAGAACCATATTTGAATACAAAAAAAGGAGAAATTCCACCTGAAGAGAATCTGACGGAGAATTTCACCCTAAGTGATTTACTCGGGAAATCCAAGGTACCTGTCGGTCATTTATTTGTCATGGGGGATAATCGAAGGAATAGTTGGGATGGAAGAAGATTTGGTTTTATTTCTGAAAAATCACTTGTGGGCAAAGTGAAATTTCGTATCTACCCTTTAAATGAAATGGGAGTGCCGAAGTAAAAGGATTACAGTGAATTCAAGTGAAAGCCTAGATGATAATGATATGGACTAAGTTGTATTTATAGCAGATGATGGATAAGAACCTTTTCCTATTGGTAAGGTTTTTATTTTGGATTGTGGGGGATTAATATGAAGAATGGTTTATCTGCCATTTCCATCCCGATGCTGGATGAAGAAATGGGACGTCAGGTTAAAGGACATGTCGATTCGCTGACGGTTCCTCAAGGAAGCTTAGGACGGCTTGAAGAATGGATAATTGAACTGGCCAAGATGACAGGGGAGGCATTTCCGGACATTTCGAAACCGGGGGTGATCGTGTTTGCAGCCGACCATGGAATTACGGAAGAAGGGGTTTCTGCGTATCCAAAAGAAGTGACGGAACAAATGGCACTTAATTTCCTGAATGACGGTGCTGCCATCAATGTATTAAGCCGTGCGATAGATGCTTACTTGGACATTGTCGATATAGGGATCGATGCAGATATCGAAGCACCGGGGTTAACTTCCAGAAAAGTCCGTAATGGAACTAGAAACTTTTATAAGGAAGAAGCTATGACAAAGGAAGAAGTAAATCAAGCACTTGACATTGGATATGACCGTGCAGAGAAAATGATTGCCCGTGGTGTGAACTGCCTGATTCTTGGTGAAATGGGAATCGGAAATACGACATCCAGTACCGCCATCATCTCCATCATAAGCGGGAAAAGCGTCGAATCACTAGTGGGGCAGGGAACAGGATTGAAGTCAGAAGGCATTTTACATAAGAGAAGAATAATTGAAGAAGCGATTTCATTAAGAAATCCTAATCCTGATGATCCAATCAACATTTTGATGAATATCGGTGGATTCGAAATTGCAGGTATGGCAGGGGCCATGCTTGCTGCAGCGAATAACCGTATACCCATTCTTGTTGATGGTTTCATTACAACAACGGCTGCTGTATTGGCAAACCTGATTTCCGGACGTGCAGCCGATTATATGTTTGTTGGACATCGATCTGCAGAACCTGGTCATAGAGCGGCCATAGAACTGCTTGGCAAGGAACCGATCCTCGACCTGGGAATGAGAATCGGGGAAGGAACAGGGGCTGCCCTGTCATACCCCATTCTCAAGGCAGCGACATTGGTCATTAAAGAAATGGCAACATTTGAATCTGCTGGCGTGTCAAATAAGTAAGGAAAAGGAGACCTCGATACGCTGGTCTCCTTTTTATACAGGTAAAAAAAGTGGATACTGCATTGAAACATTCTTCCATCCCCCTGTTATTTAATGGGCAGATGATCTTTATATTTCTTCATTTTCCTGACGACGGAAGGCTGGCTGATACCTAAGAATTTAGCCATTTCATAAGTGGACTTGCATTGTTTACTCGCTTTCATCATCATCCATTTTTCGACTTGTTCGAGGGCGGTATTGAGATCACTATCATCAACCATCATATTGTCGATCATTAGGGTATCATCTATTTTCTCCAAAGATTCTTGTCCATGGAAATGGGAGGGGAGAAAGCCTGGGAAAATGATGGAGTCTTCCGAGGTCAAAATGAGCCGTTCAATCAGGTTTTCCAATTCACGCACGTTTCCTGACCATTTATGCTGAATCAGTATTTCGTAAGTGGAAGGGTGCAATTTCTTATCCGACTTGTATTTCTTATTGATGATTTCGAGATTATGATTGATTAAGATGGCAATGTCTTCTTTTCTTTCGCGTAACGGCGGTATTTGGATGGGAATCACATTTAAGCGATAATACAAATCGAGCCTGAATGTTCCCTTCTCCACCATTTCCTCAAGGTTTTGATTGGTTGCCGTCACAAGCCGGAAATCAATCTTATGCTCTTTTTTTCCTCCCACTCTTTTAAAGGTCTTCTCTTGCAGGACATTTAATAACTTCACTTGCATATCGAGGGGAAGCTCCCCGATTTCATCCAGAAATAAGGTTCCGTTATCTGCTTGTTCGATCAGCCCTTGCTTCCCCTGCTTCTGCGCTCCGGTGAAGGATCCCGCTTCATATCCAAACATTTCCGATTCAAAGAGACTTTCTGGGATGGTACTGCAGTTGACTTCGATGAATGGCTCTTTGCTGCGGTAACTCTGATTATGCAGCCGGCGGGCGAATACGCTCTTTCCCACACCGGATTCCCCAAGAAGCATGACTGTCGCATCCGTTTTGGAAACACGGTGTACCGTTTTGGCGATTTGCCGCATTTCCTTGCTGCGATAGATTAACTCCTCCTGTTCCCTTAGTTCCTCGACCTCCGATTGGTATTCTTGAATCTTTTTCTCCAATTGACCGTACTGATCCTGGAGGTTCCTGATTTCAGTTTGATCTTGGGCATAGCTGACGACACGAATCAATTCACCATCATCATCAAAGATGGGATAGGCCGTCGACATGACGATTTTTCCCGTCTTCGTTTGCTGCATGATCTGGATAGGTGTTTTCTCTTTCAATACCATGGCGGAAATCGAAGGTGAAAGGATTCCTTCCGTTTCGAGCTGGTAAACGGACTTTCCAAGGTAATGTTCCGGTTCAATTCCATATATCCACCAATGGTTAGGATTCGTGAATAAAATGAATCCTTTTTCATCGGTCACGGTAATATTATTATTGGATGTGTTGATAATGCATTCCAAAACTCTTTTGACGTTGTTATCACTCATCATTTTCCCCCTTATCCACTGTGCCGGTGATTCAAATATAAATCAAAAACAGAAGCGAAATCAAGAATTTTCAGATATTTTGATTTGGAATTGAATCATTTTTTATAAGAATCATGCCTGGGATAGTCTCACTCATTTCATTTATCAAAGCTAAAACTAGAGTAATAGAGACGCCACCCACATTAAAGTAGATGGATACTTATACGGTTAACCTACTTATGTTTGGGTATAAATAAAGTAGAGAGTAATCGATTGAAGGAGTGATTGACTTGGCTGAAAACACAACCTTGGGACAATATTTATACGACTGCTTAAAAGCAGAAGGCATTACAGAGATTTTTGGTGTGCCCGGAGACTATAATTTCTCATTGCTAGATACTTTGGAAGATTACGATGGGATTGAGTTTATTAATGGACGAAATGAACTCAATGCTGGATACGCAGCGGACGCATATGCCCGGGTGAAGGGCATGTCGGCACTGATAACCACCTTTGGTGTCGGTGAAATGAGCGCATGTAATGCAATCGCTGGAGCGTACAGTGAAAATGTGCCGCTCATCCATATTGTCGGCTCGCCAAAGACCATGATGCAGCAGGAAAAGGAGCTTGCCCACCATACGTTAATGGATGGAGATTTTGATGTTTTCCGTAAGGTTTATGAGCATATTACCGGTTATACAGCAATACTTACACCAGAAAACGCAGCTAGGGAGATACCGGCTACAATCAAAATCGCGAAAGAAAAGAAAAAGCCCGTTTATTTGGTGGTGGCTATCGATCTCGTTGAAAAACCATTGCTTTCTCACGGTAAGACATCAGAAAACATGACCAAAACGAATGTCGATGCTTTGCAGTCAGCAGTGAAGCATATAAAAGGCATGTTAGAACATGTAAATAAAGCCGTTCTGCTTGTCGACGTGAAAACACTTCGTTATAACTTGCAGAAACCCGTACTGCAGCTCGCTGAGAGGTTAAATGTTCCAGTTGCTTCATTGATGCAGGGGAAAAGCGGGTTTGATGAGAGTCATCCCCAGTATATTGGTGTATACGGCGGAGCTTTCGGAAGTAAGGATGTAACTGAGACTGTTGAAGAAGCGGATTTGATCATAGCCGTTGGTGCTGTTTGGTCAGACGTCAATACTTCCAAAGGTACAGCAAAGCTTAACCCGTTGAAAATGGTGGAAATACAGCCTGACACATTAAAAGTGGGGGAAGCCAGTTATATGAATGTCAAGGCGGAGGAAATACTAAATGCGCTCCAGGACATTGGCTACCGTCAGAACGAATCTGTCGGAAACATCTCGTTTCCGTATGACACAATGGTGGAAGACCCGTCAGCACCACTGAAAGCGACTTCCTATTATCCTCGAATTCAGCAAATGTTGAAGGAAAATGATATTGTGGTCACGGAAACAGGAACATTCTCTTATGGCATGTCACAGGTCAGATTGCCGAAAGGGGCGACCTACATAGCCCAGGGAGGCTGGCAAAGCATTGGTTATGCGACGCCCGCAGCTTTCGGTGCTTGTATAGCGGATAGAAACCGGCGTGTTCTTTTGTTTACCGGGGACGGATCGATACAGCTGACAGCACAGGAAATAAGCTCGATGCTGGAAAACGGGTGTAAGCCCATCGTGTTTATCCTCAACAATAACGGCTATACGATAGAAAAATTCTTAAACGTAAAAGTCGATATAGAAAAACAGAAATACAACGAGATACCAGAGTGGAATTATACAAAACTGGCTGAAGCATTTGGTCAAGAGGCATTCACAGCAAGAGTCGAGACGAATGGTGAACTGGATGAAGCCATTACAAATGCCCAAGATATGAACGCCGATAAACTTTGCCTTATAGAACTGGTCGTGAAAGATCAAATGGATGCACCGGATTATTTGAAAAAAATAAGGCAGTACCTTGAAGAGCAAGAGAAACTAAAGTAATTCCATGTTCGAATGCACTCAACCCTGATTAAACACTAGAATGTTTATGAAACCTCACTAGATTGAAGAATTATGAAATACTCCGCCGAATAACTGGTAGCCGAGACACCACAGGCGCTTGCTTTGAGGTGGCTTGGCAGAAAGCCGGCGGAAAGGAAGCGGATTTCTGGAATCGACTGAAATGTAATTTAAGAAAAAAGCGTAGTCTAGGCTCATCCCGAACAAAGTTTAAGACGAGGTGATCCTTGAGTTTTTTTACATTAATCCTTAAAGGATGGAAGAAATTTGCGACCACTCCTGCCGAGTAACTGGCTAGCCGAGACACCACAGGCGCTTGCTTTGAGGTAGCTTGGCAGACAGCCGGCGGAAAGGGAGCGGATTACTGGAATCGACTGAAATGTAATTTAAGAAAAAACCGTAGTCTAGGCTCATCCCGAACAAAGTTTAAGACGAGTTGATTCTTGAGGTTTTTTTACATTAATCCTTAAAGGATGGAAGAAATTTGCGACACTCCTGCCGAGTAACTGGCTAGCCGAGACCCCGGAGACGTTTACGTCGAGGAGGCTTGGCAGACAGTCGGCGGAAAGGGAGCGGATTTCTGGAATCGACTGAAATGTAATTTTAAAAAAAACGTAGGCTGGACACATCCGAACCAATTTAAGACGAGGTGATCCTTGCTGTTTTTTTACAGTAATTCATAAAGGATGGAAGAAATTTGCGACACTCCTGCCGAGTAACTGGCTAGCCGAGACACCACAGGCGCTTGCTTTGAGGAGGCTTGGCAGACAGTCGGCGTTAAAGGGAGCTGATTTCTGAAAGCGCCTGGAACGTTTTTGAAAGAAAAAAGCTCAGGCAAACTTACTCTTCTTATTAGTATACTTTCTGAAAAGGTCTTCTGTGATGAAGGCCTTTTTTTGTTGGAAATAATGTACTTACTTAGATCTGCACGGCCAAATCAAGGACAATAATGCAAGTTGAAAAACTGAACAGGATATATCCAAAAAGACAATACCAATATTGGTAACTGTCATTTCAAAATTGAAACCAAGAATTTTTAAACTAAGAGTATTATGAAGATATCATGAAGTAATAGGAAAAATATTCTTATCGCAATTTCTGTAGAGAAGGAGATCCAAACAATGCGTAAAAATGTATCATTAGCGCGGTTAATAGAGTTTAATAAAGAAAATCTCAATAATAATCAGATGTTCATAGATCTTATAGAAGAAAAAGTCCATAGAAAGCAAGTTGAAATGCAGGAAAGGCATCTAACTAAACAGGCAGGTGAGGGAAATGTTATTAAGAAAGGCTTGGTTATTACAACAAACGATTACCTATCATAGAAAAAAGAAGGATGAAATAGGCCAACGAAAGGAATTATCAAGCTTTGAAGGAGTCCGTATCAGTAATCAACTGAATTATGCGATTGTGGAAATGCAAAGGTTAATGCTCCAGGTATGAGGAAAGAGAGGATAATGTAGTAAATACAATCGGACGGATCTTCGGAGCCCCAATACAATCCGAGAATTCGTATTAACGCTTCCAGGATTCTCTTAATATGAAACGCTTCGACGATGAAATACATAAATAAAAACCTAAGTAACCAAATCAATTTCTTTGCGCTTTGTCAGCATTTACTCGATTAATCAGAGCACGAAGGCATTCCCTTTAACTTTATCGACTGTATAATCGAAAAAAAATAGTATGAATTAGCTAAACGAAAACGATGAGTTTAATAATTATACATAAAATTAAAATATTGGGGGATAATGAGATGATAAAAAAATTTTATAAGAGTACATTTGTTTTAATTTTAGTATTTAGTATAATTACACCAGTGTTTCCCAATAAAACTGCAGAAGCTTGTTATCCGGCATATCAATGTATGTCTAAACCAATTTTGCCAACAAATTACAAATTGTATTTTAGTAATAAGAATAGATCAAAAGGATTATTAGTCGGTTCATTAGCAATAGGAGCTGCTGGTTTGATTCCTGGAATGAGTGTTACATCATTTTTAGCTGGATCTGCATTTGGAATAAAGGAATATTCAAAGGGCTATATGTCATACAAGGTATATATCAAAAGAAGTTCAAAATCTAATAAAAAAGGACAACTTAAATTTGTATATTATAAAGAGAAGAATTTTAAGGGGGCAACTAAAACTACCTATTCAGATTTTTAAAATTGAAAAGAGGTGTTGATAATGAGTAAGTATTGGTCTTATAAAATCTTTTTAACTGGTGTGTTTATTATTGCTACTATTATCTTTTACAAATTCGGGTTTACTAGTGAAGGTTTAGTTTACTTTGTATTTTTTGCAATACTTTTAAGTGTTTTGAGTATTTTTAATCGTAAAATCAACTATAAAAAAAAGACTTAATACTTTAACAAATTAAAAATAAATTTCCAGTTATAAATAATAAACCACAATTGAATTATTGCGCTTTTATGCGATTGTGGAGATGTAAAGGTTAATGCGCAAGAAATGAGTCAAAAAGATAATGATGTGGGAACATTTGTAGGTAACGGTGTAAAATGATTTTTAATTTTTTTGAATATTATATCATTTTATATTGAGAGAGTCTTGGAGCCATTATCTCTACCTATTGTTTTGCCTTGGAAAAGGTAACTGCTCTGAAGTCAGCTAGTTAATATAAATGATAATTGCTGGATAGGAGCCAGGATACTATTTTGTCAGGTGTGTAATTGGCAGAATCGATAATCACTAAAAGTATTTATGCTACAATTTTTCATCATTGCGGGTAATCCAGCAAAAGTGATGAAAATGTTACTTGCTAAAGAGACTAATAGAACTGAAAAAAAATATATTTTTTATGAAAATATGACCAGTATCTGACAGTGGAGGGACTCTCCTTAAGGGACAATCTGAAATGGAAGCTTGTTTTCCTCATTACAAAGGAAATTGTAATATGGAACCTACTAGTGCATTTGTATCGTAACACCAGTTGGCGGCTATTTTACATTATGATACGCAAAAAAGCGTGTATGATATTTTATCAAACCACGCTTTTTTGCTCTTTATCGTTTACTGTCATCATCATTTAGTTAAGAACCCGGACCGCCTTCACAAAGCTAGGTCCCCAGTAGGAATTGTTGATGTTAGCGTAGGAAACACCTTTAGATGTCGAAGCATTCAGCATTTGACCGTTACCGGCATAAATTCCTACATGATTGATTACTCCATCATTATTGGTATCAAAATATACTAAATCCCCTTTTTGCAGGGCTTTCGAGGATACAGCTGTACCAACGTTTGATTGGGCCACTGAATTTCGAGGCAAGGAAATACCTGCACTTTGGAATGCCCTTAATGTGAAGGATGAGCAATCAAATACGTCAGTGCGTGAAGTGCTCGCACCGTAAACATACTTGGCTCCCATGTATTTAGCACCAGCTGCCAAAACTTGATCTGCTTTGGTGGATTTGGACGGTTTATTACTTGCAGATGCCGAGGCCTTCCCTGAAACCCGGATGGTTTGGCCGATACGAATACGATCTGAGTTAGAAATATTAGGGTTTATTTTAAGTAAGGCACTAAGGGAAAGGTTATATCTTTTAGCGATTGTTGATAAGGAATCCCCTAATTTAACGACATAAACGTCTGTTGTATTTTTACTTTTATCCGGGTTGCTGGTAATGGCATTAACCTTCAAGACCTGGCCGGGAAAAATGAGAGTGCTAGTCAAATGGTTTATAGACTTTAATTGTTGGACAGTCATATTATTGACTCTGGCAATTTTGCCCAGTGTATCCCCGGATTTGACTTTATATGTAGCATTTGAACTGTTTTTAGCCGTAGAGCTGGATCCAGAGGCTTGTCCGGAAACCCGGATGGTTTGGCCAATATATATCCGGTCCGAATTAGAAATACTAGGGTTTAATTTAAGCAGGGCACTAACGGATACATTATATTTATTGGCAATTTTAGATAAAGAATCCCCAAGTTTAACCACATATTTTTCGGTTTTATCTTTATTTTTAACTGTACTGTTGTTAAGAGTATTAAATTTCAAGACTTGRCCGGGAAAAATAAGGTTACTAGTCAAATGGTTTTGAGATTTTAAGTGCTGGACAGTTGTATTATTGGCTTTAGAGATTTTATCTAGGGTGTCCCCTGATTTAACTTGATAAGAACCAGCATAAGCAGAAGTGCCGGCGATTAGGGTACCTATAATGGTCCCCGCAAGAATGAAAGAGTTTTTAGAATTGTTCATTTAGGAAAGTTCCTCCTGATGTGGTAAAAAAATATCTAGCATTTATATTATAAAGGTATGGAATATAAAAAACATGGCCCATATCAATAAAATTCAACTTTTTCATCATTTTTCGGGTTATTCTGTTACAGGAAAATGGGAGTTTGGTACATCGGGTGGGTTCATTGGAGTATAAGAGGACCAAATCTTGGAATTTTGCATAAATGGATAGCTAGTAAACTCAAAAGAGCATTTCGTATAATGGAAGTTTGAGTTACGGTAATTAAAAGAAAGGTAAGAATAATAAATCCTTACCTTTCCGTGATTAATTTTTTAATTTTGTACGTAGGGGGCATCAGGCTCACGATTTTACTATGTGATGATACTTTGAGTAGGGGAATGGCTTTTTTGAATGGCTGATTATATATGGATTTCATACCAAACATTTAGATATTATTACCGGGGTAATTGGCTGGATACCTAAAGCTTTCATTCACTACTTTTTGATATATCGGAATGCTTACGGACATAGTAAAATCCCCTCAAAGTTGCGTAACATCCACAGAGTTTATACAGTTCACTTAGAGGGGATAACATCACGGAGACTATTTTGGTCCCCTGTTTTTAATTAAGTTCTTACGGGATATATATGGATTGTCGGTAACCCAGAAACGCCAAGGGTAATCTTTTGCTTCCCCGGAGTTGTCGATTCCGACGCGGGGGCCGCTGGATATGTGGCCAGGCTTTTTTCCTGCAGCCAGATAAAGCGGGGGGTCCGTAAAAGATCGACCATAATCATCCATGGTGATGCCTAGTGCCTTTGTTAGCTTCCCTGGTCCATCGGTCCATTTACGAATATCGGCAATTCCGCGTCTTTCCTGCATTAACTCGAGACCTGAATACGGTTCAATCGCGCGAATTAATATGGCTTCCGGATTTTCAGGTCCGCCGCTTACGACATTGACCAGTGTATGTGTGTCCATGACGTATGTATAGATCAAACCGGAATTTCCGAACATCACTTCCGTCCGTTTTGTCCGTCTATTTCCAAAACTATGTGCGGCCCTGTCCCCAGGTCCAATATAGGCCTCTGTTTCAACAATGAATCCAGAAGCGGTTCCATCCGCTGTTTCTTTTACGATCAGGCAGCCAAGAAGGGATTTTGCCAGTTCAAGCGTGGGCTGCTGATAAAAATCTGCAGGCAAAATTGAATCGTTTATCTTGTTCATAGTATCACCCCATTTAGTCTCATATAGGTAAAATTCCCTTATCAATGAAAAAGAAACATAGGATTGAAGGGATGAAAAAGGCCGGCTGATTATATCAGCCGGTCCCGAGCATATTTTAGCCTAATTCTTTTTCCGTTTCTTGATCTCTTTTGATTCGGCCCGAACCCACGGAAAGTGCCACTAATATCCCTGCGGAAACAAAAAAGATACCGGTGATGAAAACACTGGAGAATGCATCGATCCAAGCATTTTCTATCGTTTTTACAAGGACATTGCTGACTTCTGCGGGCATTTTAAGGTTTTCAGGATAAAGCATGATGTTGAATAACGTATCCGTTTTATCGGCTAATGCTTTCAGTGCTTCATGCAATACAGGGTCCTTTTGACTTACGACCGCATCATCCATATTTTGCTGGAGATTGTGATTCATGACAGCATTCAAAATCGTGATGCCCATCGTTCCACCTATTGATCGGAAGAAAGTTGAAGCCGCTGTAACCGACCCGAGCTGCGATTTTGGAAATTCGTTTTGAACGGCAATCATCAATGTCGGCATGACAAGCCCCATACCTATCCCAAGGATGGCCATGAATGAGTACGCAGTGAATATAGTCGTACTGCCGTCCATCGTACTCATTAGGAAAAAGCCAAGCGTCGCAAAGGCCATTCCAAAGGTAAGCACGGTACGAAAACGGAATTTCAAAAGTAACCGCCCGCCAATGATGCTGGAAAGAATCATACCGATCATCATTGGAGTCATGGTCGATCCCGCTTTTGTTGGTGAAACTCCCAAAACTCCTTGCATGAACAGCGGGACGAACATGATTGCCCCAAACATGCCAAGGCCAAGCAGGAATCCTAAAATATTCGTGGTGGAAAAAACCCTATTTTTAAAGAGGGATAAATCAAGGATCGGTTCGACCGCTCTTCTTTCAAAAATGATGAATAGGACAATGAAGACAATGGTGCTGCCGAAAATCAAGATAGATTCCAGTGATAACCATTCGAATTTATCACCACCGAAGGTCAAGCCAAGCAATAACAGGACAATACCAGGAATCAAGGTGAAGATCCCTAGATAATCGATATTCACTTTCTCGGTTTTCCTTATCGCTTCATGTTTCAGTCCTACATAAATCAAAATGGCCGATAGTAAGCCCGTCGGTACATTGATCAAAAAGATCCAATGCCAGCTGATATGGTCAACGATCAGGCCGCCCAGAAAAGGGCCGATGACAGAACTTAATCCAAAAAGGGCTCCGAATACACCCTGCCATTTGGCTCTTTGTTCCGCAGAGAATATATCGCCGATGATTGTTTGGGATAAAGGCATGATCATTCCGCCGCCGATTCCCTGCAGACCTCTGTAGATGATCAATTGCTCCATCGAAGTGGCTGTGGCACATAAAAACGAACCGATCGTAAATATGATTGTGCCAAGCAGATAAAGGGAACGCCTGCCATATAAATCAGATAGCTTTCCAACAATGGGTACAACAGTCGTTGAGGCTATTAAATAGGCAGTCGTTACCCATGCAAAGATGGTGAAACCATTCAATTCCCCGATAATTGTCGGCATGGCCGTACCGACGATCGTCTGTTCCAATGAACTGAAAAACATTCCTATGATCAATCCTGTTAAGACAAGCTTGGTATTGACCGCTTTTTTTTCCATTTGCATAGCATTTCTCCATTTCTATAACTGTATTTCTTATTCGTTTGTGACTAATAGGTCAAAATTATAAATCTCTAATGACCAATTAGTCAACGATTTTTTTTTGCAAAAGAATTCAATTACTTGACTATATTGCGTAAAGGTGAATATAAAGATTCATCCATATCACTTTAAGTAATTCGACCAGAAACCACCAAATCCTTCCTGATTAATATCTCCAACGTGTTTCCATTTATCATATTCGATATAATAAAGTGGAACATAGATGAACTTATGATTGGAAGTGTAAGATATGAATAAAAAAATCGGGTTTATTGGATGCGGCAAAATGGGTGAGGCAATGCTTGAGGGCATGCTGCATGCAGAGGTCATTTCACCTGAAGGAATCATGGTCAGTACTTCGAGTGCGGAGACCAAAACTAAAATCACCACGAAATATAACGTTAGAGGTACTTTGGATAATAAAGAGGTTGCCGGTTTTGCCGATTTTCTCTTTCTGGGGATCCAACCTGCCATGCATAAGCAAGTACTTGAAGAAGTGAAGAATCATGTTAAAGAAGACACCGTTATCATTACTATGGCAGCAGGGATCACTGTATCTCTAGTTGAGAAAAGTTTCGAAAAAAGAGTGAAGGTTGTCCGGACGATGCCAAACACTCCTTCGTTTGTCGGTGAAGGCATGACTGCCATGTGCATCAATGATGAAATTACCGATGCTGATATAGAGGATGTGACTGCACTGCTGAATAGTTTCGGTAAAACGGAAATCCTGCATGAAGATTTGATGGACGCAGTTCCGGCCATCAGCGGTTCGTCGCCTGCTTATGTTTATATGTTCATCGAGGCGCTGGCTGATGGAGGGGTCCGTGATGGCATTCCACGAAAACAAGCATACCGAATGGCAGCACAAGCTGTAATGGGAGCTGCTAAAATGGTACTGGAAACGGAAAGGCATCCTGCTGCTTTAAAGGATGATGTCTGCACGCCGGGCGGATCAACGATATCTGCGGTAGCGTCTTTAGAAGAGAATCAGCTAAGATCCAGCATTCTGCAAGCAATGAAGGCCTGCACGGATAAAACGAAAGGTTTCAGTAAATGAAGAAAGATGGATTGCCTATTAGCGGGCAATCTCATTCGTGTAATATTTTCAGAATGTTTGGAGAAAAGAGGGGGCTGCAATAATGAAAGGTTATATAGAAGAATTAAGGAAGATACTTTCGGAAGAACAAGTAACGGTGAATGAAACTTTATTGGAACAGCACAGCCATGATGAATCATATCACACCCCTCATTTACCGGATATGGTCATATATCCAAGGGATACTGCAGAAGTAAGCGCAGTCATGCGTTATGCGAATGAGCATGAAATACCAGTCATTCCTTTTGGGTTAGGATCAAGTTTGGAGGGGCATGTCGTTCCAGTCAAAGGGGGTATTTCCCTGGATTTGTCCTTGATGAATCAAATATTGGAAATCAGGGAAAATGATTTCCTTGTTAAGGTCCAACCGGGTGTGACAAGGACGCAACTTAATAAAGAATTAAAAAAATACGGTTTGTTCTTTTCCGTCGATCCTGGCGCCGATGCTACATTGGGTGGGATGGCAGCTACGAATGCAAGTGGGACGACCTCGGTTAAATATGGGATAATGCGCGATCAAGTCAGGGATTTGGAAGTGGTTTTAGCAAACGGTGAAGTGATTCATTCCGGAAGCTTAGCGACAAAATCATCTTCAGGCATTCATTTGAATGGCTTGTTTGTCGGCTCTGAAGGTACGCTGGGTGTATTTACTGAACTGACATTGAAGGTATATGGCATCCCTGAAGTCACAATGGCCGGAAGAGCCTCATTTCCAACCGTCGAACAGGCAGTATCTGCGGTTAATGGGATCATGCTTGCTGGAATCCCGATTGCACGAATTGAATTGGTGGATGCCGAGTCCATAAAAAAAGTTAATCAATTCATGGACAAATCCTATGATGTCCAACCAACTCTATTCCTCGAGTTTCATGGGAATTTTGCCGGACTGGAACAGGACGTCAAATTTGCCAAGGAAATCGTAAGTGATTTTGGCTGTGGAGATATCCAGTTTGAAACCGATTCAAAAGCACGGAACGCCTTATGGGAAGCGCGCCATAATCTCGCGTACGCTTTCATTCATAGTGCACCCGGAAAAAGGCTTATGGTGACTGACGTAAGTGTGCCACTACATGAATTATCGAATGCCATACTGGATACAAGGAAGAAAGTCGAAAAATCCAAAGTGGAGGGTGCGATTGTAGGACATGTAGGTGACGGGAATTATCACGTATTGTTCATGATTGATTTAAAAAATCCTGAAGAAGTTAAAGAAGCGAAGAGGTTAAATGAAGAAATCGTCGAATATGCATTAACAAAAGGCGGTACATGTACGGGTGAACATGGGGTAGGACTTGGAAAATCGAAGTATCAGCGAAGGGAGCATGGAGCTGCTTATGAAGTGATGAAAACGATCAAACAGGCTTTGGATCCGAAAGGAATAATGAATCCTGGAAAGATTTTCATAGATTAAGAGGAATATTCTATTTTGTATGATTAGTAAGAACATCAACCGGGGAAAGGGCAGACTTGATCAAGAAGTGGCATATCTTATATCTCCGGAAAAATCGCCCGTCCGAGCAGATAATCCAACCCATATGAGGATAATTCGACCCTTGTGCGGAATATCCCGGCCTGATCCGGTTATCATACGAAGAAACTCAGCTTCATCGAGGCCCTCGTCCAAAAAAAATAAGACTCCAGACAAGATTCTGGAGTCTTATTTATATTAAGCGTTAATGTTATTCGGGTTTAAGGCGTTTTCAACACTTACGTAATTGTAGCCAAGGTCTGTGGCAACTGCTTCGAACGTGATTTCACCGTTCGCCACATTGACGCCTTTTGCAAGAGCATCATTTTCAAGGATCGCTTTGATGGCACCTTTATTTGCAATTTGAAGAGCAAATGGTACTGTTACGTTAGTTAAAGCTACTGTAGAAGTTTGAGGCACTGCCCCTGGCATATTCGCCACTGCATAATGAACTACTCCATGTTTTACATAAGTAGGGTTATCATGTGTTGTTATGTGGTCGACCGTTTCAAAGATACCGCCTTGGTCGATTGCAACATCGACAATGACTGAACCTGGAGACATCGTTTTAACCATTTCTTCAGTAACGAGCTTAGGAGCTTTAGCACCTGGAATCAATACAGCACCGATTACTAAATCGGCATCTTTGACTGCTTCTGCAATGTTATAAGGGTTGGAGATGAGTGTAGTCAGTTCATTTCCGAAAATATCATCAAGCTGACGCAGGCGGTCAGGGCTTAAGTCAAGAATGGTAACATCTGCGCCTAAACCAATAGCGATTTTAGCAGCATTCGTTCCAACCATTCCTCCGCCGATTACAGCGACTTTACCGCGTTTAACTCCAGGAACTCCGCTTAAGAGTATTCCTTTACCGCCGTTATTTTTTTCAAGGAACTGAGCACCGATTTGTGCAGCCATGCGTCCTGCAACTTCACTCATTGGTGTCAATAATGGAAGTGTGCGGTTTACTGCAACCGTTTCATAAGCAATGGCCAAGACACCGCTTTCTTTTAGTGCCTGAGCTAGTGCCGGTTCTGCCGCAAGATGTAAATATGTGAAAAGGATTAAATCTTTTCTGAAATATTTATATTCAGATGAGATAGGTTCTTTTACTTTCATGATCATTTCTGTACTTGCCCAAACGCTAGCAGCGTCCTCGACTATAACGGCACCAGCTTCTTGATATGCTTCATTTGTGAAACTGCTTCCTAGACCCGCGTTCATTTCGATTAATACTTCATGTCCTGCATTGACTAATGCCACGACCCCAGCTGGAGTGATAGCTACACGATTTTCATTGTTTTTAATCTCTTTTGGAATTCCTATTCTCATCTTAATCCCTCCAATAATATGTTTTACTATTTGTATCACAAGTATAGTTGGAAAAAGAAACAGTTAGTATGTGGAAATCAGAAAAATGAAAAAGGTGTATTTGTGGAATTCCACAAACGCAGTTTCAAAAAACATGGACTTGCCAGGATCAAGACCTTTTTAAAATGAAATCAATACTTTGCAATAGGTTCTTGAATGCGCTCTAGAATCCTTCTTTTCTTGTAAAGCATGATTCCCGTATCGGCGATATCGGCAATCATCGAACGATTTGTAATGGCGCCAAATATTATTCCGGCAACAGGAACCATTTGCAAAAGCTTTTTCCAGCCAAACTGATCGCGGTATGTATAAACGACTTCTCGCCATCCCTGGAGTTCGGAGGCTATTTCCCTTTTTGATTGGGAATCCGTCTGGTTCATTTTCGACAATTCATTTAATAGAGCCTTTTTTCCGACAACATCCGATGTTGTAAATTGCAGACATTTGACGATGAAAATACGTTCTTGGCGGTCTCTAGGATTGAAGCCATATGTGATGGCGATATCCTGAAGGGTTTTGATGGACATCCCGAGAAGAAGCGGGATGTCCATGGCCAAGGTGAAGATTCCGCCAATCCCGGTAGTGGCACCTTGAACCGTTGCCAATTTGCTGCCTGAAGTTTTAATATCCTGACTCACGCTATCCATGATATGGAGGGGGATGCTTGAAACATCTTCCAGGCCATTAATATTCAAATCGGGAACCTTGGCTTGCAGCTGACTTAGAATATGGGCTTCTTTCGTTAAATATTTTCCGCCATTCTGAATGTAGCTGCCGATTTCATCAAGCATGACACCCAATTTTTTCTGAATGAAATCCGGTGTCAACTTATCCAATAGCTTGAAGGGGATGCGCCCAATCCGTTCCCAAAACCATAGTCCTTTCTGATCTTTCTCCCATTTTTCAATGATTGTTAATTCTTTTTCAAGTTCTTCTTTTGTTTCTAATTTCATATGATCAACCTTTCCACACTTCTTTTAGTATTCCATATCTGGGAATATATCATTAATTTTTTTTGAAAAATTCATCATATTGATTAAGTTTAATGTTAAGAAAGAGGGACATTTTTTGAATAGGGTCTTTTAATCGAATATTTCCCACTTCAGAGATTCTTTTTAATCGGTAATTCAATGTATTTACATGGATATGAAGATTTTTTGAAGCTTCATTTGGGTTGCAGTCTTTCTCTAGATAGACGGTGAGTGTTTGCAGCAATTCCGTCTGGTTTTTCATATCGTATGCTTTAAGTTTAAGGATGGAAGGATGAACACGACGCTGTTTGTTGCTTGCGAGTGATTCAATCATTTGAAACATGCCAAGTTCTTCATAATGTAAAATGAGTGCCATGTCATCAGGGAATATATTCTTCATTTTTAGGGTGTATAGAGCTTCTTCGTAACTTGATTTAACATCCATTAAGTTTTTATACATATTGCCAGCCGTTCCAAGGATATGCTCAACACCGAAACGCCGTTTCATCTCCAGAATGAAAAAAGGGATGAACTCATAAATCGATGAAGTGAAAGAAGGGCTGTTTTCCTGGTTGGCTCCCGCGAAAAGAATGAGCTTGTTATGGTCAATGGCAAATAAGGAACTGTTTATCTTTTGAGTGGTCGTTAACATGTATGAAATGTAGCGCTCCACTTCGCGATTGATCTCTTTAGGAAATTCGAATACCAATATGGAAAAAACCACTGGAACATGGATTGAGAATTTCTTGTAATTTTCAATTATTTCCGATTCCTCTTGGTAGTGCCCGGTCAACATGCGCCAAAGAAACTCTTGATGACCTGCTTCTTTCCTTTTCTTTTTCAATTGCAATTGCTGTAACTGGTTCTTTGCCTCCTTGGCAGCGAATTGCAGAAATTTCATATCTTCTTCTGTGAAAGGTTCATTTACTTCCAAGGCCCAAATGAATCCAAGTACTTCATTATTTTTCCGGATGGAAACCGCAACCCTGTTACCGAGACCGACATCATTGATGGCCCCGATTTTAATGGGGGCATCTTCCTTCAATAACGCAGGGATGAAGCCATCTTTCCATAAACTGTTGATAACCTTTTCAGGGACACGTCTTCCGATTATGGTCATGATACGGGCCTGATCCGTAGTATCATCGTGAGTGCTATAAGCAAGTAAGCGGTGGTTACCGTCCTCGATTGTAATGGGGCAACCTAAAACAGAACTGATTCTATCGGCAAACTCCATCATATCTCCATAAAGGTCTTTAAAAATATCTCTATTTTTTTCGAATTCCTTCATTCTTATTTTGCCCCTCGCTAAAAAAATTCCTTCTCCTTGAATTTTAAACGATTTCCTATTGATAAGCATAGATAAATCCTTTGTAAAACAGAAAATCCCTACCGATGGAAACCGGAAGGGATTTTATTTTAGAATAAGAAGTTAATTAAAAGATAAATCAAACCAGCTAATGTTGCCGAGATGGGAATGGTAATGAACCAAGTGATGATCATTCTTTTTGCCGTTCCCCATTTTACGCCCTTGACACGATGCGCAGATCCAACACCAAGGATTGAAGACGAAATAACATGGGTTGTACTGACTGGCATGTGTATTACAGTCGCGCCGAAAATGATGAAGGCTCCGGTTAAATCGGCTGCAACACCATTGACCGGGCGGATTTTCATGATTTTGCCGCCAACGGTCTTAATGATTTTCCATCCGCCGACGGAAGTTCCAAGTCCCATTGCGAGCGCACAGGAGAACTGAACCCAGAAGGCGATATCGGTACTTGATGCATAACCATTTGCAATAAGGGCCATCGTGATGATACCCATCGCTTTTTGTGCGTCGTTCGTTCCGTGGGTATACGATTGAAGTGCTGCAGTAGCAATCTGTATAGTCCGGAATCTTTGGTTTGTTTTTGTCAGGTTATTGTTTTTAAAGACAACTTTAAAGATGCTGTATACGATAAACCCGATTGCAAAAGCAATTAGTGGGGAGAAGATCAAAGCTTGAAGAATTTTCATGAATCCTCCCCAGTTAATTCCAGCGAATCCTGCTGCAGCAATGGCTGCACCAGCAATCGAACCAATCAATGCATGGGAGGAACTGCTTGGTATTCCGTAATACCACGTTAGAAGGTTCCATATGATAGCGGCAAGTAGAGCAGCCATTATTACATATGAACCATTCGGAAGCGTGAACGGATCCACGATATCCTTCGTTATGGTCTTCGCCACTCCAGTAAATGTCATGGCACCGACGAAATTCATGACGGCTGCCATGATGATGGCATGCCTAGGCTTCAAGGCCTTTGTTGAAACGGCAGTCGCTATTGCATTGGCTGTATCATGAAAACCATTGATGAAGTCAAATGCTAAAGCAAAGAAAACGATTAATATTGTTATAATTAATAAAGTATCCATTTATTGGGGTACTCCTTAGGCGTTTTTCATTATGATTGTTTCAAGTGTATTGGCCACCGCTTGACAGTGATCGGCAATCTCTTCAAGGCTTTCGTAAATTTCTTTATATTGAATGATCCTGATTGGGTCTTTTTCAACTGTAAACAAGTTTTTGATTGATTGACGTTGGATTCCGTCACAAACGGATTCAAGATCTTTAATTTTGATTGCATGTTCACGAATCATTGGTAATTTTTTAGTGGATAGTGTATCGACAGCATTTTCAATCTCATACGTACACTGTTTGATTGCATCCACAAACTTAAGCATATACTCATCTGCATTGACAATTGAGTACATTTCGAATAATGCCGCACAGTGTTCCAAACCGTCTATGACATCATCCATTCTCATGGTTAATTCAAGGATATCCTCCCGTTCGATAGGAGTGATGAAAGCATTGTTCAGCTCTTTGATCACATTATGAACCATTGAATCGCCTTTATGCTCATAGTCTTTCATGGTATCTGAAAATACTTTGAGATCGGAGATGTTCTTGAGTTTATAATCCGCGAAATAGTCAGCACCTTCTTTAAGGTTTTGAGCGATGTTAAAAAGCATTACCGCGAATTTGTCTTTTTTTGATTTAAAAGCCATGTTAAAGCCTCCCAATTAGTCATGCAAATTTACGCACTTTAGTCGTACGCTTAGTATTAACAAATTGATTGTAACGAATTCATGTAGTATCCGGGAAGGTTTTTCGACGAAAATTTACAAAATCTTAATAAAACTTTACATAAAAAAACAAGGAAAATTAAAAAAAGGGAAAAACCCTGCATTTATAAGGGGGATTTGTAAAAAAAAAGCCTTTCCGATATGGAAAGGCAAAAGGTTTTATAAAAATAAAGCAATCAAATAGTAAATGATTCCAGCTAAGGAAGCAGAAATTGGCAATGTAATGAACCAAGTGACCAGCATGTTTTTTGCGGTTCCCCATTTTACCCCTTTGATGCGGTGTGCAGAACCGACCCCAAGTATTGAAGAAGAAATGACATGTGTCGTGCTGACCGGCATATGCAGGAAGGTTGCACCGAAAATGATCGCTGCTCCAGTCATATCGGCAGCAACGCCATTAACCGGGCGGATTTTCATGATTTTACCGCCAACGGTTTTGATGATCTTCCAACCTCCGATCGATGTACCAAGCGCCATGGCTATAGCGCAAGATAATTGTACCCAGAAAGGAACTTCAGAGGTAGAGGCATATCCGTTAGCGATCAAAGCCATCGTGATGATACCCATGGATTTTTGAGCATCATTCGTCCCATGTGTATAAGACTGGATGGCCGCTGTGACAATTTGTATTCTCCTGAATCGTGTATTGGTTTTTCCTAAATTATTATTTTTGAATACTACCTTGAAGATACTGTAAACAATGAATCCAAGCGTAAAGGCAAGGATGGGAGATAGGATCAATGCTTGTACAATTTTAGTGAATCCACTCCATTTAATCGCATCGAATCCACTGGCCACGATGGCCGCTCCAGCTATTGAACCAATGATCGCATGGGAGGAACTGCTTGGAATGCCAAAATACCAAGTGATTAAATTCCATATTATTGCCGAAATTAGTGCAGCAAGGATAACATAAGAACCATTATTCAATGTGAAAGGATCGACGATATCCTTCGTAATGGTATGCGCTACACCGGTAAAGGTCAATGCTCCCAATAAATTCATGACCGCAGCCATGATGATTGCATGACGTGGTTTAAGTGCTTTGGTTGATACGGCTGTAGCGATGGCGTTAGCCGTATCATGGAAGCCATTGATAAAGTCAAAGACCAAAGCAAAAATTATTATTAGCGCGGTTAAGATGAGTATGGTATTCATACATGGAGGACTCCCTTGATTTCAAGTATATGAAGTGAATATAGTTTGTGGCCAATGATTGGGCGCAGGACAGTTTGCACTCCTCAATATTTAGAATGGGAGTTTTAGTTTTGATTATTCTTTAAAGATGGCACCTTCTTTTTTACATGGTTTAAAATCGAACTATACTATTGTAACGAATTACATACCTTTAAGGATAGATGTTTCGTCATTTTTTTACAAAATATTTAACTTAGTGAATGATTAAAAAGATAAAATGTTACATTGATATATATAAATGGCCTTTAGGGATGGGTTTTCACTCAAGGGACTATATAAATCCCGATGCTTATGGTTAGAAATAGAAGGTGGAGGGATGTATAATTGGTAAATAAAAGTAAGGGGGAATGATGGAATGATTTCGAATATTGGGGAAACGATCACCTTACATAATGGAGTTAAAATGCCACAGTTGGGTTTCGGTGTATTTAAAGTGAAAAACGGCAATGAAACGGTTGAGTCCGTCAAAAAAGCGATCGAAGTCGGTTATCGGGCGATTGATACAGCGGCCATTTATGAAAATGAAGAAGGTGTAGGCCAAGCGATTCGGGAATGCGGAGTGCCACGTGAAGAATTGTTCATAACCTCCAAAGTGTGGAATACCGAGCAAGGATATGAAACGACGCTCAAGGCATTTGAGAATAGTTTAAATCGCCTTGGATTGGAATACTTGGATTTATACCTGATCCACTGGCCGGGAAAAGATAAATATCTGGAAACCTGGAGGGCATTGGAGAAGCTTTATAAGGATGGAAAGGTGAAATCAATCGGTGTAAGTAATTTCCATGTTCATCATTTGGAAAATTTACTTGCAAACAGTGAAGTGAAGCCGGTCGTCAATCAAATTGAATTGCATCCACTTTTAACTCAAGTCGAAATTCGTGATTACTGTGCAAAACATGAAATAAAGGTAGAATCTTGGAGCCCGCTAGGCAGAGGAAACCTTTTGGAAGAGCCGACAATTAAGCATATAGCAAAGAAGCACGGGAAAAGTTCAGCACAAGTATTGATTAGATGGCACCTGCAACATGATCTAGTTGTAATACCTAAATCGATTACGCCGTCCCGTATCAAGGAAAATGCGCAGGTATTTGATTTTTCATTGAGTTTAAATGAAATGAATCAAATAGATGCCTTGAACAGAAATGAACGTTTCGGCAGCAATCCCGATGAACTTTTGTTCTAAAAAGAATACAGCAAATGAAAGGAGGGTGTCCCGATAATGGGGCACCTTTTTTCTTGTGTGCCAGGCATGGCATCTATCTAGGTGGTGAAAGTCCACTGTGGGGGTACACATCGACCAACCACTAAGGAAGCGCAAGGTACTTATCGTGAGGTAAGGGCTGGAGGAAGCGTGGAATAAAATCTTGGCTCGACGAAC